>NZ_JBEUEI010000060.1:0-9525 GCF_041020755.1 Kineococcus terrestris | reverse complement strand
CCGCCGGGCCGCCCGCCCCCCCCCCCCCCCCCCCCCCCCCCCCCCCCCCCCCCCCCCCCCCCCCCCCCCCCCCCCCCCCCCCCCCCCCCGGCCGTGAGGCTCGCCTTCTGGCGGCGCGCGCCCGACCCCCTCGGCGAGGGCGTCTGGGCGCGCGCCGCGCACACCGTCGACCGCTCGGTGCGCCGCTTCGAGCAGGTCACGGACGGCTGCCCGCCCGGCCCGGCGCGCACGGCCCTGGAGGCGTACCTGCCGCGCGTGGACCTCGTCGCCCGCGCCGCCCGCGCCCGCGCCGTGCGGGCGCAGGCCGAGGCCCCGTCGACGGAGTTCCTCGTGCCCGCCGGCCCCGACGGCGAGCACCCCGAGGTGCACCGGCGGCTGACGCGCACCGCGACCGCGTGCGCGCAGGCCGCCGAGGCCGCCGCCCTGCTGCGGGTGGGCGCGGGCAGCGTCGAGGCCGTCGAGCGGGCCGTGGTCCGCGCCGAGGAGCTGGCCGGCCTGCCGCCCGGCGGCCCGCCCACCCCCTGAACCCCTTCCCCCGTGATCATGCAGGGATTCCCAGCAAGATCACGAAGGGTGGGGGCGGAGGGATCAGCCGGGCGGCGGGCGGTAGCGGGTGCGGACGTTGCGCACGCCGAAGAGCACCGCGTACGCCAGGTAGAGCGCGAAGGCGGCCACCGCCCACCACGGCACCTGACCGCTGCCCGTGCGCGCCGCGTGCAGCGTCGCCAGCACCACGACGGCCAGCAGCAGCACCGTCGCGGCCCCGAACTCCGCCAGGTCCTCCCGGATCCGCCGGCGCAGCTCCGGCTCGTGCTCGGGGGCGCTCCAGACGTCCTTGTGCGGGACGTCGACCCACTCCAGCGGCACCCGGTGCACGGTCCGCACCAGCACGGCCAGCAGCGCCACCACGCCCCCGCCGACCAGCACGTCGAAGGTCAGCGCCTGCGCCCGCGTGCCCCAGCGGTCCACGTCGCCGGCGGCGCCGAAGTGCAGCGGCACCCGCTCCGGCAGCAGCGCCGCGCTGAGGGCCACCGTCCCCGCGAACAGCACCACCGACGCCCAGAACAACCGATCCCGGTCCACCCGTCGAGCCTCGCACGGGTGCCCCTGTCGGACGCGGGTGCCACAGTGAGCCGCGGCGCCACCACCCGGCGTCACGAACCGCAGCGACGCAGCAGCACCCGGACCGAGGAGACGCCGCCGTGCACATCGACAACGCCCGCGAGCTGAAGGCCCGGCTGCGCGCGGAGGCCCTGACGACCACCGCGCAGGCCGCCGGCGCACCCGCCGGCGTCGCCTCCGTGGGCATCAGCGTCCTCGGGCGCGGCGCCGACGGGCCCCGCTACGGCCTCGCCGTGCGCTGGTCCGGCCCCCGCGGCGAGGCCCTGCTGGACCGCACCCGCACCCTCACCGGCGGCACGAGCGCCGCGCAGGAGGTCGACGTGCGCGACGTCGGCCGCGTCGTGGCCCTCACCGCCCCCACCGCCGACCGCACCTGGACCCCCGGCTCGCTGCAGCGGCGCGTGCGCCCCCTGCACCCGGGGCTGTCCATCGCCCACGAGGACGTCACCGCCGGCACCCTGGGCGCCTTCGTCCGGATCGAGGGTTCGGACGGCGTCTACGCGCTGTCCAACAACCACGTCCTCGCCGACTCCGACCGCGCCGCGCTGCGCGACGCCGTCCTGCAGCCCGGGCCCGCCGACGGCGGCGGTGCCCGCGACCGCGTCGGCCAGCTCGCGCGCGCCGTGCCGCTGGAGGCCGGCGGCGGCAACGCCGTCGACGCCGCCATCGCCCTGCTCGAGGACGTCGGCGACGGCGACTGGGACCCCACCTACCCCGTGGGCCGCCTCGTCGGCTGGGCCGAGCCCGACGACGAGGTCCCCGTGGAGAAGGTCGGGCGCACCACCGGCTGGACGACCGGCCGCATCAGCGCCATCGAGCTGGACGACGTGGCCGTCGAGTACCCCGTCGGCGTCGTCTCCTTCGACGGGCAGGTCGAGGTCACCGGCAGCGGCGGGCCCTTCTCCGCCGGCGGGGACTCCGGCTCCCTCGTCTACCGGCCCGACACCCGCCAGGCCGTCGGACTGCTCTTCGCCGGCAGCGAGCGCGGCGGCGAGGACGGCACCGGCCTCACCTTCTGCAACCCGATCGGCCTGGCGCTGGAACGGCTGGGTGCGACACTGCTGGTGTGACCGCTGGCGCCCTCCCCGACGGAGCGCCCGACCGCGAGCTCGCGCGGGCGGCGAAGGCGCACGTCCAGGCGATGCTCGCCGGGGACGCGCGCGTCAACGGGATCGGCCTGACGCGCGTGTCCAGCTCCTGGGCGGTGAAGGTCAACGTCGCCACCGACGACGAGCTGCCCGAGCTGCCCCCGACCGTCGACGGCGTGCCCGTCGAGGTCGTGCACGTCGGGCGGATCACTCCCCGCGGAGCCTGAGCAGCCGCTCCAGCACCTGCGCCACACCGTCCTCCTCGCACGTGCCGGCGACGTCGTCGGCCGCGGCGAGCGCGTCCGGGTGGGCGTCGGCCACCGCGTACGAGCGGCCCGCCCAGCGCAGCATCTCCAGGTCGTTGGGCATGTCCCCGAACGCCACGACGCCGCCCGCGCCCACCCCGCGGTCGGCGGCGACCTCCGCCAGCGTCGACGCCTTGCTGACCCCGGCGGCCATCACCTCGATGAGGGAGTCCACCGCGTTGGAGTGGGTGACGTTCACCAGGTGCCCCACCTCGCGGCGGGCCACGGCGAGCATCTCGTCGCTGGGCACGCCCGGACACTTGGCCAGGACCTTCACCAGCGGCGGGGCGTCGGCCAGCAGGTCGCCCATCGCGCCGACCCGCTGCTCCAGGCCGGTGTCGAAGCGGGTGGCGTAGGCGTCCTCGCGGCGGAACCCGACGACGGCCTCCAGGGCGAAACCGGTCCCGGGCAGGGCGGCCCGCAGCCGCGCCGTCACCTCCTCGACGACCTCGCGGTCGATGACGTGCTCGCGCACCACCCGGTCGGCGTCCAGGTCGTAGACGACAGCGCCGTTGGCGCACACCACCTGCCCGGCCAGCCCGGCCTCGGCGGCCAGCGGCGTCACCCACCGCGGTGGGCGGCCCGTCACCGGTACGACGGGGACGCCGGCGCGCGCGCACGCCGCGAACGCCGCCAGGGTGCGCTGCGACAGCGGCCGTTCGCGGGGGATGACGGTGCCGTCCAGGTCGGTGGCGACCAGGCCCCAGCCGGCGGCGAAGGCGCGCTCGGCGTCGGCGCGGTCGGCGTCGGGGCGGGTACCGGTGGCGGGCTCCGTCGTCACCGCCCCATCCTCCCCCACGCGCGCCGGGAGGGAGTCAGCGCAGGAGGTCGTCGAGGACGTCGGCCAGGCCGTCGTCGCGCACGTCGCCGGTCACCGCGTCGGCGGCGTCCTTGACCTCCTGCGGCGCGTTGCCCATCGCGATCCCGCGCGCGGCCCAGCGCAGCATCTCCACGTCGTTGCGCCCGTCGCCGACCGCGACCGTCGCCGACGGCGGCACCCGCAGGCGCTCGCGGACGTCCTCCAGCGCGCTCGCCTTCGTCACGCCCTCCGGGGCCAGGTCCAGCCACGCCGTCCAGCCCACCGAGTACGCCACCCCGTGCAGGCCGACCTTGTCGACCAGCTGCAGGAACTGCGCGCTCGTGTGCTCGGGGCTGCGGACCACGACGCGCAGCACCGGCTCGGCGAACAGCTCCTCGAAGGGCACGACCTCCAGCTCACCGGTCAGCTCCCCGTCCGGGAACGGCGCCGTCACCTTGAACCCGCGGCCCAGGACCTCCACGGCGAACAGGCCAGCGGGCAGGTCCTCGCGCAGCGCCCCGGCGACCGCGGAGGGGTCGAACGTGTGCACCGACACGACCCGGTAGCCCTCGGCGACGCCCGTGTCCAGCTCCACGGTGGCCGCGCCGTTGCTGCACACCAGGTACCCGGAGTCCAGGCCCAGGCGCTGCACCACCGGCAGGACGCCGTGCAGCGAGCGCCCCGTGGCGACCACGACGTGCGCGCCGCTCTTGGCCAGCCGCTGCACCGCCTCGCGCACCCGGTCCGACAGCGCCTCGTCGTGGTCGACGATCGTGCCGTCGACGTCCAGGCAGACCAGCAGCTCCCCGCCCGCACCCGTCCCCGTGTCCACCCGACGACCCTACGGCGCGGGCAGCGGGCGCACCGGCTGGAGCACGTCCAGGCCCACGAACGGACGCAGCGCCTCCGGCACGCGCACCGAGCCGTCGGCCTGCTGGTGGTTCTCCAGGATCGCCACCAGCCAGCGGGTGGTCGCCAGCGTGCCGTTGAGCGTCGCCACCGGGCGGGTGCCGCCGCCGGCGTCGGCGCCCTGGCGCTCGCGGATCCCGAGCCGGCGCGCCTGGAACGTCGTGCAGTTCGACGTCGACGTCAGCTCCCGGTAGGCGCCCTGGGAGGGGATCCACGCCTCGCAGTCGTACTTGCGGGCCGCGGAGGAGCCCAGGTCGCCCGCGGCGACGTCGATGACGCGGTACGGCACCTCGACGGCGTCCAGGACCTCCCGCTCCCAGCCCAGCAGCCGCCGGTGCTCCTCGGCGGCCTCCTCGGGGCGGCAGAAGGAGAACATCTCCACCTTGTGGAACTGGTGGACGCGCACGATCCCGCGGGTGTCCTTGCCGTACGAGCCGGCCTCGCGGCGGTAGCAGGCCGACCAGCCGGCGTAGCGCAGCGGGCCGCCGGACAGGTCGAGGATCTCGTCGGCGTGGTAGCCGGCCAGCGCCACCTCCGAGGTGCCCGTCAGGTAGAGGTCGTCCTCCTCCAGCCGGTACACCTCCGCGGCGTGCGCGCCGAGGAACCCGGTGCCCGCCATCACCTGCGGCTTGACGAGCGTCGGGGTGATCATCGGCGTGAACCCGGCCTCCAGCGCCTTGGCGACCGCCAGGTTCAGCAGCCCCAGCTCCAGGCGCGCGCCCACGCCGGTGAGGAAGTAGAAGCGCGAGCCGGAGACCTTCGCGCCGCGCTCGGTGTCGATGGCGGCCAGCGCCTCGCCCAGCTCCAGGTGGTCGCGCCAGGCGGTCAGCCCCTCCGGCAGCTCCGGCCGGGCGCCGACCTCCTCCAGGACGACGAAGTCGGCCTCGCCGCCGGGCGGGACGCCGTCCTCGACGACGTTGGGGATGCGGCCCAGCAGCGCCTCGAACTCCGCCGCGGCCGTGTCCGCCTCCGCCTGGGCGGCCTTGACGCGGTCGGCGAGCTCCTTCACCGACGCCAGCAGCGCCCGCTTCTCCTCGCCCTGCGCGCGGGCGACGTCCTTGCCGCGGGACTTCTGCTCCGCGCGCAGGCGCTCGAACTCGGCGATCGCGCCGCGGCGGCGGGAGTCCGCGGCCAGCGCGGCGTCGACGACCGCGTCGTCCTCGCCCCGCGCGCGCTGGCTGGCCCTGACGGCCTCCGGGTCGTCCCTCAGCAGTCGCAGGTCGATCACCCGCAGAACCCTAGCGCCGGGCCCGGCGGGCGCACCGGGGCGGCCGTGGCGCGGCCGGCGGGCCGGTAGCGTGCCGGGGTGGCCGGCGGTGATCTCCAGGCGAGCGACGCCCTCGTCGCCGTCCCGCTGGCCGCGACGGTGGCGCTGGCGGTGGCGCTGGTCGTGGTGACGGGCCTGTGGCTGCGCGAGCGCCGCGCCGCCCGCCGCTACCGCGCCCTGTTCGAGACCCCGCGCCCGCAGGTGCCCGACCACGTGCCGCCCGCCCCCGCGACGGTGCGCCGGCAGCGGGCCGCGGTCGTGGTCAACCTGTCGAAGTTCAGCGACCTGGACCCCGCCGCGCAGCTGCGCCGGCAGGCGTACGTGGACGCCGCGTTCCGCCAGCACGGCTGGGAGGAGCCGCTGTGGCTGCGCACCACGCCCACCGAGCACGGCGCCGAGCAGGCCCGCGAGGCGCTGGCCGCGGGCGTGGACGTCGTCGTGGCCTGCGGCGGGGACGGCACCGTGCGCTCGGTGGCCGAGGCGCTGGCCGGCACCGGCGTGCCGATGGGCGTGCTGCCGGCGGGCACCGCCAACCTGCTGGCCCGCAACCTCGACCTGCCGCACACCGACCTGGCCCGCGCCCTCGACGTGGTGTTCTCCGCCCCCGACCAGCCGGTGGACGTGGGCTGGCTGGAGGTGGACCGCACGGGCTCCGACCCCGTCCCCGAGCGGCACCTGTTCCTCGTCATGGCGGGCCTGGGCTTCGACGCGGCCGTCATGGCGGGCGTGGAGGACCGGCTCAAGCGGCGGCTGGGCTACGGCGCGTACGTCGTCTCGGGCGCGCGGGCGCTGTGGGGACCGCAGGCGCGGGCGGGCGTGCGGGTCGACGACGGGCCCTGGCACCAGGTGCGCACCCGCGGGGTGATCGTCGGCAACTGCGGGAAGCTGACGCGCAACCTCGTGCTCATGCCCGACGCCGAGATCGACGACGGCTACCTGGACGCCGTCGTGCTCTCCCCCCGCGGCGGCATCGGCTGGGGCGAGGTCGCCTGGGCGATCCTGACCCGCGACCGGCGCGGGCAGCGGCGCGTGCAGCACCTGCGCGGTCGCACCGTGGAGGTGCGGCTGGAGGCCCCGCAGGAGGTCGAGCTGGACGGCGACCCGGTCGGCGCGGCCCGGCGGGTGTCCGTCGCCGTGGACCCGGGGGTGCTGCTGGTGCGCGCGCACCCGTGGCCGCGCACCGCCCGCCGCTGACCGGGTCCGCCCAGAGTCAGCCGCCGACCTCGGCGGCCAGCGCCTCCGCCCGGTCCGGCGCCACGACGGTGCGGTCGCGGCCCGTGCGCTTGGCCCGGTAGAGGGCCTGGTCGGCGCGCGCCAGGGTCGCCATCGGCACCTCGGCGCCGTCCCAGGTGGCCACCCCGATCGAGCAGGTCTGCCCGTCCGGGACGCCCCGGTGCACGGCCGCCAGGCGCTGCACCGCCTCCTGCGCCCCGCACGCCAGCAGGACCGTGAACTCCTCCCCGCCCCAGCGGGCCAGGAACGCGCCGGGCAGCGACCCGCCCCAGGCGCGCGCGGCCTCGCGCAGCAGGTCGTCGCCGCCGTCGTGGCCGTGGGCGTCGTTGTACTGCTTGAAGCGGTCGAGGTCGACGATGGCGACCGTCATGGGGGTGCCGGCCGCGCGGGCGGCGACGAAGGCGCGCGCCACGGCCGCGTCCCAGGCGCGGCGGTTGGGCAGCCCGGTCAGCGGGTCGGTCTCGGCCAGGCGCTCCACCTCGCTGCGCTGGGCCTGCACGGCGCGCAGCAGACCGGACAGGCGCACGAGCACCAGCAGGACGACGACGACGGTGCCCGCCTGCAGCCACGGCCCGTGGTCGTGCGCCCCCAGGTCCAGCAGCTCGTCGGCCAGCGAGGCCAGGGGCAGCGCGACCGCGGCCACGCCCAGCACGGGCAGGCGCAGCTGGCCGGTGTCGCGGCCGGCGGGCGCGGAGCCCAGGGCGACGGCGCTGCGGCTGACGGCGGCCGCCGCGCACAGCACGTAGAAGGACAGCCAGCACAGCTCCACGGCCGCGGGCGGCAGGTAGGACCCCGTCCCGGCCACCCACAGCGCGTACGACAGGTCGGCCACGACGGTCCCGGCCAGCGCCGCGGCCAGGAACCAGTAGGCGCGGGGCCGGTGACCGCTCCAGCCCGCCGTGCGGGCCAGCAGGACGACCACGGCGATGTCGAAGAGGGGGAAGAACGCCGCCGTCAGCGTCGCGGCCGCCCCCCGGGCGCCGTCGAGGGCGGGCAGCAGCGCGAAGAGCACGAGGAGGGTGCCGACGCTGACGGCCACCACGAGCGTGTCCACGAGGACCCCCCGCGAGACGCGCCAGGGGGGCCGGGTCAGGCGCAGTACCCCGGCCAGCAGGAGCAGGTCCGCCGTGACGAAGGCGGCGTCGGCGGAGACGGGCAGGACGAACCGCTCGTGGCTCAGCTGCGCGACGGCGCTGACGGCCTCACCGGCGATGAAGCCGAACTGCGCGAGGACGACGAGGGTCCAGCGCCGCCGCCACGGCGAGCGGCTGACCGCCACGACCAGCGCGGCGACGGAGGCGGCGAGCACCGTCCAGTACAGGGACGGGCGCCAGAGCCCGTCGGCCGGCAGCAGCAGGTAGACGGGCGCGACGAGCAGCAGGAAGACGGCCAGGACGACGTGCTCGGGGCGCGTGCGCACCCCGCCGCCCCGGGCGGCGCGCAGCGCTCCCGCGAGGCCGGTGGTGCTCACGGCGGACCACCCGCGGGAGGGCGGCGCGACGACGGCCGGGCGGTGCCCACGGCACCCAGGGTGCACCGTCCGTGACGGACGCGCCGCTCCTCGCGGACACCTCCCGCGCGCACCCGGCAGCGCGAGGACCCCGGGCACCCCGCGCCGCGGGGGCACGGGGAGAGCGCGGCGCGCTGTCGGGTGTCCACGTCCCAGGTGTCGGGTCACCGGCGGTGGCGCTGGATGCTCCGTGCGGGTCACGCCGGACGTGGCCGACCGGGTGACGGCCCGGCTCCCTGGGCCGGGGCGGGGGGTCCGCTCAGGCGCCGGAGCCGGCGCGCAGCCGGTCCAGCCAGGCCTGCGCGTCGGCGAACGCGGCGTCCGTCGGCCCCGAGCCGGTGATGGCGCGGCCGCCGTCCCCGCGCGGGTAGCTGCCCAGGAAGCGCACCTGCTCGCACACCCGGTGCAGCCCCATGAGGGTCTCGCCCACCCGCGGGTCGGCCAGGTGCCCGTCGCAGTCGATGGAGAAGCAGTACCGGCCCAGCGCGTCGCCGGCGGGCCGGGACTCGATGCGGGTCAGGTTGATGCCGCGGGTGACGAACTGCTCCAGCGCCTCGACGAGCGCGCCGGGGCGCTCCTCGCGCAGGAAGACGACCATCGACGTCTTGTCCCGGCCGCTGGGCGGCGGGGTGGCGCCGGGCCGGGAGACGAGCACGAAGCGCGTCTGGGCGCCGGGGCGGTCCTCGATGCCGGAGGCCAGGACGTCCAGGCCGAAGCGCTGCGCGGCGCCGAGGTTGCAGACGGCGGCCTCCTCCGGCCCGGCCCCGTCCTCGGCGAGGGCCTGGGCGGCGGCCGCGGTCGAGGTGGCGGGCACGTACCGCGCCCCCGGCAGGGTCGTCGCCAGCCAGCGGCGCACCTGCGCGTGGGCGTGCGAGTGGGTGGACACGCGCCGCACGTCGGCCAGCCGGGTGCCGGGGCGGGCGGCGAGGACGAAGGAGACGGGCAGGACGACCTCGGCGACGACGACGAGGGGGGCGCCGACGGCCAGGCCGTCGAGGGTGGCGGGCACTCCGCCCTCGACGGAGTTCTCGATGGGCACGCAGCCGACGTCGGCGCGACCGGCGCGCACGGCCTCCAGCACGGCGTCGACGCTGGGCAGCGGCTCGGCGGGCGCCTCGCCGACGACCCGGCGCAGCGCCGCCTCGGTGAACGTCCCCGCGGGGCCGAAGTAGGCGTAGCGGGGTTGCGGGCTCGGCGTCGGCGCGGTCGGCACGGTCGGCCACAGTAGCCCCGGCCGCTCCTCCCCCGCCGTGATCATGGATGGGTGAACCGTCACTCATCCATGATCACGG
>NZ_JBEUEI010000005.1:0-172060 GCF_041020755.1 Kineococcus terrestris | reverse complement strand
CGGGGGGGGCGCGCGCGGCGCGCCCGCCGTCCCCCCCGACCCCCCCCCCCCCCCCCCCCCCCCCCCCCCCCCCCCCCCCCCCCCCCCCCCCCCCCCCCCCCCCCCCCCCCGCCGCGGCGGCGCCCTGCGCCTGGCCGCCGCCTCCCCCGCCGCGCTGGCCGCGCTGGCCGGGTACGACCTGCTCGGCACCCTCGGCGGCACCGAGGACCTCGGCGCCGCCTCCGCCGCCGTCACCGCCGCACCCGGCGCCACCCCGCACGATCTCGCCGCCCGGGCCGTCGCGGGCTGACCCCCGGACCCGGCGCCCCGGGCGCGGCGCCCGGAGCGCTGCCAGGCTGGTGCCCGTGACCGCCCGCGTCCGCCTGCCCCTGCGCGCCGCGCTGCCCGCCCCCCCGCCGCCCGGCCGGCCCGGCGACCCCGGTGTCGTGCCCCCGCACGGGGCGGCGTGGGCGGTCCTCGCCGAGCGGGCGCTGCTGCTCGGCGCCCCCGCCGCCCTGCTGCTGCAGCTCGCCGCGCCCCCGGTGGCGGCGGCCGTCGCCGTGCACAGCCGCTTCCGCGAGGACCCCGGCCACCGCCTGACCGCCACCCTCGACGCCGTCCTCACCGTCGTCTTCGGCGACACCGAGCAGGCCGCGGCCGTCGGGCGGCACGTCGGGCGCCGGCACACCGGCGTGCCCCGCGCCGACGACCCGCAGCTGGGCCTGTGGGTGCACGCCACCCTCGTGCGCACCGCCCTCGACGTCACCGCCCGCTACCTGCGCCGGCCGGTCGACGAGGCGTTCCGGGAGGCGTACTGGCGCGAGACGCGGCCCTTCGCCGCCGCCTTCGGCGTCCCGGCCGAGGTCCTGCCGCCCACGGCCGCGGCCTTCGACGCCTGGTGGGACGCCGCGCTGGCCCGCGCGGAGGTCACCCCCGCGGCGCGCGAGGTGGCCGACCACCTGCTGTCCACGCCCACCAGCCCGCCCCTGCCCGGGCTGGGCGTCGTCGCCCGCGCCGTGACCGCCGACCTGCTGCCGGGGCACCTGGCCGCGGAGTACGGCCTGGTGCCCGGTCCGGGGCGGCGCGCGCTGGCCGCCGCGGTGCGGGGCGCGACCGCCACCGCCCGCCCGCTGCTGCCCGCCCGGCTGGCCCGCTGGCCCCACCTCGCGCTCGCCGAGCAGCGGCTGGCGGCCCGCGGCGCGCCTACTATGTCCTGACATGGAACCCGACGACGCGGCAGGACCGCCGCTGAACTTCCGGACCCGCAAGTGGGTGCGCCCGGAGGACCTCAACGCCAACGGCACGCTCTTCGGCGGCAGCCTGCTGCGCTGGATCGACGAGGAGGCGGCGATCTACGCGATCCTCCAGCTCGGCAACGGGCAGGTGGTGACCAAGTACATCTCCGAGATCGAGTTCGTCAGCTCGGCGCAGCAGGGGGACCTGGTGGAGATGGGCCTGCTGGCGACGGCGTTCGGGCGCACGTCGCTGACGATGCGCGCGGAGGTGCGCAACATGATCACCCGGCGCAGCATCCTGACGATCGAGAGGATCGTGTTCGTCAACCTCGGCCCGGACGGGCAGCCGGCGCCGCACGGGTACTCCACGATCACCTACGACCGCGACCGCATCCCGCGGCACATGACGGGCGTCGCGCCGGGCGCGCCGGGCGCACCCGGGGCCGTGGCGGGAGGTGGTGGCGGTGAGCGGTCCTGAGGGCGCGCCGGCGCTGCTGGGCGGTGCGCGGCTGCACGGCGGGGACCGGGCGACGCTGCGCCTGGAGCGCGAGTACCCGCACCCGGTCGCGGCGGTGTGGACGGCCCTGACGCTGCGGGAGGTGGCGCGCCGCTGGCTGGCGGACCTGCGCGCCGACGTCCGTCCCGGCGGGGAGTTCTCGCTGATGTGGCTGACGGGCCCGGCCGAGGAGCTGCAGTGGTGGCCCGGCGAGGTGACGGCGCTGGACCCGCCGCGGCTGCTGGAGCACACCAACGCCGAGCACGGCCTGCTGCGCTGGGAGCTGGAGCCGGTCGACGCCGGGGCGCTGCGCTCGGCCACCCGGCTGCGGCTGACGAACGAGCTGGAGGGCGAGGACGCCTGGGTGCCGATGTCCCTGGCCTCCTGGCACCTGCACCTGGAGCAGCTGGAGCGCGCGCTGGCCGGCGAGGGGGCGGACTGGGCGACGTGGCCGGCGGCGACGAGCGGCCGGCTGCACGCGCTGCGGGCCGCCTACGCGGCCGCCGTCGAGCCCGATCCCCGGAGCGACTGAGAACCGTTCTCGCACAGAGGGTCCGGCGGGCCCGACACCGGGTGTTGTCCGGGAGTTGCCGGGACGTTCGCCCGTCCGGGTGACGCGGCTGTGACGGTGTACCCGCCCGCACACACCCCCGCGACCGCCCCGGCCGCGGACGAGGCGAGGAGCCCCCGTGCCCGAGAACACCCCCCTGCCCGACGCGGACGGCGCGGACCGTCCCCGCGGTGTCTTCAACCGCCGCGGCCTGCTCGGCACCGGCGCCGCCGGCCTGGCCACCGCCGTCGTCTGGGGCCACGGCCTGCGCGCCCCCGCCGGCGCCGCCGCCGCCGCCGCGTACGTGCCCGCCCAGCTGAACGCGCGCGACCCGCACGCCGGCACCGTCTCCTTCCGCGCCGCCTCGCTGGCCTCGCCCGGCGGCACGACCGTCGTGCGGATCCTGCCCATCGACCGCGCCGTGTTCCAGGCCGGCGCGACGTTCGACCTGCGCGTGGAGGCCGAGGGCGTCGACCCGGAGACCACCCGCATCGTCCTGCGCGTGGCCGGCGCGGACGGCCCCGTCCCGCTGCTGTCCCCGCAGCCGCGCCGCACCAGCACCTTCGAGGACTCCGTCGAGGTCACCTACGAGGGCCTGGCCTACCCCGAGGCGGGCAGCTTCACGATCAGCGCCGAGGTCACCTCGAGCACCGGGTCGGCCACCAAGGAGGTGCGCCACGAGGTGCGCAGCTCCGCCCGCTCGGGCGCCGGGGCGAAGAACGTCGTCTTCTTCCTGGGCGACGGGATGGGCGCCGCCGCGATCACCGGCGCGCGGATCCTGTCCAAGGGCATCGTCGAGGGCAAGTACAACGGCCTGCTGGAGATGGACGAGCTCGACGTCCACGGCGTCGTCACCACGTCCGGCAGCGACTCGATCGCCACCGACTCGGCGAACTCCATGTCCGCGTACATGACGGGCCACAAGTCGGCCGTCAACGCCATGGGCGTGTACGCGGCGAACACCGAGGACCCCGACGGCAGCCCGAAGGTCGAGACGATGGCCGAGCTGCTCAAGCGCTCGCGCGGCATGTCCATCGGCATCGTCACCACCGCCGAGATCCAGGACGCCACCCCGGCGGCGGTCTTCGCGCACACGCGCCGCCGCTCGGAGTACGTCGACATCATGGACCAGTCGCTGAACCCCGCGCAGATGCCCGACGTGTTCATGGGCGGCGGGCGCGCCAGCCTGCTGCCGCAGTCGGCCGAGGGGTCCCGGCGCACCGACGACCGCGACCTGGTGCAGGAGTTCCAGGACCGCGGGTTCTCCTACGCCGGCACGCGCGCCGAGCTGGAGCAGGTCCTGGCCGGCGGCGCCCCGGACCGCCTGCTGGGCACCTTCACCCTGGGCAACATGAACGTCTACGTCGACCGCGAGGTCACCCGGAACCCGGAGGTCCTCGGTGACTTCCCCGACCAGCCGACGCTGGTGGAGATGACGCGGGCGGCGCTGGCGGTGCTGGAGAAGAACGACGACGGGTTCTTCCTGATGGTCGAGGGCGCCTCCATCGACAAGATGGAGCACCCGCTGGACGGCCCCCGCGCCGTCTACGACACCATCGAGCTGGACCAGGCCGTCGGGATCGCCAAGGAGTGGGCCGCCGGCCGCGACGACACGCTGATCGTCGTCACTGCCGACCACAACCACGCCATGAGCATCGCCGGCACCCACACCCTGTCCGCCGAGGGCGAGCCGGCCCGGCAGCGGAACGGCGTGTACCAGGACGCCGGGTTCCCGACCTACGTGGACAGCGACGGCGACGGGTTCCCCGACGACCCGAACCCCGACGTGCAGCTGTTCTTCGGCTGGTCCAACCACCCCGACCACCAGGACGACTTCGCCCACAACCCGGTGCTGGCGCAGCCCGCGCTGGAGGACCCGGCCACCGAGCTGGCGTTCCCCAACCCCGACCGGGACCCGGGCGCCGTCGTCCAGATCGGCAACCTGCCGCTGGACCAGACGAACTGCGTCCACACCGTCGAGGACGTGTCGATCATGGCGTCCGGCCCGGGCGCCGCGGCGTTCGGCAAGGTCATCGACAACACCGAGGTGTTCCACGGCATCTGCGGCGCGCTGGGCCTGGAGGTCCCGGCGTACCGGCTCAGCAGCGCCGGTGTCGCCGAGGCCGAGGTCGCCGCGCCGCAGGCCGCGCCCGTCGCCTGACGCGCCCCGTCCCGGCGCGCCGCGGGCCGCACCCCTCGCGGGGTGCGGCCCGCGGTCGTCCGGGCCAGGCTGGGTCCTCCCGCCCGACCCGCTGGAGGAGCACCGCCGTGACCACCGTGAACGCCGTCGCCGCCCTGGACGGCCTGCCGATCTCCGACCCGGCTTCGCTGCAGGACGTGCGGGTCAAGGTGCCGCGGCTGCGCCCCCACGACGTCCTCGTGCGGGTCGAGGCGGTGTCGGTGAACCCCGTCGACGTGAAGGTCCGCACGGGCCTCGGCCCGCAGGAGGTCCCCCGGGTCCTCGGCTGGGACGCCGCCGGCACCGTCGAGGCGGTCGGCGACGCCGTGACGAGCCTGTCGGTGGGCGAGGAGGTCTGGTACGCCGGTGACGTCACCCGCCCCGGCTCGAACACCGAGCTGCAGGCCGTCGACGCGCGGATCGTCTCCCGCAAGCCGGCGAGCCTGAGCTTCGCGGAGGCCGCCGCGCTGCCGCTGACGAGCATCACCGCGTGGGAGTCGCTGTTCGACCGCCTGCGCCTGGGGGCGGGCTCGTCCGGGACGCTGGCCGTCCTGGCCGGCGCCGGCGGCGTGGGCTCGGTGCTGGTCCAGCTCGCGAAGCAGCTGACCGGTCTGCGCGTGCTGGCCGGCGCGAGCAGGCCGGAGTCGCGCCGCTGGGTGGAGGACCTGGGCGCCGACGCGGTGTTCGACCACCACGACCTGGTGGGCTCCCTGGGCGAGGTCGCCCCCGACGGCGTGGAGTTCCTGTTCTCCCCGAACTCGGCGGGCAACGTCGAGGCGTTCGCCGAGGTCGTCAAGCCCTTCGGCCACGTCGTCGCGATCGACGACCCGGTCGGGCTGGACCTGTTCCCGCTGAAGAGCCGCAGCATCGCCTGGCACTGGGAGCTGATGTTCACCCGGCCGGTGCACCAGACCCCCGACCTCGCCGAGCAGTCGCGGCTGCTGGGCGAGGTCGCCGCCCTCGTCGACACCGGCCGGGTCCGCACGACGATGACCACGGCGATCGACGACTTCAGCGCCGCCGGGCTGCGCGAGGCCCACCGCCTCGTGGAGACCGGCCGCACCGTCGGCAAGGTCGTCGTGCACCGCTGAGCGGCGGCCCGCTCAGGGACCGTCGACCTCCAGCGTCGGCCAGCGGCCGACCGCCCACGCCGCCCACGTCGGCCACCCGGGCGGCGGGCCGGGCAGCGCCCGGCCCGCCAGCTCGTCCTCGTCGGGCTCCTCGAACCGCCGCCGCCAGCCGACGACGTCGGCGCGGGTCATGGGGAACGTCTCCCCCACCGCCTCGGCGCGCCGCCGCTCGATCCGCTCGAGCTGCACGTCGAGCTCGACCGGCAGGTGCACCACCCGGCAGCGCGCGCCCGCGCCGGCCGCCAGCGCCCGCAGCGCCGAGCGCTCGTCGCGGCTCCACAGCCCGAAGTCGAGGACGACACCGGTGCCCAGCCGCAGCGCCCGCAGCGCCGTCGTGATCATCAGACCCTCCAGCAGGTCGCGCTTGCCCTCCGCGCGCAGCGAGGTGCCGAACAGCGGCAGGTGCCAGTCGTCGGGGGTCAGCCGCAGGAGGCCGTCCGCGGCGGCCAGCCGGCGCGCCAGGGTCGTCTTGCCGGCGCCGGGGAGCCCGACGAGCAGGACCAGCGCGGGAGCGGGCCGCGCGTCCTCCCGCGGCGGCTCGGCGGGTTCGTCCACGGGGCGGCTCCTGTGCGGGGTCCGTGCGGTCGGCGGCCCCCGCACGGTACCGGCGGGCGCCGTCGCAGGAACCTGCGCGCGGACGTGAACGCGGAGGGGGTCCGCGACGTACTCCCCGTCGAACCGGCACGGCAGCCGGTACCGACGACTTGGAGGAACCTCGTGCGCACCCGGACCACCGTCACCGCCCTCGCCGCCGCCGCGGCCGTCGCCCTCGCCCCCGCCACCGCCGCCTCGGCCGACCCCGGCAAGGGCGGCGGCAAGCCCGCGAACCCGAACCACACCGTCGGCCTCGCGGGCGGCGGCACGGAGATCGTCACGTTCCACGCCGACAAGCCGAGGAACCTGCGCGTCGTCGGCGACGTGACGGGGCTGCAGGAGGACACCCGTCTCGTCGGCATCGACTTCCGCGTCCAGGACGGGCAGCTGTACGGCGTCGGCGACCGCGGCGGCGTCTACACGATCGACACCCGTTCCGGCGCAGCGACCCTCGTGCTGCGGCTGACCGTCGCGCTGGAGGGCGAGCGGTTCGGCGTGGACTTCAACCCGGCCGCGAACGCGCTGCGGATCGTCAGCGACACCGGCCAGAACCTGCGCCAGCCGTTCGCCACCCCGGGCGCGGCGACCATCGAGGACGGCGACCTGTCGACCCCGCCGGCCGCGGGCACCACGACGGGTGTCACCGCGGCGGCGTACACGAACAACGACCTCGACGACTCCACCGCCACGAGCCTGTTCGTCATCAGCGGCAGCTCGGTCGCCCTGCAGTCGCCCGCCAACGCCGGGACGCTGGCCGCCACCGGTTCCCTCGGCGTCGAGGTGACCGGCGACGCCGGCTTCGACATCCGGTCGACCCGGAAGGGCGGCAAGACCGTCGAGAACGAGGCCTACGCGACGATCACCGTGGGCGGGCAGGCCCGCCTGTTCCAGGTGTCGCTGCTGACCGGTGCGGCGCAGGAGGTCGGGACGCTCGCCGCCGACGTCACCGACCTGGCGCTGCCGCTGGGCTGACCCGCAGGACCCGGGAACCCGGGGCCCGGCCGCGCGCCGGGCTCCGGGTTCACAGCCGCAGCAGCCCCGCCACCCGCAGCACGGCCCCGCCCGCCTCGTCGGAGGCGTCGAGGTCCACCTCGGCGACGACGGCCCAGTCCCGGTTCCCGGCCGGGTCGTCGAGGACCTGGCGCACGTACCAGTTCCGCGCCGACCCGCGCGGTTCCGGCCCGGACCCGTCGTCGACCTGCAGCAGGTGCGGGCCGCGGGCATCGGGGCCGGTGCCGACGCTCTCGTGCTCGGCGTAGTAGGCGTCCAGCTGCTCCTCCCAGGTCGCCGCGTCGGGGGAACCGGGCAGCGCGGCCAGCGCCTCGGGACGGTCCAGCGCCACCTGCTCCACGAACCGGAACACGGCGTTGCGCACCAGGACGCGGAACGCGCGGGGGTTCGCGGTGACGGGCGGCGCCTCGTCCTCCTGCGGCGCGAACGCGTCCTCGACGTCCTCCTGCCCGTCGGCGCCCGAGCGCAGCCGCTCCCACTCGGCCAGCAGGCTGGAGTCGGTCTGGCGCACCACCTCGCCCAGCCACTCCACGAGGTCGGTCAGCTGCTCGGTGCGGGCGTCCTCGGGGACGCTCTGGCGCAGCGCCTTGTAGGCGTCGGCCAGGTAGCGCAGCACCAGGCCCTCGGAGCGGGCCAGCTGGTAGAACGCGACGTACTCGCCGAACGTCATGGCCCGCTCGTACATGTCGCGCACCACCGACTTCGGGCGCACCTCGTAGTCGCCCACCCACGGGTTGCCGCGCCGGTACGTCTCGTACGCCTCGCGCAGCGTCTCGGCCAGCGGCTGCGGGTGCTCGACGTCCTCCAGCTGCTCCATCCGCTCGGTGTAGTCCAGGCCGTCGGCCTTCATCCGGGCGACGGCCTCGCCCTTGGCCTTGGACTTCTGCGCCTGCAGCACCTTGCCGGGGTCGTCGAGGGTGGACTCGATCACCGACACCACGTCCAGCGGGTACGTGGGCGCCTCGCGGTCCAGCAGGTCGTCGACCACGGCCAGCGCGAACGGCGACAGCGGCTGGTTCAGCGCGAAGTCCAGCTGCAGGTCCACCACCAGGCGCACCTGCCGGCCGTCCGGCAGCGGTTCGGGCAGCTTCTCCACCACGCCGGCGTCGAACAGGGCGCGGGCCAGCTCGACGGCGCGGCGCACGTGCCGCAGCTGCTGCCTGCGCGGCTCGTGGTTGTCCAGCAGCAGGTGCCGGGCGGCCTCGACGGGGTTGCCGGGCCGCTGCAGCAGGTTCAGCAGCATCGACGTCGTCACCCGGAAGTGCGAGGTGAGCTGCTCCGGCTCGGCCGCCACCAGCTTGGTCATCGTCTGCTCGGACCAGGAGACGAACCCCTCGGGCGCCTTGACCCGCTGCACCTTCTTCAGCTTCTTCGGGTCGTCACCGGCCTTGGCGACGCGGCGGGCGTTCTCCACCTCGTGCTCGGGCGCCTGCACGACGACGGTGCCGGCGGTGTCGAAACCCGCCCGCCCGGCCCGGCCGGCGATCTGGTGGAACTCCCGCGCCCGGTAGTGGCGCACCCGGCGGCCGTCGAACTTCGTCAGGCCGGCGAACAGGACCGTGCGGATCGGCACGTTGATGCCGACGCCCAGGGTGTCCGTCCCGCAGATCACCTTGAGCAGCCCCGCCTGGGCGAGGGTCTCCACCAGTCGGCGGTACTTGGGCAGCATCCCCGCGTGGTGGACGCCCACCCCCATCCGCAGCAGCCGCGAGAGGACCTTGCCGAAACCCGGCGCGAAGCGGAACGCGCCGATCGCCTCCGCGACCGCGTCGCGCTGCTCGCGGGTGGCGACCTTCGCGCTCGTCAGCGCCTGCGCCTGCTCGACCGCCGCGGCCTGGGTGGCGTGCACGACGTAGACGGGGGCGCGGTCGGTGGCCAGCAGCTCCTCGACCGTCTCCTGCAGCGGGGTCGTCGCCCACGAGTAGTGCAGCGGCACCGGCCGCTCGGCCGAGGCGACCAGGGCGGTCTCGCGGCCGGTGCGGCGCGTCAGGTCCTCGCGCAGCCACGTGACGTCGCCCAGCGTCGCCGACATCAGCAGGAACTGCGCCTGCGGCAGCTCGACCACCGGCACCTGCCACGCCCACCCGCGGTCGGGGTCGGCGTAGAAGTGGAACTCGTCCATGACGACCTGGCCGACGTCGGCGAACGCCCCCGAGCGCAGCGCGATGTTCGCCAGCACCTCCGCGGTGCAGCACACGATCGGCGCGCCGGGGTTCACCGAGGCGTCGCCGGTCATCATCCCCACGCGCTCGGCGCCGAAGACCTCCACGAGGGCGAAGAACTTCTCGCTCACCAGCGCCTTCAGCGGCGCCGTGTAGAACGAGCGCACCCCGGCCGCGAGCGCCGCGGCGTGCGCGCCGGCGGCCACCAGCGACTTGCCCGAGCCGGTGGGGGTGGCCAGCACGACGTTCGCGCCGGAGACGACCTCCAGCAGCGCCTCCTCCTGCGCCGGGTACAGCTGCAGGCCGCCCTCGGCGACCCAGCCGGCGAAGGCCTCGTACACGTCGTCGGGCTCGGCGCCCACGGGCAGGACGGGCACGCGGCCCCGCGCGGGCGGGACGCGCGCGGCGGTCTCGAGGAGGTCGTCGGTGCCGGGGGCGGGGGTGGTGCCGGGAGCAGTCGTCATGGCGGCCCCATCGTCGCACCCGCGCGCCCGGACTGCTCCGGACCGGTGATCACGGTTGGTGACCGGGGGACCACCGCGACATCATCGCCGCGTGCCGACCGAGGACCCGCCCCGCGAGGACCCGCCCCGCGAGGACCCGCTCAGCTGGGAGCACCACGTGCGCCTGCGCGCGGAGCTGCTGCGCGAGGAGCTGGAGCGCGTGTGGGGCGACGAGCTGCCGCCCGGCCCGCACGCCCTGACGACGCTGCTGGTGGACGCCGTCGCCATGGACGACGCGGCCGGCAAGCGGCAGGGCCTGCTCGTGCAGTCCGACGCGGTGCCGGCCGAGCTGGTGCTGGCGCTGCTGCGGGACAGCCCCCGCCGGCGGGCGGTGCTGGAGCGGCTGCCGCCGGGCCTGCGCGCCCGCGTGGAGCTGGCCGCCGCGACCGTGCCCGCCGGTGGAGCGGGCGACGGGCTCGGCGACGAGCTCGACGGCCTGGCCGGGCACCCCGTCCCGCCGACCGCGTCGGGAGCCTTCTCGGTGGAGGTCGGCGAGGGGCGCGCGCTCGTCGACGAGCGGGTGGCGACCCTGCTGGGCCTGCCCGCGAGACCCGGGAGCCTGACCTGCGGGGAGCTGGCCGGGCGGCTGCACCCGGACGACCGCGAGCAGGTGGGCGGGGCCCTGCGGCGGGCGGCGGACCGCGGCGGCTCGGTGTCGGTGCGCGGGCGGGTGCTGGAGCACGACGGACGGGTGCGGTGGCTCTCCCTGGTCGGTCACGCCCTGCGCGACGGTGGCCGGGTGGCGCGCGTCGTCGGCTTCGTGGCGCCGAGCAGCGGCCCGAACTGACGGCGCCGCGTCAGCGGCGGGCAGGGGATCGTCAGCGGATGAGGCCGTCGGCGCGCGCCGCGTCCGCGGCGGCCGCGCTGGAGCGCACCCCGTACTTGCGGCGCACCCCGGCCAGGTGCTGCGCGACGGTGTTCGGGGCCAGTCCCAGCCGCTCGGCGACCACCGAGCCGGGGCAGCCCTCCGCGACCATCTGCAGGACCTCGCGCTCGCGGGCCGTCAGCGCCACCGGCGCCCGGCCGTCCGCGACGACGCGCTCGGCCCGCTCCAGCGCGGCGTAGCGCTGCTCGGGCACCAGGACGTACCGGTGCCCGGCGGTGTCCTCGACGACCACGTCGTCCCACCCGTCGGCGGGCAGCACGACCCGCTGCCCGTCCGCGACGCGCACGTGGTCGGTCTGACCGTCCACGACGGCCTTCTGCTGGACCATCAACCGCTCCCTCTTCAGCCCGGAGAGCGGGTGCCCGCTGGCTGGAGCACGTGCGCCCGTCGGGGACGACCACGATCACGATAAGCGGCGGCACGGCGCCGCGCACGCTTGAACGTGGAACCAGTTCGCCGCGCCGCCCGCCACCACCCCCCTTGCCGCGGTGCCCGTGGCGCGGCGAGGGTGGGGCGGTGACGCACCACCCGCGCGAGGACGCGCAGGCCGCCCCCGGGGACTCCCCCACCGCCCCCGTCGGCCCCCTCGACGCCACCCGCGTGCCCCGGTTCGCCGGCCCCGCGACCTTCGCCCGCCTGCCCCGCCTCGACGAGGTGGCCCGCGCCGACGTCGCCGTGCTCGGCATGCCCTTCGACAGCGGTGTCAGCTACCGGCCCGGCGCCCGCTTCGGGCCCGCGCACGTGCGCGCGTCCTCGCGGCTGCTGCGCCCCTACAACCCCGCCACCGGCGCGTGGCCGTTCGCCGACCAGCAGGTCGCCGACGCCGGCGACGTCGCCCTGAACCCCTTCGACGTGCGCGAGGCCCTCGACGCCGCGCAGACCGCCGTGACCGCCCTCGGCGCCGACGGCACCCGCGTGCTGTCCCTGGGCGGCGACCACACCCTGGCCCTGCCCGTGCTGCGCGCCCTGGCCCGCGAGCACGGGCCGGTGGCCGTCGTCCACCTCGACGCCCACCTGGACACCTGGGACACCTACTTCGGCGCCCCCTACACGCACGGGACCCCGTTCCGCCGCGCGAGCGAGGAGGGGCTGCTGGACCTGGAGCGGTGCGTGCACGTCGGCACCCGCGGGCCCCTGTACGCCGCGAGCGACCTGGAGGACGACGCCCGGCTGGGGTTCACCGTCGTGCGCGCCGACGACTACGAGACCGACGGCGTCGCCCGCGCCGTCGAGCGCGTCCTGCGCCGCGTCGAGGACGCCCCCGTCTACGTCAGCGTCGACATCGACGTCCTCGACCCCGCCGCCGCGCCCGGCACCGGCACCCCCGAGGCCGGCGGGCTGACCAGCCGGGAGCTGCTGCGCACGCTGCGCGGGCTGGCCGGCCGGCGCGTCGTCGGCGCCGACGTGGTGGAGGTCGCCCCCGCCTACGACCACGCCGAGATCACCGGGATCGCCGCCGCCCACGTCGCCTACGAGCTGCTCGGCCTGCTCGCCGGCCCGCGCGCGGGGAGCGCCCGGTGAGCCTGCCCACCCCGCCCGAGGAGGACACCGGCCCCGGCGCCGGCCCGGGCGCCGGCGACCTGACGATGCTCGTGCCCGACTTCCCCTTCCCCTACGACGAGCACCTGGCCTCCCCCGCCGGCCTGGGCGGCGTCCCGCCCGAGCGGCGCGGCACCGAGGTCGCCGTCGTCGGCGCCGGGATGTCCGGCCTGGTCACCGCCTACGAGCTGATGAAGCTGGGCCTGCGGCCCGTCGTCCACGAGGCCGGTGAGATCGGCGGGCGGCTGCGCACCGCGACGTTCCCCGGCGTCGACGGGCCCGTCGCCGACCTCGGCGGCATGCGCTTCCCCCGCTCCGGGCGGGCGTTCTGGCACTACGCCGACCTCGTCGGCGCGCGCTCGGCGCCCTTCCCCAACCCGCTGGCCCCGCAGACCCCCAGCACCGTCGTCGAGCTGGGCGCCCGCGCCCACCACGCCGTCACCGCCGACGACCTGCCGCCGTTCTTCGGGGAGGTCTCCGCCGCGTGGGCCGACGCGCTGGAGGAGGGCGCGCGGCACTCGGAGGTCGTCGACGCGGTCCGCCGCCGCGACCTGCGCGGGATCAAGCAGCTGTGGGACGAGACCGTCCCGCGCCTGGACGAGCAGACGTTCTACGAGTTCGTCGCCCGCTCGCGCGCGTTCTCCCGGCTCAGCTACGCCCACCGCGAGACGTTCGGTCAGGTGGGCTTCGGCACCGGCGGCTGGGACACCGACTTCCCGAACTCGGTGCTGGAGGTCCTGCGCGTCGTGCACACCGGCGCCGACGACGCGCACCGGCGGATCCTCGGCGGTGCGCAGTCGGTGCCGCTGGGCCTGTGGCGGCACCGCCCCGACCGGCTCGCCCACCACCCGCGCGGCACGTCGCTGGAGTCCCTGCACGGCGGCTCCCCGCGCCCGGGGGTGGTGCGGATCCGCCGCGGGGACGACGGGCGGCTGCACGTGCTGGACCGCTGGGGCACCGAGCGCGGCTACGACGCCGTCGTCGTCACCTGCCAGTCGTGGCTGCTGTCCGCCGGCATCGACACCGACGAGTCGCTGCTCAGCCACGACCTGTGGATGGCGCTGGAGCGCTCGCACTACATGCAGGCGTCCAAGACGTTCGTGCTCGTCGACCGCCCGTTCTGGCACGACCGCGACCCGGTCACCGGCCGGCACGTGATGTCCACGACGCTGACCGACCGGATGACCCGCGCCACCTACCCGCTGGACGGTCCCGCGGGCCCGGACGGCCCGGCGACGCTGTGCCTGTCGTACACGTGGAACGACGACTCGCTGAAGTGGCTGGCGCTGGACGTCGGCGAGCGCGTCCGGCTCATGCTGCACAGCCTGGGCAAGATCTACCCCGGCCTCGACATCGCCTCCCACGTCCTCGGCGAGCCGATCACCGTGAACTGGGAGCGCGAACCGCACTTCATGGGCGCCTTCCGCGGCAACCTGCCCGGGCACTACCGCTACCAGCGGCGCCTGTTCACCCACTTCGTGCAGGACGACCTGCCGCCGCAGCACCGCGGGATCTTCCTGGCGGGCGACGACATCTCCTTCACCCCCGGCTGGGCGGAGGGCGCCGTCACCACCGCGCTGAACGCCGTGTGGGGGGTGGTGCGCCAGCTCGGCGGCTCCAGCGCCCCCGGCAACCCCGGCCCCGGCGACCGCTTCGCGGAGCTGGCCCCGCTGCGCCTGCCCGACTGAGCCGTCCTCGCGCGCCCGCGCCGTTCACCGCCCGGTCACCCGCGGCCCCTACCGTCCGCCGCGTGAGCGCGAACCCCCCGGCGAACCCACCAGCGGGCCCTCCCGCGTCCCTGGCGCGGCGTCTCGGCACCGGCGACGCCGTCGCGATCGGGCTCGGCTCGATGCTCGGCGCGGGCGTGTTCGCCGCGTTCGCGCCCGCGGCGGCCGCCGCGGGCGCCGGGCTGCTGGCCGGGCTGGCCGTCGCGGCCGTCGTCGCCTGGTGCAACGCCACCTCCTCCGCGCAGCTGGCCGTGCAGCACCCCGCCGCCGGCGGGACGTACGTGTACGGGCGCGAGCAGCTGGGCGAGTGGTGGGGGTTCCTCGCCGGCTGGGGGTTCGTCGTCGGCAAGACCGCCAGCTGCGCGGCGATGGCGCTGGTGGTCGCCGCGTACGCCGCCCCGCCCGGCTGGGAGCGTCCCGTCGCGGTGGCCGCCGTCACGGCGCTGGCCGCCGTGAACTACCGCGGCATCACCCGCACCGCCCGGCTGACGAAGGTGCTGCTGGTCGTCGTGCTGCTCGCCCTGGCGGTGGTCGTGGCCGCCGGGCTCGGCGGCACCGGCGAGCGGGCGGGGACGGCGAGCTGGGACCTGACCGCCGGCGGCTGGTACGGGACGCTGCAGGCGGCCGGGCTGCTGTTCTTCGCCTTCGCCGGGTACGCGCGCATCGCCACGCTGGCCGAGGAGGTGCGCGACCCCTCGCGCACGCTGCCGCGGGCGGTGCTGGGCGCGCTGGCGGGCGCGGCCGTCGTGTACGCCGCCGTGGGCACCACCGCGCTGCTGGTGCTGGGTCCGGACCGGCTGGCCGCCTCGAGCGCGCCGCTGGTGGACGTCGTGGACGCGGCCGGCTGGGGCTGGGCCGAGGTGCTCGTGCGGGCCGGCGCGACGGCCGGCGCGCTGGGCGCCCTGCTCGCGCTGGTGGCCGGGGTGGGGCGCACGACGATGGCGATGGCCCGCGGCGGCGACCTGCCGGGCGCGCTGGCCGCGGTGCACCCGCGCCACCGGGTGCCGCACCGGGCCGAGGTGGCGGTGGCCGTCGTCGTGGTCGTCGTCGTGCTGTCGGTGGACGTGCGCGGGGCCATCGGGTTCAGCTCGTTCGGGGTGCTCCTGTACTACCTCGTCGCCAACCTCGCGGCGTGGACGCAGACCGGGCAGCACCGGCGCTGGCCGCGGCCGGTGCAGGCGCTCGGCGCGGCCGGCTGCGTCGTCCTCGTCGTCACGCTGCCGCCGGCCTCGGTGCTGGCGGGCGTGGCCGTGTTCGCCGTCGGGATCGCCTACCGGCTGGTGCTGATGCGGCGCCGCCGGGCCAGCAGCAGCGGCAGCGCCAGCGCGGCCAGCAGCCACACCCAGGCCAGCCAGGGGCCGACCTCGCGCCGGTAGCCGAGGGTCAGGGCCTCCACGGCCGGGGACATGCCGTCGACCAGCCCCGGCACGTACGCCAGGGCCAGCAGCGACAGCCGCACCAGCAGCAGCCGGTCCAGGGCGGCCGGGGCGGTGGCGGCCAGGGCCAGCGGCCCCCACAGCAGCAGGTCGTACCAGGGCAGCGCGTACGGCGCGGCGAGCAGGTAGCCCAGCGCCAGCAGGCAGGTGGCGCCCGCGGCGGTGCGGCGCAGCTCGTCGTCCGGTTCCAGCGTCGTCGCCGTGCCGGCCAGCCGGCGCGCCCAGACCGCGACCAGCAGCGCCGCCAGCACGAGGGTGCCGGGCAGCAGCGCCCCGCGCGGCAGCCCGGCGTCCACCAGCGGGCGCCACACCGTCGCCAGGGACACGTAGCGGCTGGCGGTGCGGGTCTGGTCGTAGGCGTGCGCGCCGGCCCACAGGTGGGCCGGCACGAGGACGAGCAGCGCGCCCGCGGCGCCGCGCAGCAGCCAGCCCGGCCCCCGCCCGGCCGGGCGCAGCAGGAGGTGCGCGACGAGCAGCCCCGCCCCGGCCGCCGCGTACGGCAGCTTCGTGCCCGCGGCCACGCCCAGGACGAGGCCCGCGGCCAGGGGCGCGCGGGGCGCCAGCAGCAGCGCGCCGAGCGCGGCGGCCCCGGCCAGGACGTCGGCGTGGGCGCCGCCCAGACCGACGGTCAGCAGCAGCGGGTTCAGCGTCCACAGCACGGCGGCGCGCGCGCGGGCCGCCTCGTCGTGGCGCAGCGCGCGCTCCAGCCCGACCGCGGCGGCCGCCCACGCGGCCAGCAGCACCAGCTGCCCCGCCCACACGGTGGCGCGCACGGAGTCCCCGCCGGCCAGCGAGGCCAGCGCGTGCAGCAGCGTGGCGACCGGCCCGTACACCGACGGCGTCTCGCGCCACGGGTCGCGCACCGCGGAGGCGACGGGGTCCCGACCGCCGGCGAACGCGGCCGGGGAGGCCGTGTACGGGTCGCCGCCCAGGGCCGCGATCCGCCCGTAGGCGGCGTAGCTGAGGTGGTCGGCCGAGCCCACGGGGGGCAGCAAGCAGACGACGACCGCGGCGCCCAGCCCCACCCGCAGCACCAGGCGCGGCGGCGGGCGCCAGCCGCGCCCGACGGCGGCCAGGCCGGTCAGCGCCGCCGCCCCGCCCGCCAGGCAGGTGAGGGCCAGCAGGGCGCTGACCAGCGCGGAGGAGGGCCGCAGGCCCAGGTCGAACGGCACCCGGCCCGGGCCCAGGCCGGGGACGGCGGCCGAGGGGCCGGCGACGGCGACGGCCGCCCACGTCAGCAGGGCCAGCGCGCCCAGGCACCCGGCCAGCAGCGGCAGGCGCCCCGCCGGCCCGCCGCGCGCGGCGGCACCGCTCACCGCCGGGACGCCACCGCGGACGTCACCACGGGCGGACCCGCACCCGCCGCTGCGCCAGGGCCAGCGCCACGTCGCGGTACTGGGCGGCGCGGTGGGCCTGCGCGCGCCAGTCGGTGCCGGTGACGCGGTGGTGCAGGTCGCACGGCACCTCGGCGACGCGGAAGCCGGCGCGCACCAGGTCGATCGTCAGGGCGGTCTCCACGCCCCAGCCGCGGGCCAGCGGCAGCGCGGCCTCGAACGCCCCGCGGGTCAGGCAGCGCATCCCCGACAGCGGCTGCTGCGGGGACCAGCCGACGGCGGTGCGGGTGCCGCGGCGGGCCAGGCCCACGACGAGGCCGCGACCGCCGCCGGGGACGGCCTGGCGGGGCAGGACGGCGATCGTCATGTCCGCCTCGCCGGCCAGGACGGGACCGGTCAGCGGCTCGGTGCGCGCGGCGCTGGCGGCGAGGTCGGCGTCGACGAACAGCAGCGGCCGCGGCCCCGTGCCGGGGCGGCGCTCGGCGTGCTCGCGGGCGGCGACGGCGCGGGCGCCGGTGCGCATCGCGGCGGCCTTGCCGCGGTTGCGGCGGTGGGCGACGACGAGGGCGCCGGCGTCGCGGGCGCGGGCGGCGGTGGCGTCGGTGGAGCCGTCGTCGACGACGACGACCAGGTCGGCGACCTCCAGGCCGCGCAGCGCGCGGACCGTCTCGCCGACGCGCTCCTCCTCGTCCTTGGCGGGGACGACCACCGCGACGGTGCGGGAGGGGCGGGGCGGCGGCACGCCCGGAACGGTAGCGGGTGCCCCGGCGGCCGGCCGCTCAGCCGCGCGTCGCGGCCGGCAGCAGGCGCAGCGCCAGGACGGTGACGTCGTCGTGGCCCTGCTGCCCGCGGGTCAGGACGTCCACGAGCTCGTCGACGATCGCGGCGGGGGTGTCGCGGGCGGTGGAGCGGAAGACGTCCAGCGCGGCGGCCATCCCGTCGGTCAGGGAGCGGGCGCGGGTCTCCACGAGGCCGTCGGAGAAGACGACGAGGCCGCTGCCGGGGTCGAGGTGGACGTCGAGGACGTCGTGGCGCGGGTCGCCGGGCACGCCGACGGGCACGCCGGGCGGCACGTCGAGGTAGGCGGGGCCGGTGCCGGTGCACGACAGCGGCGGCAGGTGCCCGGCGCTGGCGGCCAGCAGCCGCCCGTCGCGGCGCAGCAGCCCGTAGAAGAGGGTGACGAGGTCCTCGTCGCGGTCGGCGACGGCCGCGCACGTGTCCAGCCCGCGCAGCACGGCGCCGGGGTGGGGGTCGACGAGGGCGAGGGTGCGCACCTGGGTGCGGACCTCGCCCATGACGGAGGCCGCGCGCACGCCGCGGCCGACGACGTCGCCGAGGACGACGGCGACGAGGTCGTCGTCCAGGACGATCAGCTCGGCCCAGTCGCCGCCGACGTCGCTGCCGGCGGCGGTGGCGGTGCGCCGGTGCGCGGCCAGCCACGGCACGCGCGGCAGCGGGCCGGGCTGCAGGGCCTCCTGCAGGACCGACGCGGTGCTGCGCTGGGCCTCCAGCAGCTGCGCGCGCTCCAGCGCGGTGGCGGACTGCCGGGCCAGCGCGAGCAGGAAGTCGCGCTCGCCCTCGTCCTCGGCGACGGACTCGGGGAAGTGCAGGACGAGGGTGCCCAGCTCGCCGCGCGCGGTGGCCAGGGGCAGGTCGAGCGCGACGACGGCCTGGCCCGGCGACGGCTCGCCGGCGGTCGGCGCCGTCCCGGGGACGGGCAGGCCCTCGACGGGGTGCAGGTCGAGGACGGCGCGCACGGCCCCGGTGCCGCGCACGGCGACGCCGACGACGGCCTCGGCGACCTGCGCGTGGCTGCCGGCGTGGGCGAGGGCGGCGGTCAGCTGCTGCAGGGCGCCGGAGCGGCGCGCGGCCACGACCCGCTCGGTGACGTCGGTGCTGGAGCCGACCCACTCCACGGTGCGCCCGTCCTCGCGCACGGGCACGACGACGACGGAGATCCAGCGCCAGCGGCCGGGCCGCCCGACGCGGTAGCGGGCGCTGAAGCGGGTGTCGGTGTCCAGGCAGCGCTGCCAGCCGGACAGGACGCCGGGCAGGTCGTCGGGGTGGACGTCCTGCTCCCACGCCCGGGCGGTGACCTCCCCCTCGCGGCCGGTGATGGCCCGCCAGCCGGGCAGGTCGGTCTGCAGGTCGCCGTCGCGGCCCACGGTGAACACGTCGAGGCTGCCGGCCTCGGCGAGGGTGCGGTAGCGCTGCTCGCTGCGGGCGGCCGCGGCCAGCGCCTCGCGGGCGGTGTCGAGCAGCTGGGCGCGCTCCAGGGCGACGGCGCACTGGCCGGCGAGCGCCTCGGCGAAGGTCTGCCCGGCGGCGTCCAGCGAGCCGGGGCGGTCGAAGCCGAAGCGCAGGACGCCGACGAGGCGGCCGCGCGCGGTGAGGGGGTGCATGGCCCAGGAGCGCTCGCCGAGGGCGAGCAGCGGCCCGTTGAGGGCGCCGTCGAAGCGGGAGAGCAGCTCCTCGGGGGTGCGCAGCAGCAGGGAGCGGCGGGTGCGGGCGACGTGCGCGCTGGGGGTGGAGGAGGTCAGCGGGACCTCGGGGGCCGCGCCGAGGGGGGAGACGCCCGCGTCGCGGCCGGTGCGCGGGCGCAGCACGCCGGCGTCCTCGTCGAGCAGGAAGACGCTGCAGGAGCTGCAGCCGAGGACGTCGCGGCCGGTGCGCAGGACGACGGTGACGACCTCGTCGACCTCCAGGGCGCCGGCCAGGTGGACGGCGCTGCGCTGCAGGGAGCGCAGGGCGGTGAGGTCCAGGGGGGCGTGGCCGGGGGCACCGGGGGCACCAGGGACGGGGCTGGGGTGCACCGGGTGCGACACCCCCCTCCGGCCGTGGCGTCCCGGCTCGTCCAGGACCTCGGCAAGATATCGCGCTGAGGTGCCTAGAAGTAGCTGAGCGTCACGACCGGACGGGTGACCCCGGGCTCGGCCGTCAGTGGGGGTGGTGGCGGGTGGGCCCGCCGAAGGACGCCCACACGGTGCGGCTGAGGTCGTCGAGGTTCTCCACGACGCCCCACTCGTCGGCCAGGCCGTCCACGATGAACAGGCCGCGCCCGGAGGTGGCGGTCCAGTCCGGCCGCTCCGCGTCCACCGGTGCCGCCGGGCGGCTGGCCGACCCGCCGTCGGTGACGGCGATCTCCACGTGCGGGCGGGCGTCGGGGACCACCTCGCACTGGACGTGGATGTCCCCGCTGCGCAGGGGGCGGGCGTGCCGGACGGCGTTGCCGACGATCTCGGAGACGACGATCTCGATCTCGGCGGAGGCCATCTCGTCGAAGCCGGCGCTGTCCAGCACCCGGCGCACGACGTGCCGGGCGCGGGGCACGGAGGCCGCGTCGTGGGCGAACGACGCCCAGTGGCACTCCGGCACCGGACGAGCACCGGTGGGCATCGGGTCCTCCGCGGTCGTCGACATGGCGAACTCGGGGTACCCGGTGGCGCCGGGGGCGAAACCTGCCCGTCCGACGGGTCCCCCGGACGGGCCCCCGGGACCGCGGACGGGCACCGCGCGGGCACCCGGCTGCGAGCCGGTGGACACGCGCCGGAAACGTCGGACCGCTCCACCGGCGCGGCGTGTGACGCCTGCGTGAACTCCGCCCGCGGGCACTGTCGCCGCCGGTCCCCGCGTGCCACGGTGATCGCGCCCCGACGCCCGAGGAGGGCCCCGTGAAGCTGCCCGTGCAGACGTGGTTCGACCGGTCGACGTCCCGCGCCCGGGACTGGCCGATCGACCGGCTGCGCGCCCACAAGCAGGGCACCCGCGTCAGCGTGGTCCTGCCGGCGCTGGACGAGGAGGCCACGGTGGGCCGGGTGGTGGCCATGGTCCGGCGCCTGGCCGACCAGACCGGCCTGGTCGACGAGGTCGTGGTGATGGACTCCGGCTCCGGCGACGACACCGCCGCGGTGGCCGAGGCGGCCGGCGCGGTCGTGCACCACCGCGACGACGTCCTGCCGGAGGTGGGCTCGCGCCCCGGCAAGGGCGAGGTGCTGTGGAAGTCGCTGGCGGTGACCACGGGCGACGTCGTCGTCTTCGTCGACGCCGACCTGGTGGACCCGCAGCCGCAGCTGGTGACGGGCCTGCTGGGGCCGCTGCTGACCGACCCGGCGGTGGAGCTGGTCAAGGGCTGCTACGACCGGCCGCTGGCGGGCGCGGGCAGCACGGCGGGCGGGCGGGTGACCGAGCTGGTCGCGCGTCCGCTGCTGAGCCTGCACTTCCCCGAGCTGACGGGGGTCGTGCAGCCGCTGGCCGGCGAGTACGCGGGCCGCCGGCGGCTGCTGGAGGCGGTGCCGTTCTGCGGCGGGTACGGCGTGGAGATCGCCATGCTCATCGACACCTGGCGCCTGCGCGGGCTGCCGGCCATCGCCCAGGTCGACCTGGGCCGGCGCCAGCACAGCCACCAGGGCACCGCGGCGCTGGGCCGGATGGCCGCGCAGATCACCAACGTCGTGCACGAGCGGGCCACGGGCGCGCGGCTGGAGGCGCCCGTCCTCACGCAGTTCCAGCGCGACGGCTACGGCCGCTACGCGCCGGTGACGCACTCGCTGGCCCTGGAGGAGCGCCCGCCGATGGCGAGCGTGGAGGGCTACCGCCGCCGGGAGCTGAAGGTCTCCTGACGCGGGGGCTCCTGAGCCGCGCTCAGCGGACGAACGGCTCCTGGCCGCTCTCGGAGACCATCGGGCGGCCCGCGTCCGCCCAGGCGCCCATCCCGCCCTCGACGTTCACGACGTCGTAGCCGTTCTGCTGCAGCCACTCCGCGACCCGCTGGGAACGCCCGCCGGCGCGGCAGACGACGTGCAGCTCACCCTCGGGCAGCTCGCCGAGGCGCTGGGGGACCTGGCTCATGGGGATGTGCAGGGCGCCGTCGGCGTGCCCGGCGTCCCACTCGTCGTCCTCGCGGACGTCGAGCACGACGGCGTCGGCGGGCACGTCGGCGGCGGGGACCTGGGGCACGTCGCTCATGCCCGCGAGCCTACGCACCCCTCCCCCGCCCCCGCCCCTCCCTCACCCCTCCCTCCCCCAGCCGCCCCTCTCCCGCGGTGATCATGGATGGGTGAAGGCGGCGCACATCCATGATCACCGCGGAGGACGGGGGGCGGAACCGTGACGGGCGGTGGACCGTCGAACACCGGGTGACGACCAGCAGGCTCCTGACGGGCACGGCGGCGGTCCTCCTCGGCGCGCTGGCGCTGGGCGGGCTGGCGGCCTGCGGCGAGCAGGGGGCGGGCGGCCCGGTGACGACGCCGGGCACGAGCGCGCCCGCGGAGCCGGACGCGACGGACGGTCAGGACGGCACGGGCGGTCAGGACGGCGAGGGCGACGAGGGCGGCGAGGGGGGCGCGGACGGCGTGCGGGCGGGTGAGCTGACGGTCACGGTCGACGACGGCGCCGGGCAGGTGTCGACGTGGACGCTGGTGTGCGGCGAGGACGGCGGCGCCGGCGGGGACCACCCCGACGCAGCGGGCGCGTGCGCGGCGCTGCAGGGCCAGCGGGACCCGTTCCGGCCGGTGCCGGCGGACATGATGTGCACGCAGGTGTGGGGCGGCCCGCAGACCGCGACGGTCGAGGGCACGTGGGCCGGGCAGCCGGTGCGGGCGTCCTTCGACCGCACGGACGGCTGCCAGATCGCCCGCTGGGACCGCCTGGCGCCGCTGCTGCAGCCGGGCGTGCCCGCCGGGAGCGGCGCGGGCGGCGTCTGAGCCCGTCGCGCGCTCAGGCCGCCAGGTGGTGGCCGGGTCCGGCCAGGCGGGTCGCGCCGCCGTAGCGGGTGCCGCGCGGCGCGACGAGCGGGACGTCCCCGGGCGCGCCGGCGGGGCCGTCCCCGGGGCGGCCGGCGCGCGCCCAGCGCGCCCCCAGGACGGCCAGCGCGAGGGTGAGCGGGGTCAGGGCCGCGGTGGCGGCCAGGAGCACGGTGTCCACGCTCCGAGGGTGCGCCGCCGACCCCCGCCGGGTCATCGCCCCGCCGGGGGATCCCGGCGGGGCGCTCCTGCTCCCGGGGGTGGACCGGAGTCTCAGCCCTCCCCGTCGCGCTCGGCCAGCCAGCGGTCGCGGGCGGCGACGGCCACGTCGGGGCTGTCGGTGAAGATGCCGTCGATGCCGGTGGCGAAGTACTCCTGCGCCAGGTCGACGACGCGGCCGAAGTCCGCCGGGTCGTCGCCGGTGCGGTAGTCCACGGGCAGGAACTCGTTCTCCGGGCGCAGCGTGTAGGGCACGACCTCCAGCCCGGCGCGGTGGGCGTCGCGCACGAGGGTCGTCGGCTCGCCGAGGGTGCCGTCCTCCCGCAGGGGGACGACCTGCGTCAGGGCGGGGCCGACGGCGTTGACGTGGCGCGCGAGGTCGCGCAGCGCGGAGGGGATGAGCAGGTCGGCGTAGGTGCGCGGGTCGCCGGCGGCGACGAGGTCGTACGGGGCGCCCTCGGCGGAGGTGAGGAAGACGCTGTCGGCGCGCAGGCCGTACCGGGTGCGCAGGTCGACGAGGTTGGTCAGCTCGAAGGACTGCACGGTGGCGCCGGAGTCCGGGGCGTTGAGGCCGTACTCGGCCAGCAGCGCGACGACGGACTGCTCCATCGGCAGCCCGATCTCCTGGAAGTACGTGGAGTGCTTGATCTCGGGGATGACGCCGATGTCGCGGCCGAGCTCCTCGGACAGGGCGGCGCGCTCGGCGAGGACCTCCTCGAAGGTGGGCACCTCGTAGAACCCGTCGTAGACCGTGCTCTCCTGCCGCAGCTCGGGCAGGCGCTCCACGGCGCGCAGGGTCTTCAGCTCGGCGAGGGTGAAGTCCTCGGTGAACCAGCCGGTCTGCTCCACGCCGTCGACGGTCTTGGTGGTGCGCCGGTCGGCGAACTCGGGGTGCTCGGCGACGTCGGTGGTGCCGGAGATCTCGTTCTCGTGGCGCACGACGAGGACGCCGTCCTTGGTGGGGACGAGGTCGGGCTCGATGACGTCGGCGCCGGTGCGGGCGGCGAGGCGGTACCCGGCGAGGGTGTGCTCGGGGACGTAGGCCGAGGCGCCGCGGTGGCCGACGACCAGGGGGACGTCGCCGTCGTGCGCGGGGTCGTGCGCCGGGTCGGCGGCCGCGGACAGCGCGGTCAGCGGGAGGGCGACGGCGGCGGCGAGGGTCGCGGCGGCCAGGCGGGCGCGGCGCGCGGGGCGCGCGGGTGCTGTGGTCACGGGGAGCACCCAACCCCCGCCGGGGGCGGGGGCGGAAGACCCGGCGGTGAACCGGTCGTGAACTCCTGCGGACCCCCCCTACTTCAGCAGGCGGGACAGGCGGCGGTCGGCCAGGAGCTTCCCGCCGGTCTGGCAGGTGGGGCAGTACTGCAGGGACCGCTCGGCGAAGGACACCTCGCGCACGACGTCCCCGCACACCGGGCACGGCTGCCCGGTGCGCCCGTGCACGCGCATCGCGGCCCGGCCCGCGCCGGCCACCTGCGCGGCGGGCCGGCCCGCGGCCGCGGCGACCGCCGCGCCGAGCACGTCGCGCAGGCACGTGTGCAACCGCTCGACCTCCTCGGGCGCCAGGTTCCCGGCCACCGCGTACGGGGACAGGCGGGCGGCGTGCAGGACCTCGTCGGACCAGGCGTTCCCGACACCGGCCAGGACGGTCTGGTCGCGCAGCAGGCCCTTGACGCGCTGGCGCGAACCGGCGAGCAGCGCGGCGAGGGAGGCGGGGCCGAAGTCCTCGGCGAGCGGGTCCGGGCCGAGGGCGGCGACGGCGGCCACGTCGGTGGGCTCGCGCACGACGTGCACGGCCAGGCGCTTCTGCGTCCCCGCCTCGGTGAGGTCGAAGCCGGGCGGGCGGGCCGGGTCGTCCCCGTCCTCGGGGGCCAGCCGCACGCGCAGGGCGACGGGGCTCTTGCCGGAGGGGCGCAGCGGCGCGGCGGACAGGGCGGCGGACCAGCGCAGCCAGCCGGCGCGCGCGAGGTGCACCAGCAGGTGCGGGCCGTCGACGTGGACGTCGAGCCACGTGCCGTGCCGGGCGACGCCGGTGACGGTCAGGCCGTGCAGCGCGGTCGGCGGCGGGTCGACGGTCTTGAGGACGGACAGCGCGCCGACCTCGACGCCGGCGACGACGCGGCCGCTCAGGCGCTCGCGCAGGAACCCGGCGAGCGCCTCCACCTCGGGCAGCTCGGGCACGCGCCCAGTCTGGCGCGCCGGGCGCGGTGCGGCACGATCTGCCGGGTGCGCCACCTGCTGACCGCCCTCCGCGCCCTCGTGGTCGTCCTCGTCGTGCTGGGCGTGCTGTGGGTGCCGGCCGCGGGCTGGGACGACCCGCGGCTGACGCCGGCGGGGATCGGCACGAAGCTCGTGTACTTCACCATCCAGTCGAACCTGCTGCTGGCGGCGGTGCTGGCCGTCGACGTGGTGGCCCGGCTGCGCTCGCGGGCGGGCCCGTCGCCGTGGCTGGTGGGCGGGGCGACGTTCTTCGTCACCATCACCGGCGTCGTCTACAACACGCTGCTGGTGCCGGGCGGCGGGCCGGAGGCGGTGCTGCTGCTGGCGGGCCGCCCGAGTTCGGACCTCCTGCACGCGGTGGTCCCGGCGCTGGCGCTGCTGGACTGGGTCCTGTTCCGCCCGCACGGCGTCCTGTCGGTGCGCCGAAGTCTCGTGTGGCTGGTCTACCCGTTCGCGTACTCGGTGTTCGCGATCGTCCGCGGCGGTCTCGTGGACAGTTCCGTGCGGTACCCCTACTGGTTCCTCGACCCGACCGAGATCGGTTGGGGCGGAGTCGGTCTGGCGTTCGCGGCACTGCTGCCGGCGTTCGCCGTGCTGGCCTGCCTGTTCGTGGGGTGCGACAGGGTTTTGGGCCGCGCGCGGCGGCGTGCTTCACTGGCGGCGACTGAGGGGGAGTAGCCCGCGCACCACCGGTCGACATCCTGGCTCCGGCCCGGTCGGTGGGCCCGCCGCACGGCGGGTGGGCGAGACCTTCGGCACCGACGACGACTCCCGGCGCCGAGAGGAAACCCCGTGGACCCCAGCGTGCTCGCTGCCAGCTTCCTGCCGATCCTGCTGCTGGAACTGCCCGACAAGACGTTCGTGGCGACCCTCGTGCTCGCCACCCGGTTCCGGCCGCTGACGGCGTGGGTCGGCGTCGGCCTGGCGTTCGCGGTGCAGTGCGCGGTGGCGGTCACGGCCGGCGGCCTGCTGGCGCGGCTGCCGGACCGGCCGGTGGCGGCGGTGGCGGCGGCGCTGTTCGCGATCGGTGCGGTGACCCTGTTCCGCGGGGCGGCGAAGGCGGCCGCGGCGGAGGAGGAGGCGCTGGCGGAGTACCAGCGCAAGGTGCGCGGCGGGGCCAGCGGCCTGCGCGCGGTGGGGGCCTCGTTCGGGGTGGTGTTCCTGGCCGAGTGGGGCGACCTGTCGCAGCTGTTCACGGCGGGCCTGGCGGCGCGCTTCGACGACCCGCTGTCGGTGTTCGCGGGGGCGTGGGCGGCCCTGCTGGTGGTCTCGGGGCTGGCGGCCGCGGCGGGCGCGGCGATCGTGCGCAAGGTCAGCGTGGCCACCGTCAGCCGGGTCGGCGGGGTGGTGTGCGCGCTGCTGGCCGTGGTGACGCTGCTGGAGGCGCTGGGCGTCGACCTGCCCGTGTGACCCCCGCGCGGGGGTCGGCGACTCCGACGGACCCGTCCGACTGCGAGGACAAGCCGTGGTCCGGGTGATTGACTGTGCGTCACAGGACGGTGACCGAGGCAGCGGCCGCGGCAGGGGCACCGCGCGGTGGGGGCGGACGAGGGCGAGTCAGGGGGTGGGGGGACCGGTGTTCCAGGTCGTCCTCCCGCCCTCCCCCCGCTCGGTCGGCGTCGCCCGCTGGCTCATCACCGAGTGGTGCGCGCCGTGGGTCAAGGCCTCCGAGGTCGAGGACGACACCGTCGAGGCCGCGCTGCTGCTGGCCAGCGAGGTCATCACCAACGCCGTCGTGCACGGCGAGGGCATGGTCCACGTGGCGCTGCGCCGGGTCGACTCGACCGCGCTGCGCGTGGAGGTCTCCGACGAGGGCGGCGGCCTGCCGCTGATCGGCGCCCAGCGCGACGACGCCGAGAGCGGCCGCGGCATCGCGATGGTGGAGATGCTCTCCAGCCGCTGGGGCACCGACCTGGACGTCGGCCCCCTGGGCAAGACCGTCTGGTTCGAGCTGCCGACCTGAGGCGCGCCCTCAGCGGGCCGGCAGCACCACCGCGTCCCGTCCCGCGGCGCGCGCAGCGAACGCCTGCAGCAGCCCCACGGCTGTCATCAGGACCAGCGGCAGCGTCCACGAGCCCGTCCCGGCGTGCAGCGCCCCCACCGCGACGGGGCCGAGCGCGGCCAGCAGGTAGCCGACGGACTGCGCCATCCCCGACAGGGCCGCCGCGCCGGACGCGTCCACGGCGCGCGAGGAGATCGCCGCCAGCGCCGAGACCACGGTGATCCCCCCGCCGGCGCCCACGACGACGCTCGCGGCGACCGTCCACCCGGGCGCCAGCAGCAGCAGCGCGTACCCGGTGCCGGTCAGCAGCGAGCCGGCCACGCCGGTGCGGCGGGCCCGGCGCGCGCTGGTGGCGACCGCCGGCACGAGCAGGCTGGCCAGCACGCCCGCGCCCTGCACGAGCGACAGGTGCCAGCCGGCGGCGGCCTCGTCGAGGCCGGAGCGCTCCACCAGCACCGTCGGCAGCCAGGCGATGAGCACGTAGAACGTCACCGACTGCGCGCCCATGAAGGCGGTGACGGCCCACGCCAGCGGCGAGCGCCACGGCGCCCGGGCGCGGGCCGAGCGCGGCACCCGCGCCTCGGGGCGGCGCAGCTGCAGCGACCAGACGGCCGCGGCCAGCAGGGCGGGCAGCGCCCACACGGCCAGCGCGGTGCGCCAGCCGCCGGGGGCGCCGTCGGCCACGGGCACGGCCAGCCCGGAGGCGGCGCTGCCGGCCAGCCCCATGACGACGACGTAGCCGCTGGTGAGCAGGGCGACGCGGGCGGGGAACGCCTGGCGCAGCAGCGCCGGCAGCAGGACGTTGACGACGGCGATCGCCACGCCCAGCAGGGCCGTGCCGGTGAAGAGCGCGGCGGCCGAGGGGTGCCAGCGCAGCCCCGACCCGGCGGCCAGCAGCAGCAGCGCGGCGAACAGGGTGCGCCGCAGCCCGAGGTGGTCGGCCACCCGCGGCACGGCCGCGGAGGAGGCGGCGAAGGCCAGCAGCGGCACGGTGGTCAGGACCCCGGCGGCGGTGGAGCTCAGCCGCAGGTCGGCGCTGACGGCCGGCACGAGCGGCCCGACGACGGTGATCGGCGAGCGCATCACGCACGCGACGAGCAGGACGCCCACCAGCAGGGCGCCGGCGGCGCGGGGCCTCACGCGGCGGGCCGGGCGCGCCGCTCGGAGCGCAGGTACAGCAGCCCCAAGACGGGCAGCACGAGGGGCACGAAGACGTACCCGCGCCCGTAGACGGACCAGACGGTGGCGTCGGGGAAGGCCTGCGGGTCGGCCAGGCTGAGGGTGCCGACGGTGAGGACGCCGACCAGCTCGACGGTGACGGCCACCCACGCCACCGACCGCCAGCGCGGCCCGGTGCGGGCCAGGCCGAGGGTGGCGACGACGTAGACGAGGGCCGCGAACGCCGACAGCGCGTACGCCAGGGGCGCCTCGTGGAAGCGGGTGGCGATCTGCACGGCGGCCCGGGAGGTCGCCGCGACGGCGAAGACGCCGTACACGGCGACGAGGACGCGGCCCAGCCCGGTGGCGGTGCCCCCCGGCCCCCCGCCCGCGCGCGCGGCGCTCACCGCTGCACCTGCCACAGCACCCACACCCGGTAGCTGAGGACGATGACGGCCAGGCAGGCGACGGCCAGCACGAGGGTGCTGGGCCGGGACCTGTCGGCCATCGCCCAGAACGCGCCGGCGGGCAGCATGAACGGCGCGACGACGAGGTAGGCGATCGAGGTGGCCAGCTCGGCCGGCCGCACGCCGCGGGCCACGTCGACGAACCCGGCCACGACCATGACGAGCACCGACAGCTCGGTGACGGCCAGGGCGACGAGCGAGGCGCGCCCGACGCGGCGGTCGAGGGCGGTGAGGGCGACGGCCCACACGCCCATCGCCAGGGACAGCAGGCAGACGGCGGCGACGAGCGTTCCGGACACGCGAGGACTCTACGAGCCGCCCGCGACCGGGCCGCGCGTCGGCGGGGTCGCGCCGGGTCAGCGCGCGGCGGGCAGGCCGGCGGCGCGCAGGTCGGCGACGGCGGCGGCCAGCAGGGCGGCCAGCCGCGCCTCGCCGTCCTCCCCGGGCGAGCGGACCGTCACGCCGACGAGGAGGTCGCCGGTGCGGGCGGCGCCGGAGACGACGTCGGCGCCCGGCGCGGACGAGCGGGCGGCCCACGCCTCGTCCCAGGCGTCCGGGCCGGGGGCGGTCAGCTCGAACGGCTCCCGCGGGTCCAGCCACCGGCACGCCCCGGTGTCCTCCACCACGTCGGCGAAGGCGGCCGGGCCGCTGCCGGCGACCCAGCCGGTGACGACGACGTCGACGCCGCGGGCACCCGACGTGTCGCCCTCCGGCAGCCAGGTGGTCCAGCGGCCGGCGACCTGCTCGGCGTTGCCGGTCAGGCCCCGGTTGCACTCCTGCCCGGCGACGACGGCCGTGGCGGCGTACTGGCCGAGGTCGCTGAGCAGGGCGTACTCGTCGCCGAGGACGGCGGCCGTGCCCGGCAGGTCGGGCACGTCGTAGGCGACGTCGGCGGGGTCCTCGGGCGCGGCCGTCGGCCCGGGCGGCTCGCCGGTGGGGGCCGGGAGCACCGTCGGCGCCGGAGCGGGTTCCTCCGGCGGGGCCGTGGCCACGCGCGTCGTGGTGGTCGAGGGGTCCGGCAGCAGGGACCCCAGCGCGGGCACGGCGGCCACGACGGCGGCGGCCAGCAGCACCTGCCCGGCGCGGCGTCGCCGGCGCAGGGCGCGGGTGCGGCGGCGGGTGCCGGTGACCAGCGAGGCGGTGTCGACGCGGGCGCCGTCCCCGGCGCGCAGGGCCTCGCGCAGGACGGCGGCGGGGTCGCGGTCCTCAGCCACGGCCGTCCTCCCCGGCGGACTCCTGGGCGAGGAAGCGGCGCAGGGAGGCCAGGCCGCGGTGGGCGTTGCTGCGCACCGTGCCGGTCGTGCAACCGAGCAGCGCGGCGATCTCCTCGTCGGGCAGGTCCTCGTACAGGCGCAGGACGAGGACGACGCGCTGGCGGTCGGGCAGCCGGCGCAGCAGGGCCAGGCAGCGCTCGCGCTCGGCGTGCCGCTCGGCGGTGTCGGGGGTGCGCGCGGCGCCGGGGTCCTCGGGCAGCGCGACCGGGTCGGCGGCCTGCTCGTGGCGGCGGAACGCGCGCCGGCGCCAGGAGGTGACGGCGTTGACGAGCATCCGGTGCAGGTAGGCGGTGGGGTCGTCGACCTCGGCGAGCCGGTCGCGCTTGACGACGGCGCGCGCGAGGACGTCCTGCACGACGTCCTCGGCCTGGTGCGGGTCGCGCAGCAGGGCGCGGGCCAGCCGGACCAGGCGCGGTCCCTCGCGGGCGACGAGCTCGGCGAGGCCGTCGCCGGCGAGGTCCGGCCCGGCGGGACCGGGCCCGGCGGCGGGGGAGTCCCCTCCTGCTCCCCCGGCGCCCGGCCGCGCGCGCACCCCGGTCCCGGCCGGCCACGCGGACGCCGGTGGGGCGTCGGGACCGGCTGCCGCGAGGTCCGCGGCCGGGGAGGAGGTGCGCACACCGGGACGACGCCGTGGACCCACCGCTGCGTTGCACCCCTCCCCGGACTGCTCCGCCCGGTCCGTCCTCAGGCGCCGAGGAGCCCGCGCAGCGGGTCGATGGCGAAGTAGACGACGAACAGGACGGCGACCACCCACAGCAGCGGGTGGACCTGGCGGGCCTTGCCGCGGGCCAGCTTCAGGACCGCGTAGGCGACGAACCCGGCGCCGATGCCGGCGCTGATGGAGTACGCGAACGGCATGAGGACGATGGTGAGGAACGCGGGCAGCGCGATCTCCAGGTCGTCCCAGTCGATGCCCTTGACCTGGGTCATCATGAGGAACCCGACGACGACGAGGGCGGGGGCGGCGGCCTCGTAGGGCACGATCGCGACGGCCGGGGCCAGGAACGTGGTGAGCAGGAACGCCACCCCGGTGACGACGCTGGCCAGCCCGGTGCGGGCGCCCTCGCCGACGCCGGTGGCGGACTCGATGTAGCTGGTGTTGCTGGAGACGCCGGCCGCGCCGCCGGCGGCCGCGGCCAGGGAGTCGACGACGAGGATGCGCCGGGTGCCGGGCGGGTTGCCGTCGGCGTCGAGGAGGTCGCCCTCCTTGCCGATGGCGACCATCGTGCCCATGGTGTCGAAGAAGTCGGCCAGCAGGAGCGTGAAGACGAGCAGGGCGACGCTGACGACGCCGATGCGGTCGAACGAGCCGAGCAGGTTGAACTGCCCGAGGGTGCCGAAGTCGGGCGCGCTGATCCACGTGTCGGGCAGCGCGGGGACGTTCAGGCCCCAGGCGCGCTCGTCGCGCACGGAACCGTCCTCGCCGGTGCGGGCGCCGAGCCGGGCGACGGCCTCGACGACGACCGCGAGCACGGTGGCGACGACGATGCCGCCGAGGATCGCGCCGCGGACCTTGCGGGCCATGAGGACGACGATGAGCAGCAGGCCGACGACGAAGACGAGGGTGGGCCAGCCGGACAGGAACCCGCCGATGCCCAGCTCCAGCGGCGTGCCGCTGCCGGAGCGCACGACGCCGCCGTCGACGAGGCCGACGATCGTGATGAACAGGCCGATGCCGACGCTGATGGCCGTCTTCAGCTGCGCGGGCACGGCCCGGAACACGGCCTCGCGGAACCCGGTGAGGACGAGCACGAGGATGATGAGGCCCTCGAGGACGACCAGGCCCATCGCGTCGGCCCACGTCATGCCGGGCAGGGACGCCACGCCGAAGGCGAGGAACGCGTTGAGCCCCAGGCCCGTCGCGAGCGCCAGCGGGTAGTTGGCGACGACGCCCATGAGGATCGTCATGAACCCGGCGACGAGGGCCGTGGCGGCGGCGACGGCGCTGAGGTCGGGCGCGCTGCCCCCGCCGAGGAACCCGCCGGTGCTGTCGGGCTGGGTGCCGATGATGAGCGGGTTGAGCACCACGATGTAGGCCATCGTGAAGAACGTGGCGAGGCCGCCGCGGACCTCGCGCGCGACGGTGGAGCCGCGTTCGCTGATCTTGAAGTAGCGGTCGACCGCCGAGCGCGGGCGCGACTGCCGGGTGGACGTGGGGGTGCGCGGGGCCATCGAGCGTCCTCGGGGGCGTGGGGGCGGGGGCGTCGGACGGCCGCGACGTCGAGGCCGACGCGCATCGTGCCACGCTCCGGCGGGGGTCGTGGCCGCCCGAGCCCCCGCGGCCCCCCTCCCCGCTCCCCCTCCCCCCGTGATCTCGCTGGGATCCCCGCGAGATCACGGAGGGGAGGGGGCGGTGGCGACGAGGACGGGCTCGCCGGGGTCGTCGCCGGGGTCGTCGCCGGGGGCCCAGGGGTCGGGCGCGGCGGGGGCGGTCACGACGCGGACGGCCAGCCCGGCGCCGCGCAGGACGGCGGTGGCCGCGGGCACCTGCGGGGCGCCGACCTCGGTGACCAGGTGAGCGCCGGGAGCCAGCCACGACGGGGCCTGAGCGGCCAGGCGGCGCAGGACGTCCAGGCCGTCGGGGCCGCCGTCGAGGGCGCGGCGCGGTTCGTGGTCGCGGAACTCCGGCGGCAGCAGCGCGACGGCCCCGCGCGGGACGTAGGGCACGACGGCCAGCAGCAGGTCCACGCGGCCGCGCAGCCGCGCCGGCAGGGCGTCCAGCAGGTCCCCGGCGTGCACGTCGCCGAGCCCGCTGAGGTTCTCGCGCGCGCAGGCGACGGCCACGGGGTCGACGTCGCCGGCGTGCAGCTCCAGCGGCGGGCCGGGCGAGGCGGCCAGCGCACGGGCCAGCGCCCCGCCGAGGGCCCCGCTGCCGCAGCACACGTCGACGACGACGGCCGGGCGCGGCAGCCCGAGCGCCACCGCGACCAGCCGCTCGGAGCGCCGGCGCGGCACGAACACGCCGGGCCGCACGCGCCAGCGGTGCCCGGCGAACCCCGCCCAGCCGAGGACCTGCTCCAGCGGCGTCCCGGCGGCCCTCGCGGCGACGGCGTCCGCCAGCCACCGCGGGTCGCGCCCCTCGGCGAGCAGCAGGTCCGCCTCCCGCTCGGCCAGCACGCACCCGGCCGCGCGCAGGCGGGCGACGACCTCGCCGCGGGTCAGCACCGGTGCGCGGGCCGGAACGCGCGGCGGGAGTTCTCCACGTGCCGGCGCATGAGGTCCGCGGCGCCCGCCTCGTCGCCGCCGGCGATGGCGGCCACGATCCGGCGGTGCTCGGTCCACGCGCGCTGCCCCTGCTGCGGCACGGTCGTGGTGTACGCCCACTGGATGCGCTCGGCGACCCGGCGCAGCACCATCGCCATGCTCGGCGAGCGCGAGAGGCGGGCGACGGCGTCGTGGAAGCGGGTGTTCAGCTCCGCGCCGTCGGCGGCGCGGCCGTCGGCCAGCGCCGCGAACCCGGCGTCGACGATCGCGGTGAGCTCCTCGACCACGCCGTCCGCGTCGCCGCCGGCGACCCGCCGGGCGCAGCGGCCCGCCGTGATCTCCTCGACGACGACGCGGACGGCGTACAGGTCGGCCAGGTCGTCCACGGGCACGTCGGCCACCCGCGCGCCGGCGTTGGGCCGCAGCTCGACGAACCCCTCCCCCGCCAGCGCGCGCAGCGCCTCGCGCACCGGCACCCGGGAGGTGCCGTAGCGCTCGACGAGGCTGGCCTCGGTCAGCCGGGCGCCGGGGGGCAGGTCCCCGGCGAGGACGTCGCGGCGCAGCGCGGCGGTGACGCGCTCGGCGGACGCACCCACGCCCGCCGCCCTACGCCGCGGCCCGTCCGGGGATGGCGGAGAGCAGGTCGGCGGTGTACTCGTGCTGGGGGTCGTCGAACACGGCGTCGATCCTGCCCTGCTCGACGACCTGCCCGCGACGCATGACGAGCACGTCGTGGGCGATCTCGCGGGCGACGGCCAGGTCGTGGGTGATGAACAGGTACGCCAGGCCCAGCTCGCGCTGCAGGCGGTCCAGCAGCTGCAGCACCTGCCGCTGCACGAGGACGTCGAGGGCGGAGACGGCCTCGTCGCACACGACGAGCTGCGGGTCCAGGGCCAGGGCGCGGGCGACGGCCACGCGCTGGCGCTGCCCGCCGGACAGCTCGGCGGGCCGGCGCTGGGCCAGCGCGCGGGACAGGGCGACGTGGTCGAGCAGCTCGGCGACGCGGGCGCGGCGCGAGGCGGTGTCGCCGACCCCGAACACGCGCAGGGGCTCGTCGACGAGGCGCTCGACGGTCTTGGTGGGGTCCAGGGAGCCGTAGGGGTCCTGGAACACCGGTTGCAGGCCGCGGCGCACCTCGCGCCGCCGCTGCCGCCCCGCGCCGGTCAGGGACTCCCCGCCGACGAGGACCGTGCCGGACGTCGGGTCCTCCAGGCCGAGGACGAGCCGCGCGGTGGTCGTCTTGCCGGAACCGGACTCCCCGACGACGGCCGTGGTCGTGCCGGCGGCCACGGAGAAGGAGACGCCGTCGACGGCGCGCACGACCTCGCGCTGCCCGCGCACCCGGTACTCCTTGACGAGGCCGTCCACGCGCAGCACCTCGCGCGGCTCGCCCGCCGGCAGCGGGCGGGCCGGGGCGGCGACGGCCCCCGCCGGGGAGGCGGCGACCAGCGCGCGGGAGTAGTCGTGCTGCGGGGCGCGCAGCACCCCGCGCGCCGGGCCGGTCTCCACGACGCGGCCCTCGGACATGACGACCACGTCGTCGCAGCGGTCGGCCGCCAGACCCAGGTCGTGGGTGATGAGCAGCAGCGACGTGCCGCGGGCGGCGGTGAGCGACTCGAGGTGGTCGAGGATCTGCCGCTGCACCGTCACGTCGAGCGCGGAGGTCGGCTCGTCCGCGACGAGCAGGTCCGGTTCGGCCGCGAGCGCGATCGCGATGAGGACGCGCTGGCGCATGCCGCCGGAGAACTCGTGCGGGTACTGCTTGGCCCGCCGGGCCGCGTCCGGGATGCCGGCCTCCTCCAGCAGCCGCACGGCGCGCTCGCGGGCGGCGGCGCCGCGGGCCAGGCCGTGGAACTCCAGGGTCTCGGCGACCTGCCGGCCCACCCGCGCGGAGGGGTTGAGGTTGGACATCGGGTCCTGCGGGACGAGCCCGACGCGCCGCCCGCGCAGCCGGCGCAGCCGCCGGTCGTCGCCGCGGGCGAGGGCCTCGGTGACGTCCTCCCCGGCCAGGACGACGCTGCCGCCGGTGACGCGCCCGTTGCCGGGCAGCAGGCCGAGCACGGCGGTGGCGGTGGTGGACTTGCCGGAGCCGGAGGCGCCGACGACGGCGACGCGGTGCCCGCGGCGCACGGTGAGGTCGACGCCGTGCAGCACCTCGGTGGTGCCGGCGCCCGTGCGGTAGCCGACGCGCAGGTCGCGCACGCGCAGCAGCTCCTCGGTGGAGCCGTCGCGAGGGTTCTCCACGGCGCTCACCGCCCCACCGCGTAGCCCTGGGCGCCGCGCGGGTTCGCGGCGGCGTGCAGCACCCCGGTGGCGGGGTCGCGCCCGGCGCACGACAGGCGCCCGAGCGTCCAGTCCCCGGCGCGCGTGACGCGGTGGCCGCGGCGCTCCAGGTCGGCGATGACGTCCTCGCCGAGGCGGTCCTCGACGACGGCGCCGCCCGGTGTCCAGGTGCGCGGCCAGAACGAGCCGGGCATGGAGGTGGTGTGCAGGGCGGGCGCGTCGATGGCCTGCTGGGGCTCGTACCCGCCGACGAGGCGGCGCAGCAGGTACAGCAGCTGCCACTGGTCCTGCTGGTCGCCGCCGGGGGAACCCAGCGCCTCGACGGGTTCGCCGTCGCGCAGCAGCAGGGTGGGCGTGAGGGTGGTGCGGGGGCGCTCGCCGGGCCGCAGCGCGGACGGGGAGGTCTCGTCCAGCCACGTCATCTGCAACCGGGAGCCGAGGCAGAACCCCAGCGAGGGCACGACCGGGGAGCTCTGCAGCCACCCGCCGGAGGGGGTGGCGGACACGACGTTGCCCCAGCGGTCGACGACGTCGACGTGGCAGGTGTCGCCGCGGGTGGTGCCGCTGGCCTCGACGGTCGGCTCGCCGACGGTGGGTTCCCCGACGCCGACGGCCGCGGGGGCCTCGGTGCGCAGCGGCGGCACGAAGGGTTCGGCGCCGCCGACGCGGCCGGGGCGGAACTCGTGCGAGGCGTCCTCGCCGATGAGCGCCCGGCGCTGCGCGGCGTACTCCTCGGACAGCAGGACGCGCAGCACGTCCTCGTCGGCGCGCGAGCCGTAGTGCGCGTCGCGGTCGGCCAGCGCGAGCTTGAGCGCCTCCAGGACGACGTGCGCGCCGCGGGCGGTGGAGGGGTCGAGGTCGGCGTCGTCGAACCCGTCGAGGATCCGCAGCGCCTGCAGCAGCACGGGCCCCTGCCCGAACGGGCCGGTCTTGGCGACGGTGGTGCCGCGGAACTCGACGCTCCACGCGGGCTGGAACGAGGCGGAGAACCCGGCCCAGTCGTCGGCGTCGAGGACGGCGGCGTGGTCGGTGCCGGAGGAGTGCCGGTGCGGGGCGCGCAGGAACTCCACGGCCTCGCGGGCCACGCCGGTGCGCCACTCGCGGCGGAACGCCTCGATGCGCGCGACGCGGTCACCGGCGTCGTCGCCGGCGGCGACGAGGCGCTCCAGGGTGCGCGCCCAGGCGGGGTTGCGCACCAGTTCCCCGGCGCGCGGGGGGCGTCCGTGCGGCATCCACAGCGCGGCCGAGGTGGGCCAGTGCTCGGTGAACAGGTCGGCGACGGAGGCGACGGTGGTGCCGACGCGGCCGACGACGGGGTGCCCGTCGCGGGCGTAGCCGATCGCGGGCGCGACGACGTCGGCGACCTCCCAGGTGCCGTGCTCGCGCAGCAGCAGCAGCCACGCGTCCACGGCGCCGGGCACGGCGGCGGCCAGCCCGCCGGCGCCGGGCACGCTGTCCAGGCCCTCGCCGCGGTAGTGCTCGATCGTCGCCCGGCGCGGCGCCGGCCCCTGCCCGTCGAGGACGACGGGCCGCGGGTCGGCGGCGGTGGCGAACACGGCCGTCACGTCGCCGCCGGGGCCGTTGAGGTGGGGTTCGACGACGTGCAGGACGAACGCGGCGGCCACGGCGGCGTCGAAGGCGTTGCCGCCGCGCTCCAGCACGGACTGCCCGGTGGCGCTGGCCAGCCAGTGCGTGGAGGCGGTCATCCCGAACGTGCCGCGCAGGGTGGGGCGCGTGGTGTGCTCGGGCGGGGACGTGAAGGGGCTCACCGGGTGCCTCCGGGGTCGCAGGCGTCGCGCAGGGCGTCGCCGAAGAGGTTGAAGGCCAGGCAGACGAACAGGATCGCCAGGCCGGGGAACAGGGCCGCGGTGGGTGCGCGGTACAGGTACTGCTGGGCGTCGCTGAGCATGATGCCCAGGCTGGGGGTGGGCGGCTGGATGCCCAGGCCGAGGAACGACAGCAGCGCCTCGCCGATGACGACCGCGGGCATGATCAGCGTGGCCTGCACGACGATCGAGGGCACGGCGTTCGGCAGGACGTGGGTGGCCAGGATCCGCGGTCCGGAGGCGTCCAGGCAGCGGGCGGCCAGCACGTACTCGGCGCCGCGCAGGCGCAGCGTCTCCGCCCGCACGACCCGCACGACCTGCGGCACGTGCGCGATCCCGAGGGCGATGGCCGCGTTCGACAGGCTCGCCCCGCGGACCGCCGCCAGGCCGACGGCGATGATGAGGAACGGGAACGCGAGCGTCAGGTCGGTCAGCCGGGACACCACGGCGTCCAGCGGCCGCCACCAGCCGGCCAGCAGCCCCAGCGGGGTGCCGACGACGACGGCGAGGGCGACGGCGAGCAGCCCCACCAGCAGCGAGACGCGGGTGCCGTGCAGGATCCGCGACAGCACGTCGCGGCCGAGGTCGTCGGTGCCCAGCCAGAAACCCGTGGTGCGCCACTGCTGGAACGGGGTGTCGAAGTGCACCTCGTCCGGCGGGTACGGGGAGATCCACGGCGCGAGGGCGGCGGCGGCCACGACGAGCAGCAGCAGGGCGCCGCCGACGACGCCGGTGCGGCTGCGCAGCAGGCGGCGCAGGACGAGACCGCGGCTGGAGCCGAGGTCGGCGGGCGGCGCCGCGCCGGGCGCGGGGGTGCCGGGGGCGGTCTGGACGTCGGTCACCGGGTGCCTCCCGCGACGCGGATCCGGGGGTCGAGGACCGTGTAGAGGACGTCGACCACGAGGTTGATGAGGATGTAGGCGACCGTCACGACGAGCACGACGGCCTGGATGACGGGGTAGTCGCGGCTGAACACCGCGTCCAGCGTCAGCTTGCCGAAACCGGGCAGCCCGAAGATCCGCTCGGTGACGACGGCGCCGGAGACGAGCCCGCCGAGCTGCAGCCCGACGAGGGTGACGACGACGACGAGGGAGTTGCGCAGCGCGAACCGCAGCAGGACCGCCGAGCGCGGCGCGCCCTTGGCGCGGGCGGTGCGCACGTGGTCGGCGCCCAGCTGCTGCAGCGTGGACGCCCGCGTCTGGCGGGTCACGACGGCCGCGGTGGTGGCGCCCAGGATCAGCGCCGGCAGCGTCAGGTGGTGCAGGGCCCGCAGCGGGTCCTCGGCCGGGGAGACGTACCCGGAGGCGGGGAACCAGCCCAGCCCCACGGCCAGGTAGAGGATCGCCAGCAGGCCGACCCAGAACGAGGGCACGGACAGCCCCAGCAGCGAGACGCCGCCGACGGCCTGGTCCACCCACGTGCCGCGGCGCACCGCGGCGAGCACGCCCAGCGCCAGCCCCACCACGACGGCCACCGCGACCGCGTACGTCGCCAGCCACAGCGTGACGGGCAGCGTCGTCGCGATGAGCTCGGTGACGGGCGTGCCGGTGCGCACCGAGGTGCCCAGGTCGCCGGAGAGCAGCCCGCGCGCGAACCGGGCGTACTGCACCCACAGCGGCTGGTCGAGGCCGAGGTCGGCGCGCACGGCGGCCAGGGTCTCGGCGTCCGCCTCCTCCCCGGCGACGGCCAGGGCGGGGTCGCCGGGCAGGGCGCGCGCGGCGGCGAACACGACGACCGAGGCGAGCACGAGCGTCAGCGCGCTGTGCCACACCCGGGTCAGCAGGTAGCGGCCCACGGCTCACTCACCCCCGTCCGCGAGGAACGCGGCGCGGCCCAGGCGCACGACCCCGTCCGCGTACGTCTCGATCCCGGCGACGTCCTCGGTGTACCCGGTGAGGCTGCGCACCCGGTACAGGTAGACGAGCGGGTCCTCGGCCTGCACGACCTCCACGAGCCGGCCGTACAGCTGCGCGCGCACCGCGGGGTCGGTCTCCTGCGCGGCCCGGGTCACGAGGTCGTCGGCCTCGGGGTTCGACCAGCCGGCGTAGTTGTTGCTGCCGCCGGTGGACAGGAAGCTCGCGGAGTTCCCGTGCGGGTCGACGCGGCCGGACCAGCCGAGCTGGACGGCCTCGAAGTCGCCGCGGGTCTGCACGTCGAGCAGCGTGGAGTACTCCACCGGCCGCACGACGACGTCGAAACCGCCGTCGCGGACGCTGGCCTGCAGCGCCTGCAGCAGCCGCAGCGAGTCGGCCGTGTTCGAGACCTGCACCTCGATCCGGTAGGGCACCTCGACCCCCGCCTCGGCGAGCAGCTCGCGGGCGCGGGCGGGGTCGTGCGGCGGGCACGCGGAACTGGCCTCCGTGGCGTACGCGCTGTCGGGCGACAGGAACGAGCACGCGGGTTCGTACCAGTCGTTGAACACCGAGTCCACGAGCGCCTCGCGGTCCACCGCGAGGGAGAACGCCTCCCGCACGCGCGGGTCGGTGGCCAGCGGGGTGTCGACGCGCCCGGGCGGCTGCCCGGCGCCGTCGGTGTTCCCCACGTTGAACGTCACGGCCTGGTAGCCGAAGGAACCGGTCTGCAGCAGGCCGATGCCGTCCTCCTGCACGAGGGCGTCGACGTCCTGCGGGGACAGGCTGTCGGCGACCTGCACGTCGCCGGAGCGCAGGTTCGCGGCGCGGATGTTCGCGTCCGTCATGATCCGGTAGGTGATGCTGTCGAGGTGGACCTCGTCGGCCGCGTAGTACAGCGGGTCGCGCTCGACGGTGATGGAGGTCTGCGGGACCCGTTCGGTGAACTTCATCGGCCCCACGCAGACGGGGGCGTCGCCGAAGTCCTCGCCGAGCTCGTCGAGGGCGGTGGGGGACATGACCATCCCGGCGCGGTCGGCGAGGGCGGCGGTGAGCGGGGAGAACGGCGTCTCGTAGGTGATGACGACGGTGGAGTCGTCGGGCGCGCTGACGTCGGTGACGGGACCCAGTTCGGTGCGCCGGGAAGAACCCTCCAGCGCGAGGTGCCGCTCGAGGGTGGTGACGACGGCGCCGGCGTCGAACGGCGTGCCGTCGGCGAACACCGGGTCGGTGCGCACGGGGATCGTGACGGTGAGGCCGTCGTCGGAGACCCGCGGCAGTTCCGCGGCGAGCATCGGCACGAGGTCGCCCTCGGCGTCGATGTCGTAGAGCTTCTCGCAGACGGTCTGCATGACGTACCGGGTGTAGAGCGAGGAGGAGGTCGTCGGGTCCAGGCGGTCGGGTTCGGCCGACAGGGCCATGACGAGGTCCCCGCCCTCGGCGACGGCGCGGTCGCCGATCGCGACGCCGGTGACGTCGGTGCGGTCGGGGCTGGGCCGCGCGGTCTGGACGGGGACGCAACCGGCGAGCAGGAGGGCGGCGGCCGCGCCCGCGAGGGGGGCCAGGAGGGTGCGGGGCGCGGCGGTCGGGCGGTGCGGCGGTGCGGCGCGAGCGGTCATCACGAGCCTCCAGGGAGGGCGGTCGGACGAGCGGAACGTATACAATCACGGGAACCGTACGCTGGGAATGTTTCCCTCGTGTTTCTTTCCCCGACCGGGAGGACCCGCGTGCCCGACGCCCCCGACGAACCGGCCGCCGCGGCGGGCGCGACCCCCGTGCGCCCGCGCCGGCGCGCCGCCCCCCGCCACCTGGCGCTGATGCTCGTGCTGACCTTCTCCACCGGGATCGTCGACGCCGTCGGCTACCTGGGCCTGGACCGCGTCTTCACCGCGAACATGACGGGCAACGTCGTGATCCTCGGGATGGCGCTGGTGGGAGCGGACGACCTGCCGGTGCTCGGCCCGGTGCTGGCGCTGGTGGGCTTCCTGCTGGGCGCGGCCCTGGCCGGGCGCGTGCTGCGCCGCGCGGCGGTGGGGTGGACGACGGCCTCCACGGTGCTGTTCCTGCTCATCGGCGCCGGCCTGGCCGGGCTGGCCGGCTGGACGGCGGCCCTGGGCGACGAGGTGCCGGTCGAGATCGGCACCACCCCGCCCGCCGGGCCGCTGGCCGTCACGGGCGTGCTGGGGCTGCTCATGGGCGCGCAGGCCGCGGTGGCCCGCCGGCTGGCCGTCAAGGACGTCACGACGGTCGTGGTGACCTCGACGCTGACGGGGCTGGCGGCCGATTCGCGGCTGGCCGGCGGCGACGGCGGCGGGTGGAAGCGCCGGCTGGGGGCCGTCGTCCTCATCGGGGCGGGGGCCGCGGCGGGCGCGGCGCTGCTGCTGTGGCACATCGCCGCGGGGCTGGGCGCGGCGGCGCTGCTGCTCGTGGTCGCCGCGGGGCTGGGGCACCGGATCGCCCACGTGCGCCGCGCGGCCTGAGGGCCCGCGGACGCTCGCGCAGGTCCCGCCGCGGCGCGCGCCGGACGGCCCCTGGCAGGCTGGCGCCCGCGGGTGGAGCATGGCCCGCACGCACGACGCAGAGCCGCGAGAGCAGCACCGAGAAGCACGGCCCGGGAGAGGACCCATGACGCACCCCCGCGCAGGACAGCACGCCGAGCCCGGCGACCTCATCGACGTCGCGCACGTCGTGACCGCCTACTACGCGACGGCGCCGGACCCCTCCGACGTCGGCCAGCGGGTCGCCTTCGGCACCTCCGGCCACCGCGGGTCCAGCCTGGACGGGGCGTTCAACGAGCACCACATCCTCGCCACGACGCAGGCGATCGTGGACCACCGCCGCGAGCAGGGCTACGACGGCCCGCTGTTCCTGGGCCGCGACACGCACGCCCTGTCCGAGCCGGCGTGGGTGTCGGCGCTGGAGGTCCTGGCCGCCAACGACGTGACGGTCCTCGTCGACGACCGCGACGGGTACACCCCCACCCCCGCGGTCTCGCACGCGATCCTCACCGCCAACCGCGGCGGCGGCACGGCCGACGGCATCGTCGTCACCCCCTCGCACAACCCGCCGCGCGACGGCGGGTTCAAGTACAACCCGCCGAACGGCGGCCCGGCCGACTCGGACGCCACGGGCTGGATCGCCGCCCGCGCCAACGAGTACCTGGAGAAGGGCCTGGAGGGCGTGCGGCGGGTGCCGTTCGCCAGGGCCCGCGCCGCCGCCGGCGGGTACGACTTCCTCGGCACCTACGTCGACGACCTGCCGTCGGTGCTCGACCTGGACGCGGTGAAGCGGGCGGGCGTGCGGATCGGCGCGGACCCGCTGGGCGGGGCGAGCGTCGCCTACTGGGGCGAGGTCGCCGAGCGGCACGGCCTGGACCTCACGGTCGTCAACCCGCTGGTGGACCCGACGTGGCGGTTCATGACGCTGGACCACGACGGCAAGATCCGGATGGACTGCTCCTCCCCCGCGGCGATGCACTCGCTCATCGACCGCCGCTCGGAGTTCCAGATCGCCACCGGCAACGACGCCGACGCCGACCGGCACGGCATCGTCACCCCGGACCACGGCCTGATGAACCCGAACCACTACCTCGCGGTGGCGATCCAGTACCTGTTCTCCCACCGCGACGGGTGGCCGCAGGACGCGGCGATCGGCAAGACCCTGGTGTCCAGCTCGATGATCGACCGGGTCGCGCAGTCCCTGGGCCGCCGGCTGCTGGAGGTCCCCGTCGGGTTCAAGCACTTCGTGCCGGGCCTGCTCGACGCCTCCGTCGGGTTCGGCGGCGAGGAGAGCGCGGGCGCCTCGTTCCTGCGCCGCGACGGGTCGGTGTGGAGCACCGACAAGGACGGCGTCGTCCTCGCGCTGCTGGCCTCGGAGGTCCTCGCGGTGACCGGCCGCACGCCCAGCGAGCACTACGGCGACCTGGTGGAGCGGTTCGGCCGTCCGCAGTACGTGCGCAGCGACGCCCCCGCCACGCGCGAGCAGAAGGCGGTGCTGTCGAAGCTGTCGCCGGAGCAGGTGAGCGCCGAGACCCTCGCGGGCGAGCCCATCACCGCCAAGCTCACCGAGGCGCCCGGCAACGGCGCGGCGATCGGCGGCCTGAAGGTCGTCACGGAGAACGCCTGGTTCGCCGCCCGCCCCTCCGGCACGGAGGACGTCTACAAGATCTACGCCGAGTCGTTCGCGGGGGCCGACCACCTGCGCCGCGTGCAGCACGAGGCGCAGGAGCTCGTGGACGGCGTCCTGTCGGGGTCGTGAGGACGGCGCCGCGGTGACGAGGATCGACCAGTGGACGTGGGCGGTGCGCCTGTACAAGACGCGCTCGCTCGCGGCCGCGGCCGTCAAGGCGGGGCACGTGCGCGTCAACGGCGAGCGCGCCAAACCGGCCACGAAGGTGTCCGTCGGTGACGAGGTGCGGGTGCGGGCGGAGGGGTACGAGAAGGTCTTCGAGGTCGTGCAGCCGCTGTCCAAGCGGGTGGGCGCCCCGATCGCGCAGCAGGCCTACGTGGACAACTCGCCCCCTCCCCCGCCGAAGGACGAGTTCTTCGGCGCGTTCGGCTCCCGCGACCGCGGCGCCGGGCGGCCCACCAAGCGCGACCGGCGCGAGATGGAGCGCCTGCGCGGGCAGGGGTGAGGACGGGCGTCACGGCAGCCGCCGTGTACGGTGAGCGCTATCGCTATAGCGATAGAGGTATCGGTATGACGATAGGAGCACTGTGGACGGCGCCAACCCGCTCCGCACGATCGCTCCCACCGTGGACGCTGACGTCCTGGCGGTGGTGACCCGCTCCCACCGCCCCCTCAGCGGGGCGACGGTCGCCCGCCTCAGCGGCCGCTCCTACGCCCGCACCCGCTCGTGCCTGCACCGCCTGGTCGACCACGGGCTGCTGCTGGCCGAGGACACCGGCTCCGCGGTGCTCTACCGCCTCAACCGCGAGCACGTCCTCGCCGGCCCGGTGCAGGACGCGGTCACCGCGACCGACAGCGTCGAAGGACGTCTCACCGACCTCCTCGGCCAGTGGTCCCCCGCCCCCCGGGCGGTCGTCCTCTTCGGCTCCTGGGCCCGCGGTCACGCCGGTCCGGACAGCGACGTGGACCTGCTGGTCGTGCGCGACGACGACGTCGACCCGGACGGCCCCTGGGGGCATCAGGTGCACCGCACCGGTCGTGCGGTCGAGGCGCTGACGGGGAACCCGGTGCAGTTCGTGCAGCTCACCCGCGAGCAACTGGTGCAGGCGGTCCGCGACGAGGAACCGCTCGTCGCGAGCCTGCGCGCCGACGGCCGCGTCCTCGTCGGGCCACCCCTGCGGGACCTGCTGTGCGCAGGAGGCGACGCGTGAGCGGGCGGACCGTCCGCACCGGCGCGTGCACTGCGGCGGACGCGCGCACGCGGCGCCAGCAGGCGCAGCTGTACCTCGAGGCCGCCCTCCTCGTGCAGTCCGAGGACCTGGCGGAGGCCGCGACCGTGGCGACGGGGAACGCGGTGCTGGCCGCCATCGCCGCCGCGGACGCCATCTGCTGCGCCGCAGCGGGCGTCCGCTCGCGCGGGCAGGACCACCGCCAGGCCATCGGACTGCTGCAGGAGGTGACGGGGGACGCGGCTCTCGCCCGTGCGCTGCGCGACGTCCTCGACCTGAAGGACGCCGGGCACTACGGGCTCAGCAACGTCTCCCGCACGAACTGCACCACTGCACTGCGGCGCGCGCAGACGCTCGTGGAGGCTGCCGCCGCTCGGGTCCGCTGACCGGTCCGGGTGAGGAAGGAGCCGCGCACCAGGAGTGGAGCAGAACCGTCGCTGAGGGGCTGCGCGCCGACGGTCCTGCTCCACTCCCGCGCAGCGGTCAGGAGACGGGCGTGATGCGGCCTTCCCCGCCCACCGGGTAGTCGGCGGCGGTGACCCGGCCGCCGAGCTCACCGGTGAGGTAGGTCGCCAGCGCCTGCTGGTAGGTCACCGGCAGCACGCTGAAGGCGACGCCGTCGAAGGGGTAGCCGTCGCCGCCGCGCAGCAGGAAGTCGATCGTCGCCACGGACAGGGTCTCCGGGGCCGTGGTGGCGATCTGCCCACCGCTCACCAGGACGGTGCCGTCGTCGAGGACGAGGTCCACGACGCGCGAGCCGGCCGGGCGGGCCGGGTCGTAGCTGACGCGGTAGCCGGCGGCCTGCGCGAACGACCCGGCCGGCTGCAGCACGCCGCCGCTCACCTGGCCGGACAGGCCGTGCTCGACGCCCGCGACGAACGTGCTGACCGGCATGGCCGGGGCGACGCCGACGAAGTTGGCGAACGGCAGCACCGTGTAGGTGTCGAGGGCCGTCAGGTTCCCGGCGGGCAGGACGGAGGCGTTGCGGATGCCGCCGCCGTTCTGCAGGGCGACCACGGGCGCGGTCACCCCGGCCGCGGCGGCCTCGCGGCGCGCGGCCGCCAGCACCGCGTCGGTGGCGAGGTTCCCGAGGTTCGTCTCACGGCTGCGCACGGAGTCGCGGACGCCGTCCAGCGGCACCTCCGAGGTCGCCACGACGCGCCGGCCGAGGTCCGCGACGTACTGCTGCACCGGCTGCACGACCTGCCGGTTCACCTGCGCGTCGGGCGCGACGGCGTCGGGGCCCTGGGCGACGACGGGGATCGGCCGCGAGGCCGCCTCGTCGACGGACAGGACGTCGCCGCGGGCGTCGAAGTTCACGACGAGCCGGCCGACGTAGGTGTACAGGGCGTTCGTCGTCACGACCGGCACGGTCCGCCCGTCGGCGTCCTTCGGGGTCAGCGGGTACGGCCCGTACGGGGTGACGCCGTTGGCGACGCGCGGGTCGGCGGGATCGGCGAGCAGCTCGTGCCCGCCGCCGCCGACGATGACGTCGACGCCGCGCAGCTGCCCGGCGAGGGCCACCTCGTTGTCGATGTCCTGCAGGTGCGAGACGAGCACGACCTTGTCCACGCCGGCGGCCGCGTAGGAGGCGGCCTGCGCGTTGGCGATCCGCGCCAGGTCCGGGTCGACGGTGACGCCGCGCGAGCTGCTGAGGCGGGGCAGGTCGGGGGTGGTCAGGCCGATGACGCCGACCCGCTCGCCCTTGATCTGCTCGACGTGCGTCTGCACGATCGTGCCGTCGCGGACCTCGGCGAGCAGCCGGGGCTCGGCGTCGAAGCCGAGGTTGCCGGCGACGAACGTCGTGCCGGAGGACACGTCGCCCAGCCAGCGGGCGAGGAAGTCGGGGTTCTGGTCGAAGTCGTGGTTGCCGAGGATCGAGACGTCGAACCCGGCGGCGCTGAACGCCGTCGCGTCGTAGACCGGCCGCGAGGGGTCGTCGCTGGCGGCGAGCTGCGGGCCGGGCAGGAAGTTGTCACCGGCGGAGATCGTCAGGACGCCGCGCTTGCCGGCCTGGCCGGGGCCGGGGGCACCGGTGACGGCCGCGCGCTGCTCGCGCTCGAGGAGCGCCACGAAGCGGTCCACGCCGCCGTAGGTGCTGCCGTCGGTACCCGTCACGGGCAACAGGGACGACTCGAGGTCGTTGGCGTGCAGGATCGTCAGGGTGAAGTCGGCCTTCGGCGCCTTCGGGCCGGGAGCGGCGACGGCGGTCGCCGGGGCGGCGGCGAGGGTGGCGGCCAGGACGAGGGCGAGCGCGCCGCGGCGCGCGGGTGCGGGGTGCATGTCTCTCCGGGGGACGGCGGTGCTGTCGGGCGGATCCTCGCACCCGCCGGGGAGTTCCGGGGACGGTTCGCGGATCGAGTGACCGCGCTCTCACCCCGGCACCGGGACGTCACCAGGAATTAACCTCGGGGCGCTCCCGGGGGCGCGGAGCACTCCCCGCGCCGGGTTACCGTCTGTGAACCCCCGTGTCCTCCCGGAAGGATCCCCGTGCCCAGTCGTCCCCGTGCGACGCGCCTGACCGGCGGCTGCGTCGCCCTCGGCGTCGCCGGTACCGCGTTCACCGCGCTCGGCCTGCCCGTCGCCTCCGCGGCCGCGCCGACCGCCCCCTTCGTCTCCGAGGTCCACTACGACAACGCCGGTGCCGACGTCGACGAGTTCGTCGAGGTCGAGCTCCCCGCCGGCAGCAGCTCGGCCGGGTTGTCGGTCGTCCTCTACAACGGCAGCGGCGGCGCGCCCTACGCGACCCTGCCCCTGCCGGAGGCCACCGCGGGCGCTGCCGCGCAGGTCGTCACCGTCGACGGTCCCGCCGCGGGCATCCAGAACGGCTCCCCCGACGGCATCGCCCTGGTGCGCGGCGCGGAGGTGCTGGAGTTCCTGTCCTACGAGGGCGTGTTCACCGCCACGAACGGCCCGGCCGCCGGGACCACGAGCACCGACATCGGCGTCTCCGAGGCGGGCACCGAGCCCGCCGGGCAGTCGCTGCAGCGCACCCACGACGCCGCCGCCGACGCGCTGGTGTGGTCCGGTCCCGCTCCCGCCAGCCGCGGGTCCGTGAACTCCGCCGCCCCCGTCGAGCCCGACCCGCAGCCGCCGGCGCCGACGGACCCCGTCGAGATCGGCGCGGTGCAGGGCACCGGGGCGACCAGCCCGCTGGCCGGGCAGCGGGTCACCGTGACCGGCGTCGTCGTCGGCGACACGCCGGGCCTGTCCGGGTTCTACCTGCAGGACCCCGACGGCGACGGCGACCCCGCCACCTCCGACGGCGTCTTCGTCTTCAGCCCCGCGGCCGTCGACCTCGGCGACACCGTCACCGTCACCGGCCAGGCGCAGGAGTTCGGCGGCCAGACGCAGATCGCCGCGCCCACCGGTGTCACGGTCGTCGCCGACGGCACCGCGGCGGACCTGCCCGCGCCCGCGGTGCTGGACCTGCCGGCCGACGACGCCGCCCGCGAGCGCCTGGAGGGGATGCTCGTCCGCCCCGGGGACCGCCTGAGCGTCAGCGAGGTCTTCGACCTGACGAGCTTCGGGGAACTGACGCTGTCCGCCGGCGGCGTGCTCGTGCAGCCCACCGAGCTGGCCCGTCCCGGCGCCGGTGCGCAGGCGATCGCCGCGGAGAACGCGCTGCGCAGCGTCGTGCTGGACGACGCCGTCAGCTCCCGCACCTCCGTCACGAACCGCCCGTACCTGAGCCAGGCCACCCCGGTGCGGGTCGGCGACGAGCTGACGTTCACCGAGCCGCTGGTGCTCGGCTACGGGTTCGACGCATGGCGCCTGCAGCCGGCCGACGGCACCGCCGCCGGCGTGTTCGCGGCGCAGAACACCCGACCGCGGGCTCCCGAGGCCGTGGGCGGTGACGTGCGGGTCGGCGCCTTCAACGTGCTGAACTACTTCCTCACCTTCGGCGGCACCGGGCGCGGTGCGCCGAACCAGGCCGAGCTCGACGAGCAGGCCGGCAAGATCGTCCCGGCGATCCGCGCGCTGGGCGCGGACGTCGTGACCCTCATGGAGATCGAGGACACCGACTCCAGCGGCCTGACGCCGGGGAACGCCGACACCGCGCTGGCGGACCTGGTGCGCCGGCTGAACGCCGCCGCCGGGTCCGAGCAGTGGGCGTACTCGCCCTTGCCGCGGGAGCTGTACGGCGTCCCGCGCGACGTCATCCGCAACGCCGTCATCTACCGGCGCGACGTCGTGCAGCCGGTCGGCGCACCCGTCGGCCTCGTCGACGAGAGCGTCTGGTCGAACGCCCGCGAGCCGATCGCGCAGACGTTCGTCAAGGACGGCGACACGTTCACCGTCGTGGCGAACCACTTCAAGTCCAAGGGCGGCACCGGTACGGGCGACAACGCCGACGAGGGCCAGGGTCCCTTCAACGGCGACCGCGTCCGGCAGGCCGAGTCGCTGGCCGGTTTCCTCACCGGCCTGCGCGAGAGCACCGGTGACCCGGACGTGGTGGCGCTGGGCGACTTCAACGCCTACACGCAGGAGGACCCGATCGAGGTCCTGCGCACCCGCGCCGGGCTGACCGACCTGGGCGCCCGGTTCGACGAGGGCCGCTACAGCTACGTCTTCGACGCGCTGTCCGGTTCGCTGGACCACGCCCTGGCCAGCGCCGAGCTGACCGCGAAGGTGACCGACGCCACCCACTGGAACATCAACTCGGTGGAGTCCTTCGCCTACCAGTACGCCGGTGACCCGGCCCTGTACGCGGCGGACCCGTACCGCTCCAGCGACCACGACCCCGTCGTGTTCGGCATCGACCTCGACGAGCGCTGCCAGGGCCTGGTGCCCACGATCCGCGGCACCGCCGGCGACGACGTGCTCCGGGGCACCAACGGCCGTGACGTGATCATGGGCCTGGGCGGGAACGACACCATCACCGGCGGCAACGGCGACGATGTCGTCTGCGGCGGCGCCGGGAACGACACGGTCTCCGGCGGCAACGGGAACGACGTCCTGCTGGGCGGGTTCGGCGACGACCGCCTGGCCGGCGAGAACGGCGACGACGCGCTGGTCGGCGGCCCGGGCACCGACGTCCTGGACCAGGGCCGCGGCAGCGGCCGCGAGGAGCAGGACGGCGCGGAGTCCTGACCGAGGACTCCTGAGCCAGCAGCACCGACCGGCGAGCGCCCGGGACCCCGCGGGGTCCCGGGCGCTCGTGCGTGGTCACCGGTGACCCCCGGCGCCGCGGTGGTCCCCAGGACGTCGGGGACCTGGCGCACGTGCGGGCCCTGCGGGACGGGCGCCCGACGGACGGCTCCAGCGCGCTGCGGCGGGAGCCGTGACGGGGCACGGGGCGGTCGATCGGCCGACGTGAGCCCGTGCGGTCGGGCGGGGCGGCCGACGGGCTCGAGCACGAGCACGTCCTCGTCACCGGGAGATCACGGGACTGTCGGTGCCGGTCGGGGAGTCGCAGGTCTTCCGGAGCGTCGCTCGACGGCCAGCACGTCCCGGCTCACGACGATCACTGTGCCCGTGACGGGTGGTCCCGGGCCCCGAGGCCGTCAGCGAGACTGAGAGCACTGTCCGCTCTTCCGACCTGGAGCTCCCCATGCCGCACGCGACCGTCCGCTGGTTCGACGCTGAACGGGGGTTCGGCTTCCTCGCGCCCGAGGACGGCTCACCGGACGTGTTCGTGCACGCCTCCTCGATCGTCGAGGACGGAGGGTCGAAGGTGCTCCGCGAGGGTCAGACCGTCGAGTTCGAGGCCGGCGAGAACGACCGCGGTCCCCAGGCGCTGCGCGTCCGCGTCACCTCCGAGACGACCGCCGGCGGCGCCGTGGGCCTGCTCGGCACGGTCAACTGGTACGAGCCGACCAAGGGGTACGGGTTCGCCTCGCCGGACGGCGGAGGCCCCGACATCTTCGTGCACAGCTCCGCCATCGTCACGGGCGGCGTGGTCACCGAGGGGCAGCGGGTGGCGTTCGTCGTCGTCGAGGGCGAGCGCGGCCCGCAGGCGGCGCACGTGGTCCCGCTGGGGCCGGGGGTCGGTCTGCCCGTCGGGGCCGGCGGTGCCGACGGGGCGGACGGCACCGTCTCCTGGTACGACGAGGACAAGGGCTTCGGCTTCATCGCCCCCGACTCCGGCGCCGGGGACGTCTTCGTCCACGCCCGGTCCCTGGCCGAGGGGCTCACCTGGTTGACCGAGGGCGACCGCGTGGCGTACGCGGTGGTCAGCGGCGACAAGGGCCCGCAGGCCCGCGACGTGCAGCTCGTCCGAGGGACCGAGCCCGCACCGCCACCGCGACAGCCGGCACCGGCCGGGCCGGCACGCACCGGGAGGAGGGAGCCGGGGTCACGGGGCGTGCCTGCACGCGCCGGTGAGGGCGTCGTCGCACGTTACGACGACGACCGCGGATTCGGGTTCATCACCCCGGACGCCGGAGGGGACGACCTGTTCGTCCACGTGTCCGTGGTCGCGGGGTCGGAACCGCTGCAGCAGGGCGACCGGGTCCGGTACGCAGTGCGTCAGAGCGACCGGGGCCCGCAAGCCGATCGCGTGGAGCGCCTCTAGGAAGAGTCCGGTGGACCTCTGCTGCAGCCGGAGCAGAGGTGAGGCCGGCGGCAGTCCGGCGCGGTGGTGACGGGCGTGCTCGCCGCGGTGGCCGCGCTGCCGACCACGGCGCTGCTGCCGACGGCCGCGATGTCACCGGCCGCGGCGCGGGGTGACGAGGGCCCGCGGCCCCACCGCGGGCGGGGCCTCAGCCCGCGCGCTCGGGCGCGGCGGCCCAGCCGGCCAGCAGCGGCAGCACCCGCGCCGTGGGCGAGTCGGGTTCGACGGTGTAGACGACCAGGTGCTGCTCGGGGTCGAGCGGGCTGATCACGGTCTCAATGCCGAAGACGAGCGGCCCGGCGACGGGGTGGGCGACGTGCTTGGTCAGCGAGGTCCGGAAGGCGACGCGCTGGTCGTCCCACCAGCGGGCGAGGTCGGGGTCGGCGCGGCGCAGCTCGGCCACGAGGGCGGCCAGGCGCCGGTCGTCGGGGTGGCGGCCCACCTCGTAGCGCAGCGCCCCGACCGCGGCGGGGGCGAACTGGGCCCAGTTCGCCAGCCGCACCCGCGCGGCGGGGTCCAGGAACAGCCAGCGCGCGAGGTTGGAGCCCGGCTCCGCGGGGAACCCCAGCACCTCGACCAGCAGCGCGTTGCGCGCCAGGACCTCCGAGCGCCGGCCCAGCAGCAGCGCCGGGACGTGGGCCAGGGTGTCCAGCAGCCGCAGCATCCCCGGGTCGGGGCGCTGAGGGGCCTCGGGACCGGCCCATCGCCGTCGCGACGAGGGGGCGGCCAGGTCGCGCAGGTGGGCCCGTTCGACGTCGTCCAGCTGCAGCGCGCGGCTGAGCGCCTCGACGACCTCGTCGGTGACGGTGTGCTGGCGGCCCTGCTCCAGGCGGCTGTAGTGGTCCGGGCTGAGCCCGGCCAGCACGGCCAGCTCCTCCTTGCGCAGGCCCGGCACCCGGCGCGGGCCGGGGAAGGGCGCGATACCGGCCTGCGCGGGAGTCAGGCGGTCGCGCCGCGAGCGCAGGAAGGCCCCCAGGGCGGTGCGGTCGGCGGGCACCGGGCCAGCGTAGGAGCGGGCCGCGGACCGGAGCCAGGTCACGCGGTGACCCGGCTGGGCAGGCCCTGGCCGGCGGGGGCGGCGGCGGTTCCACTGGTCGCCATGACCACCACCGAGAGCACCACCGGACGGCCCACCGTCCTCGTCACCGGTTCCACCAGCGGGATCGGCGCCGCCACCGCCCGCGTCCTCGCCGCCGGAGGCTGGCACGTCGTCGTCACCGGCCGCGACGAGCGGCGCGGGAAGGGCGTCGTCGAGGAGGTGGAGGCCGCCGGTGGGCGCGCCGCCTTCGTGCCCTCCGACCTCACCGCGCCGCCGGAGGAGCTGCGGGAGTTCGCCCGCACCGCCGTCGAGGCCGCCGGGGGGCGCCTGGACGCCATCGTGCACAACGCCGCCGTGTGCCCCGCCGTCGACACCCCGAACCTCAGCGACGCGGACCTGGAGACGGCGCTCGCGGTGAACGTGCGCGCCCCGCACGTCCTGACCGCCGCCCTCGTCCCGGCGATGGCCGAGCGGGGCCGCGGCGCGGTCGTCGTCGTCGGCTCCTGGATGGCGCACGTCGGGCACCCGTTCGTCGGGCTGTACGCGGCGACCAAGGCCGCGGAGATCCAGCTCGGCCGCAGCTGGGCCGCGGAGTTCGGCCCGTGCGGGGTGCGGGTGAACACCGTCTCCCCCGGCGCGACGCGGACACCGATCAACGACTCGGAGGCGGACGCCGCCGTCGTCGAGGCGATGACCGCCGCCACGGCCGGTGGGCGCCCGGGCCGGCCCGAGGAGGTCGCCGCCGCGGTGGCGTGGCTGCTGTCGGAGGAGTCCGCGTACGTGCACGGCGCGGAGATCGCCGTGGACGGGGGGATCGTCACCACCCGCACGGCCTGAACCCCGCCGACTGGAGCGGAACCGTCGTCGGAACGCGTGTCGACGACGGTTCCGCTCCACATCCGACGCTCACACCGCCTGGGCCAGCACTACCGCCTGGTCGTCCTGCTCGGCACCGCGCGGCCGGCGAACCAGCCGGCACTCCTCCCGCAGGCCGACGTCCCGCAACCCCGCGGCGACCTCGTCCGCCGTCACGAGGTACCGCTCCAGGCGGACGTCGTGCCCGAACCGGCGGTAGGCGGCGGAGACGTCGCGGACCCCCTCGCCGGACTGGAACGCGACGACCACGTGCCCGCCGGGGCGCAGCACGCGAGCGACCTCCGCGAAGACGCGCGGGTGGTCCTCGGGACGGGTGTGGATGACCGAGTACCAGAGCACGACACCCGCGAAGCTGTCGGCGGGGTGCGGCAGGTCCGTCAGCGTGCCCACGGTGAAGCGGTGACCGGGGTGGTGGCGGCGCGCCTCGGCGACCATGCCCGGCGACAGGTCCACCCCCTCGACGGCGCACCCGCGCTCGGCGAGGTAGCGCGTGATGCGGCCGGTGCCGCACCCGGCGTCGAGCACGGGCCCCGCACCGGCCGCGACCCCCGCCGTCACCGCCTCGGCGAAGGCGTCGAGCACCGCCAGCTCCAGCGACGACTCGGCGCGCACGTCCGGCAGGTGGGTCGCGTAATCGCTGGCGACGGTGTCGTAGGCGTGCCGCACAGCGGCCAGGTCGGGGAGTTCGTCGGGCGCCACTCCCGCACGTTCCCACGGCGGAGGCGCTCGCCGTAGGGTCCACATCGCTGGGGAGGAGCAGCGGTGGAACAGGTCGACGTCGACGTCCACGAGGGCGGCGAGCGCACCGCCACCGTGCTGCCCGGACGCGGGTACACGTGCGACGGACCACTGCTGCGCGACGTGCGCCGACTGCTGCGCGAGCGCGGCTGGACCGTGCGGACGGTGCGCTGGACCACGCCGCCGACCCCGCGGGAACTCCTCGCTCTGGCCCCGGACCTGCTCGACGGGATGCGCGCGCGGCCGCACCTCGTCGTCGCGAAGTCGCTGAGCACGCGGCTCCTGCCGGCGGCGGTCGAGCGCGACCTGCCGGGGATCTGGCTCACGCCCCTGCTGCGCGAAGCCGACGTGGTGAGCGCAGCCACCCGGTCCTCAGCGCCCGCGCTGCTGGTCGGTGGTTCGGCCGACCCGTACTGGGACGGCGGTGCCGCCCGGCGGTCCGGCCGGCGCGTGCTGGAGGTGGCGGGTGCCGACCACTCGGTCGAGGTGCCCGGGGACGCCGCGGCGACCGCGCGGGCCCTGCAGGCCGTCGTGGCCGCGGCGGCGGGGTTCCTGGACGATCTGCCGTGACGACCGGGCCGTGGTGACAGCGCGGACCGGCGCCCTCAGGCGGACGCCGCGTCGTGGGCCTCGCGGTGCGCGGCGACGGCGTCCATGTTCTCCTGCGCCCACACCCGCAGGTGGCGGACCACCGCGTGCAGGGACAGCCCGAGGTCGGTGAGCTCGTAGGTGACGGTGACGGGCACGGTCGCCTCGACCGTGCGGGTCACCAGGCCGTCGCGCTCGAGGTTCCGCAGCGTCTGGGTGAGCATCTTCTGGCTCACCCCGGCGAGCAGCCGCGCCAGCTGCGAGTACCGCAGCGGCCGGGGGCCGGTGCCCTCCAGCGCCGCCGCGTCGCCGGCGAGGGCGCACAGGACGAGGGTGACCCACTTGTCCGCGACCCGGTCCAGCAGCTGCCGGCTCGGGCACACCGCCAGGAACGCGTCGTAGTCCGTCTTCGCCCGCGCCCTGCGCTGGGCCGCCGTCGTCGTCGCCACGTCCCGCTCCCCTCGTCCCGGTGCCTTGCGCACTCCCAGGTGCCTGCTTCCCGTCGGAGAGCAGCGGTGCCAGTGTCTCCCACGGCGCCCCTGGGGCGCCACAGACGCGAGAACCCACCAGGGAGGTCCCCACCGTGAACACCACCACCACGCTGCCCGGCGGCACCTGGCTCCTGGGCGACCGGGAGGTCACCCGCTCCGGCTACGGCGCCATGCAGCTGGCCGGGCCCGGGGTGATGGGCCCGCCGGCCGACCGCGACGGCGCGCTGGCGGTCCTGCGCGCCGCCGTCGAGGCGGGCGTCACCCACCTCGACACCAGCGGCGCCTACGGCCCGCACGTCGTCAACGCGCTCCTGCGCGAGGCCCTGCACCCCTACCCGCGGGACCTCGTCATCGCCACGAAGGTCGGCGCCGACCGCGACGCGCAGGGCGGCTGGCCCACGGCCCGGCGCCCGGAGGACCTGCGCCGGCAGGTCCGCGAGAACCTCGACGTCCTCGGCGTGGACGTCCTGGACCTCGTGCACCTGCGCGCCGGTGACGCCACCGGTCCACGGCCGGGGTCGATCGCCGAGGCGTTCGGCGTCCTGGCGGAGCTCCAGCGCGACGGCCTCGTCCGGCACCTGGGCGTCAGCAACGTCACCGCCGAGCAGGTCGCCGAGGCCCGCTCGACCGCCCCGGTCGTCGCCGTGCAGAACATGTACAACCTCGCCGTGCGCCACGACGACGACCTCCTCGACGCCCTGGCCCGCGACGGGATCGCGTACACGCCGTTCTTCCCCCTCGGCGGGTTCACGCCGCTGCAGTCCGCGGCCCTGTCGCGCGTGGCCGGCCGGCACGGCGTGCGGCCCGCCGCGGTGGCCCTGGCCTGGCTGCTGCGGCGCTCGCCCAACGTCCTGCTCATCCCGGGCACGTCGTCGGTCGCGCACCTGCGCGAGAACATCGCCGGCGCGGGCACGGAGCTGTCCGGCGAGGACGTCGCGGAGCTGGACGCGATCGGCCGCTGACGGTGTCCTGAGGCACCGTCTGGACCGGGGCCCTCCCGCGGGGCAGGCTGGTCGGCACCGCCCGGACGGTCCGGACGTCGACCAGGAGGCAGTGGTGAGCGAGACCCCGCGGGACGCGGAGCAGGCGGAGGCCCGGACGGACGACTGGAACGCCAGGGTCGTCGAGGAGTTCCGCGCGAACGAGGGCCGGGTCGGCGGCCCGTTCCAGGGAGCGCCGATGATCCTCGTGCACCACCGCGGACGGAAGAGCGGCGTCGAGCGCGTCAGCCCGATGGTCTACCAGCCCGTCGACGGCGCCTACGCCGTCTTCGCCTCCAAGGCCGGCGCCCCGACGAACCCGGACTGGTACCACAACCTCATCGCGAACCCCGGGACGACCGTCGAGGTCGGCACGGAGACCGTCCCGGTGCGGGCGCGCGAGCTGGAGGGCGAGGAGCGCGCCGCGGTGTGGGAGCGGCAGAAGACGGCGATGCCGGGTTTCGCGGAGTACGAGGTGAAGGCGGCGCCCCGGCGGATCCCCGTGCTGCTGCTGGAACCCACCGCGTGACGCCGCGGGACGTGGAGGACGCCGGGGCGCTCGCGCGCTACTACGACGACTTCGCCCCGCACTACGTGCCGGGGTGGCGGACCCTGGAGCACTACGGCCCCCTCGTCGCCGACTTCCTGCTGCGCACCGTGACACCGGCGTGCCGGGTGCTGGACGTCGGGTGCGGGCCGGGGCAGCTGACGCGGGACCTCGCCCCCGACGTGGAGGTCACCGGCGTCGACGTGTCACCGGGGATGCTCGACGCGGCGCGCGCCGGGCGTCCCGCCGGCCGCTACGAGCAGCACGACTTCCACGACCCGCTGCCGCGGGACTGGGGACGTTTCGACGTCGTCGTGGCGGTGGGGTGCCTGGAGTTCTGCCGCGACCTGGGGGCGACGCTGGGCCACCTGGCCGCGGCGAGCGCGCCCGGCGCGCGGCTGCTGGTGGGGGTCGTCGAGGACCGCACCGCTCCCGGGAGCTCGCGCCGCCCGTTCTCCGACGACGGCCTGCCGGGGATCGACATGCACGCCTACGACGTCACCGCGCAGCTGGCCGCGGTCACGGGGGCGGGGTTGTCGCCGTCCTCGTACCGGTACGTGCCGGCCTGGCGGCACGAGGAGTACTCCTACGTCGTGCGCTACGGCCTGTGGGAGCTGACGCGGGATTCCCCGGCCTCCTGACGCGCGACGGGACCGCCGCGGGGTGCCCGCAGCGGTCCCGTCCGGGCGGTCCTCACACCGCCGCCGCCTCGGCGAAGGAGAACCCCGCCAGCTCCTGCGAGACGCGCCACACGCGCTCGGCCTCCTCCGCGTCGCGCAGCGGCCGGAACAGCCGGTGCTCGGTCGGGGCGCCGCCGAGGTTCCCGAGACCCTCCGGCCCGTACAGCGCGCCGCCGCGGGCCCCCGGGTGCGCGGCCGCGTACAGCGCGGGCAGTTGCGCGCTGTCCACCGTCCCGACGAGGACCCCGGCCCGGGAGAGCCGGCGGATCACGGCGATCTGCGGGGTGTCGCGGTCGCGGCCCATCTCCGGGCGGGCGGACAGCAGGTTCGTCGGCGCGACCCCGGGGTGGGACAGGTTGCTCGTGATGCCCCAGCCGGCGGCCTTGCTGCGCCGGTCCAGCTCCAGCCCGAAGAGGCCGTAGGCGATCTTCGACTGGCTGTAGGCACGCATCCCGTCGTAGGAGGACTCCCAGTTCAGGTCGCGCCAGTTCACCTGCCCGGCACGGGCGGCGACGCTGATCTGCGAGGTGACGCGGGCCCGCCCGGCGATGAGCAGCGGCAGCAGGTTCGCCACGAGCGCGACGTGCCCGAGGTGGTTGGTGCCGAACTGCAGCTCGAAGCCGTCCAGGGTGGTCTGGCGCTCCGGCGGGCGCATGACGCCCGCGTTGCCGATGAGCAGGTGCAGCGGCTCGCCCTCGGCGCGCAGCTCGGCACCCAGAGCGGCCACCGACCGCAGCGACGACAGGTCCAGGTCGTGCACCGAGACGCGGGCCCCGGGGTGCGCGGTGCGGATCCGCGCGGCGGCCGCCTCCCCCTTGGCGCGGTTGCGCACCGGCATCAGCACCTCGGCGCCGGCGGCGGCGAGCCGGCGGGCGATGCCGACGCCGACACCGTCGCTGGCGCCGGTGACGAGGGCGCGGCGTCCGAACAGGTCGGGCAGTTCCAGGTGGGGCGTGCGGGACATGACGATCCTCCGGTGGTGGGTCCTCAGCGGGTGGTGGGGACGGGCGACGGCGCCGCCCGGCGGGCGGCCACGAGCGTGACCGCGAAGTGGACGGCGAACAGGACGGGGACGCCGACCTGCAGCGCGCCCAGGGTGGTGGGCTGGTCGGCGACGTAGAACACGACGCGGACGACGAGGTTCGCCGTCGCCAGGGTCAGCCCGACCACGGAGCTGACGGTGTAGACGCGGCGCAGGGCGGGGTGCCCCTGCCAGTCCCGCGGCCCGCCGGACAGCGGGTTGACCATCAGCCCCATCAGCGGCCGGCGCAGCGCGAACGTGACCGCGTACGCGATGACGAACACGACCGGCAGCAGCATCGTCGGCAGGAAGAAGGCGCGCGCCTCCCCCGCCAGTGCCGCCGACCCCGCGCAGACCGCGGCGACGACGAGACCGGCGACCGCCGCGCCGGTCGGTTCCCGGCGAGCCACGCGGACCGCGCCGGCGGCCACGGCGGTGGCGCCGGCCGCGGCCAGCGCCGGGGCGAGCCCGGACGTGGCGTCCACCGCCACGAACGCGACCGTCGGGGCTGCGGCCACCGCCAGGCCCACGGGCCCGCCGACGCGGTCGAGGGCGGTGCGCCCGGCGGTGCGCGTGCTGGACGCCGCCTCGGGCTCCGGCATCCCGAGCAGCCGGCGGGCCGTCGCGCTGTGGCTGGTGCGCTGGGCCCGCCGGCTCGCGGGGGGTGCGGGGTGGTTCACGGTTCCTCCTCGGTGGGGTCGTGCCACCACCCTCGGCCGGTCCGCCGGGCGCAACCAGGACCTGCCGGTCCGTGCCTGCGCGGTCCCCCCGTCGGGTTGCGCGCGCCCGGAAGGGGGGATCGACGGGCCGTGGCTCGCGGGCGCACCCGCGCGGTAGGAACGAGGGGACCGAGGGAGAGGGAGGGTTCCGGTGATCGACAGAGCGGGACTGGCGGGTTTCCTGCGCCACCGCCGGCAGTCCGTGCAGCCCGAGGACGTCGGCCTGCCGCGCGGGCAGCGGCGCCGCACCGCCGGGCTGCGCCGCGAGGAGGTCGCGGCGCTGTGCCACATGTCCACCGACTACTACGCGCGGCTGGAGCGCGAGCGCGGGCCGCAGCCGTCCGAGCAGATGGTCGCCTCCATCGCGCAGGGCCTGCACCTGTCGCTGGACGAGCGCGACCACCTGTTCCGCCTCGCCGGGCACCAGCCGCCGGCGCGCGGTGCGGCCAGCGAGCACGTCAGCCCCGGCCTGCTGCGGATCCTCGACCGGCTGACGGACACGCCCGCCGAGGTGGTCAGCGAACTGGGCGAGACGCTGCGGCAGACCCCGCTCGGGGTGGCGCTGACCGGGGACGCCACCCGGTGGACGGGCCCGGAGCGCAGCCTGGGCTACCGGTGGTTCACCGACCCGGCCAGCCGGGAGCGGTACCGGCCCGAGGACCACGCGTACCTGTCGCGCCTGTACGCCTCGCACCTGCGCCAGGTGGTCGCGCTGCGCGGGCCCGGTTCGCGCGCGGCGCGGCTGGCGGAACTGGCGCTGGCGCGCAGCGAGGAGCTGCGGCGCCTGTGGGAGACGCACGAGGTGGGCCTGCGACCCGGCGAGCTGAAGCACTTCGTGCACCCCGAGGTCGGGGCGCTGGAGCTGCACTGCCAGACGCTGCTGGACCCCGAGCAGTCGCACCGCCTGCTCGTCTACACCGCCGTCCCCGGCAGCGAGAGCCACGAGAAGCTGCAGCTGCTGTCCGTCGTGGGGGCCCAGGTCCTCGCCTGAGCGGGCGGGTTCACCGCGTCCCGGTGCCGCGCAGGCCGAGCGCGGCGGCGACCCGCTGCTCCAGGTCCTGCTCGCCCCGGTCCACGTCAACCTCGAGGGACTGCAGGCCGAGGCGCGCGACGTCCCCGCGCAGCAGGTCGGTGAACAGGCGGTCCCGCTCCAGCAGGTTCTCCAGGGCGCGCGGCGGGTCGGACGTCCGCCCCGCGATCTCCCACAGGCCGCCGCGGGAGGTGAACGCCGCCCGCCGGAACCGCGGGGTCGGCAGCAGCCACACCGCCTGCCGCGGACCGCTCAGCAGCGGTGCGACGAGGTCCGGGAGAACCCGGAAACCCTCCACCAGCACGGGCCGGTCCGCCGGCAGCGCCAGCAGGTCCTCCACCAGCAGGTCGAACGCCTCGCCGCGGAACCAGCCGAACGTCTCCAGCATCACCTCGGGGCTGCGGTGCACCCAGCGCTCGTCGCGGTCCACCGCCGCGAACGCGTGCAGCGCGGGACACCGCTGCGGCGGGCAGCGGCGGACGTGGTCGGCCATCGACTCGTCGGTGCTGTAGGTGCGCAGGCCGTACCGCGCGGCCAGGTGCCGGGCGGTGGTCGACTTCCCCGCGCCGCTGCCGCCGCCCAGCCAGCGGACGTGCCGCAGGGCAGCCGCTCCCCCGCGGTGGACGGCGGGACTCAGGCGGGCTTGACCACGCACCACTCGTTGCCCTCCGGGTCCAGCAGCACCTGGAAGGAGCCGGCCCGGTCGTGGTGCACCTCCCCCACCCGGCGCGCGCCCAGAGCTTCTGCCCGGACCGCGGCCGCCTCGACGTCCTGCACCCGCACGTCCAGGTGCACGCGGTTCTTCACCGTCTTGGCCTCCGGCACCCTCTGGAAGGACAGCTGCGTCCACCCCGGGGGCACGACGTACCACCACGCCTCATCACGCTCGACCGGCTCCCCGCCGAGGACCCGCGCCCAGAAGGCGGCCAGCACCGACGGCTGCGCGCAGTCGACGACGACCTCGTCGATGCTCCCGATCACGCGTCTGAAACTAGTCCGACGAGCACGCGGGAGCACAGCGGCACGGCGCTGCGTGGACACCGTGCTCGACGGGTCACCGGCTGCCGGTGACGACCTCCTCGTGCCCGTCGCCGTGCTCCGGCGAGGACGGCTCGCCCTGCGCGCCGGCGCGGGCGAGGGCGCGCTCCAGCGAGGCGCCCTCCACGTCCACGTCGGGCAGCAGCCGGTCCAGCCAGCGCGGCAGCCACCACGCGGAGCGGCCCAGCAGGTGCATCACCGCGGGGATCAGGAGCAGCCGGACGACGAAGGCGTCGGCGAGGACGCCGAACGCCAACCCGAAGCCCACGGAACGGATGATCACCGAGTTGGACCCGATGAAACCGCTGAACACCGAGACCATGATGATCGCGGCGGCGACGACGACGCGGCGCCCGGCCCGCAGCCCGGTGGTGACGGCCTGGCGCGCCGGTTCCCCGTGCGCGTACGCCTCGCGCATCCCCGAGACGAGGAACAGCTGGTAGTCCATCGCCAGGCCGAACAGGATCCCGACGACGATGGTGGGCAGGAAGCTCAGCACGGGGCCGGGCGTGCTGACGCCGAAGACGTCGCTGAGCCAGCCCCACTGGAACACCGCGGTGATGGCGCCGAAGGTGGCGAACAGCGACAGGACGAACCCGAGGGTCGCCGTCAGCGGCACCAGCAGCGAGCGGAACACCACCACGAGGATGAGCAGGGACAGGCCGACGACGAGGGCGAGGTAGCCCGGCAGGGCGTCGGCGAGCTGCTCGGAGACGTCGATGTTGCCGCTGGCGCTGCCGGCGACCCCGACGGTCGCCTCGCCGGTGGTGGTCGCCAGCGGGGTCAGATCGCGCAGGTCGCGGACGAGCTGCTCGGTGGAGACGCTGGTCGGTCCTTCCTCGGGCACCACCTGGAGGGCCAGCAGCCGCCCGTCGGCGGAGAAGCCGATCGGCGCGACGGCGGCGACGTCGGGCTGGGCGGCGACGGACTCGACGACGCTGACCTGCTCGGCCAGCTGCTCGGCCTCGGCCACCGGCTCGGCCAGGTCGGCGACCACCAGCAGCGGCCCGTTGGCGCCCTCCCCGAAGTACCGGGCGGTCAGGTCGAAGGCCTGGTACTGCGTGGACTCGCGCGCCTCGGCGGAACCGTCGGGCAGCCCGAGCCGCATGGACAGCGCCGGGACGGCGACGACACCGAGCACGACCACGCCCAGCACGAGGGTCAGCGCCGCGCGCGCGGTGCTCGTGGGCCCGGCGAGCAGCCCGGCACCGCGCGCCGCCGCGCCGGCCGGGACGGCCCGGTGCTTGGGCGGGCCGTCACGGTGCTCGCGCTCGCGCCGGTTCAGCACCCGCAGGCCGAGCACGGACAGCACGGCCGGGGTGAACGTCACGGCCATCGCGACGGCGACCAGGACGCAGAGGGCGCCGACGGTGCCCATGAGGCCGAGGAACCCGATGCCGGTGACGTTGAGCGCGGCGAGGGCGATGACCACGGTGAGGCCGGCGAAGACGACGGCGTTGCCCGAGGTGCCGGTGGCCAGGGCGATCGAGTCGACCAGGCCCGTCCCGCCGCGCAGCTGCGCCCGGTGCCGGTTGATGATGAAGAGGGAGTAGTCGATCCCGACGGCCAGGCCGAGCATGACGCCCAGCACCGGGGTGATCGAGAGCATGTCGACGACCCCGGACAGCGACAGCGCCGCGGTGACGCCGACACCGACGCCGACGACCGCCGAGACCAAGGGCACGACGGCGCCGAGCAGGGTGCGCAGGACGACCACCAGCGCGATCGCGGCGACCAGCAGGCCCAGCGCCTCCCCGGGACCGAAGATCTCCGGCGTCGTCTGCACGATCTCGTTGGACAGCTCCACCTGGACGCCGGGGATCGCGGCGTCCTCGAACTCGGCGGCCACGGCCTCCTTGACCTCGGCCGCCACCTCCTGGACCGGCTCGGTGAACTGCACGACGCCGAGGGCGGTGCTGCCGTCGGCCGAGACCTGGCGCACGCCCTCGGCGGCCTCCAGCAGCCGGGTGCCGAGGTCGACCTGCTCCGCCTGCGCCTCGAGCTGCGCGCGCTCGGCGACGAGCGCAACCGGCGCGGCGTCGAGCTGGGCGCGCGCGGCCTCGATCTGCTGCTGGGCGCCGGCGAGCTGGGCGGCCTGCTGCTCGCGCTGCGCCTCCGTCGCGAACGGGTCGACGGTGCCGCTGACGCCGTCCTGCTCGGCCACCCGGGCCAGCAGGTCGGTGACGGCGGCGCGCTGCTCGTCGGTCAGCGGGGCGCCGTCCTCGGCGTGGAAGACGACGGTGCCGCTGCCGCCGCTGGCGTCGGGGAACTCCTCGGACAGCTGGTCGGCGACGCGGGCGGTGGCGGTGCCGGGCAGGGACACCTGCGAGGACAGCGTGCCGCCGAGGGTGAGGAAGCCGGTGACGCCGAGGGCGAGCAGCAGCAGCCACACGCCGATCACGGAGCGCGGCCGGTGGGCCGCGGCCCGTCCGAGCCGGTGGAGGAATCGGGCCATCTCAGGCGCCTTCCGTCGAGGGGGAGGTCGTGCGGGCGGTGCGCTGCGGGGCCGCGAAACCGCGCCGCAGGCTGGTGAACAGGTGGTCCAGGAGCTCGTCCCAGCGCCGGCGCGCGGCGAGCCCGCGCCCGCCGCCGGTCTCCCGGAGCCAGGCGGCGGCGAGCACGGACAGGCCGTTGAGGACGGTGGTGGTCAGCAGCACGGCGTCGAGGTCGCCCAGCTCGGGGTGGCGCTCGCGCAGCTGGCGGGCCACCGGGTCGGCCACGTGCCGCATCGCCCGCTGCTGGAGCCGCTCCTGGTGGTCGGCCCCGTCCGGCCCCGTGGTCATGCGCGCGAAGCGCACGACCACCGCCAGGAGGTCGGCGCCCCGCAGGGAGGCCTCGAGGTCGTCCAGGGGGTCCCCGGCGGGGGCGGTGGTGCGCACGACGGCCTCGACGGAGGCGATGGCCGCGTGGAGCTCCGCCTCCAGGCAGGCCACCACGACCTCCTCGAGGGAGGAGAAGTGGTTGAACAGGGTGCGCCGGGCCACGTCGGCGCGCGCCGCGAGGTCGTCGGCGGACAGCCCGGCGGGGCCGCGCTCCTCCAGGAGGTCCTTGGCCGCGGCCAGGATCGCCGCGCGGTGCCGGGCCTTCGCCGCGGCACGGCGGTCAGGTGGATCGCTCACCCGACGAGTATGCACTCAGTGCAAGCTTGCCTCGAGTGCACGTAGTGCGGAGGGCGCCGGCCTACCGCCACCAGTCGTCGCGCACCGAGGCCGGGAGCCGGCGCTTGTGCGCCGTGGCCCGGTAGCGGGCCTCGATCGCCTCGGCGACCTCGTCGCTCACGTCGCCGCCCTCGAGGTAGGCGTCGATGTCGGCGTAGCGCAGGCCGAGGTTCGCCTCGTCGGTCTGACCGGGCTGGTCGTCGAGCAGGTCGGCGGTGGGCGCCTTCTCGTAGAGCCGGGCGGGCGCCCCGAGGTGCTCGAGGAGCTGCCGGCCCTGCCGCTTCGTCAGCCCGGCGAGGGGGACGAGGTCCACGCCGCCGTCACCGTGCTTGGTGAAGAACCCGGTGACCGCCTCGGCCGCGTGGTCGGTGCCGACCACCAGCAGGCCCTGCTCACCGGCCACGGCGTACTGCGCCACCATCCGCGCCCGCGCCTTGACGTTGCCCTTGGCGAAGTCGCTCAGCGGCTCCCCGGTGGCCGAGCTCACGTCGCGCACGACGCCGTCGACACCGTGCTCGACGTTCACGGTGAGCCCCTCGTCCGCGGCGATGAAGCGCAGCGCGAGCTGGGCGTCCTCCTCGTCGGCCTGGACGCGGTACGGCATCCGCACCGTGACGAACCGGGCGGGAGCGCCCTCCGCGCGCACCGCCTCCACCGCCAGCTGGCACAACCGCCCGGCGAGCGTGGAGTCCTGGCCGCCGCTGACGGCGAGCAGGTAGCCGGTCGCGCCCGTCGCCGCCAGGTAGTCGCGCAGGAACGTCACGCGCCGCGCGACCTCGGCCGCGGGGTCGATGACGGGGACGACGCCGAGCTCGTCGGCGATGGCTCGCTGCTGTGGACGCACGGCAGCAGCATCCCAGCCGTCACGTCCCGCACCACCGGGCGGGCCGGACCGCGGGGCTCACTCCAGCACGAGCAGCGGCGCGCCCTGGGCGACGGCGGCGCCGGCCTCCACCCGCACGGCGCGCACCGTCCCGGCGCGGGGGGCGGTGACGGGGTTCTCCATCTTCATCGCCTCCAGCACCACGAGCAGGTCCCCCTGCTCGACGGTGGAACCCTCCTCGACGGCGACGCGCACGACGGTGCCGTCCATCGGCGCGGGCACCGCACCGGGTTCCGCGTCCGGTGCGGCACCACCGGCCGATCGACGGCGTCCGCGCGCGCGGGCGGGTGCGGCGGGCGCCGTCAGCTCCTCGGCGGGCAGGGTGACGGTGACGCGGCGGCCGTCGACCTCCAGCACGAGGGTGCGCCGCTCCCCCGCCGGCCCGGGCGCGACGGGTTCCTGCGGCTCGCCGCCCCCGCGGCCGGACCACTCGGTCTCGATCCACCGCGTGTGGACGGTGAACTCCCCGTCCGCGGCGGTGAAGGCCGGGTCCTCGACGACGGCGCGGTGGAACGGCAGGACGGTGGGCACGCCCTCGACCTCGAACTCGGCCAGCGCCCGGCGCGCGCGGGCCAGCGCCTGCTCGCGGGTGGCGCCGGTGACGACGAGCTTGGCCAGCAGGGAGTCGAAACCCCCGCCGACGGGGTTGCCGCGCCGCACTCCGGAGTCCACCCGCACCCCCGGCCCACCGGGCGGGTCCCAGCGGGTGACGGTCCCGGGGGCGGGCAGGAAACCGCGCGCGGGGTCCTCGGCGTTGAGCCGGAACTCGACCGCGTGGGCGCGGGGTTCCGGGTCGTCGGCCACGGACAGCGGGTGCCCCTGGGCGATCCGGAACTGCTCGGCGACGAGGTCGACCCCGTAGGCCTCCTCGGTGACGGGGTGCTCGACCTGCAGGCGGGTGTTCACCTCCAGGAACGTCGTCGTGCCGTCCTCGCCGACGAGGAACTCCACCGTCCCGGCGCCGCGGTAGCCGGCGGCCCGGCACACGTCGCGGGCGGCGGTGGTGATGCGCTCGCGCTGCTCGTCGGACAGGAACGGGGCGGGGGCCTCCTCGACGAGCTTCTGGAACCGCCGCTGCAGCGAGCAGTCGCGGGTTCCGACGACGGCGACGGTCCCGTGGTCGTCGGCCAGGACCTGCGCCTCGACGTGCCGGGGGCGGTCCAGCCAGCGCTCCACGAAGCACTCCCCGCGCCCGAACGCGGCGACCGCCTCGCGGGTGGCGGAGGCGAACAGCTCGGGGACCTCCTCCAGGGTGCGGGCGACCTTCAAGCCGCGGCCGCCGCCGCCGTGGGCGGCCTTCACCGCGACGGGCAGGCCGTGCTCGCGGGCGAACTCCAGGACCTCCTCGACGTCGGCGACGGGTTCGGCGGTCCCGGGCACCAGCGGCGCACCGGCCTCGCGGGCCAGGCGGCGCGCGGACACCTTGTCGCCCAGCAGCCGGATCGCCTCCGGCGGCGGGCCGATCCACGTCAGCCCGGCGTCGAGGACGGCCTGCGCGAACTCGGCGTTCTCGGACAGGAACCCGTACCCGGGGTGCACGGCGTCCGCGCCGGCGCGGCGGGCGACGTCGAGGAGCTTGCCCGCGTCCAGGTACGTCTCGGCGGCCGTGCTGCCGCCGAGGGCGAACGCCTCGTCGGCGGCGGCCACGTGCGGGGAGTCCGCGTCGGGGTCGGCGTAGACGGCGACCCCGGCGATGCCGGCGTCGCGGGCGCCGCGCAGCACGCGCAGGGCGATCTCGCCGCGGTTGGCGACGAGCACCTTCTCGATGCGGGTGGTCACCGCGGGTCCTCCTCGGGGTCGGCGGACGGTGCGTCGGCGGGCGGTGCGTCGGCGGGCGGGAACGGGGCGCGCAGCAGGTCCGCCGGGGCGCCCCAGCCGTCGCGGTGCGCGGGGCGGGCCGGCGCGGGTGCGGGGGTCGCGGAACGCAGCGCGTCGACGGCCGCGACCACCGCGGCGAGCTCGGCGGGGGTCGGGTGCCCGGTGACGCGCCAGCCGCTCACAGCGGCAGGTTCCCGTGCCGGCGGGCCGGCTGCGAGCCGGTGACCCGTTCCAGCAGCCGCAGCGCCGCCGCCAGCCGGGCGCGGGTGGCGGCCGGCTCGACGACGCCGTCCAGCTCGCCGCGCCCGGCCGCGCGGGCCGGACCCGCCTCCTCGCGCGCGGCCCGCAGCGCAGCCAGCCACTCCTCGTCAACGGCGTCCTGGGGTGCGGCCGCGACCTCGTCGCGGTCGGCGACCAGCGCGCGCGGCCAGGCCAGCACGAGGTCGGCCCCGGCGTGCCGGGAGGCCAGCGCGACCCGGGCGGGCCCGGAGGCGCGGCCGGTGACGACGGTGAGCAGCGGGGTGGTGGCCTCCGCGCACGCGTACAGCAGCTGCGCCAGCGCGAGGGTCGGCGCCTGCGGGTCGTCCTCGCCGGCGGGCACGGCGCCGGCGGTGTCGACGAGCGTCAGCACGGGCAGCCCGAACGCGTCGCACCAGCGCACGAACCGGGCGGCCTTCGCGGCGGCCGCCGTGTCCAGGGCGCCGCCGCGCACGGCCGGCTGCGGGGCGACGACGCCGAGGCTGCGGCCGTCCAGGCGGGTCAGGCCCGTGACCAGGTGCGGGGCGTGGGCGGCGCGCAGCTCCAGCAACGCCGGCGCCCCCTCCTCCGGCTCGTCCGCCAGGCGGGCCACGACCTCGCGCACGTCGTACGGCGCCCCGGGCTCCTCCGGCAGCAGGGCCGCCAGGTCGGGGTCCTCCTCCGCGGGGTCGGGGACGGGGTCCGGCAGCCGGGGCGCGGTGGCGCGGTTGTTGCTCGGCAGGTGCGCCAGCAGGTCGCGGACGAACTCCCCCGCCGCGGCCGGGTCCTCGGCCACGTGCGCGAAGCGGCCCGTCACCTCCGCGTGCAGGCCGGTGCCGCCGAGCTCGTCCCCCTCCCGCGGCAGACCTGAGACCACCTGCACCGCAGCGGGTTCCGCGAGCGCCGACCGGGCGCCGCGGACGGCGACGACGACGTCGGCCAGCGGCAGCAGGAGCGCGGCGGCCCCGTCGGCGGCGCCGAGGACGACGGCGACCTGCGGCACGACCCCGGACAGGGCGACACCGGTGCGGGCGGCCTCCCCGAGCGCGCGCGCGTCGACGGCCGCGCCGTCGGGCACGACGGTGACCAGCGGCCGGCCGGTGCGGGCGGCCAGGGCGCGCACCCGCCCGCCGGGGTCCTCGCCCAGCACCGCGAGGCAGACGTCGCGGCCGTCGACGGCGCCCCACCCGCCCGCCGAGCCCTCGACGACGGGGGTGGCGGCGCCGTCGTCGAACAGGCCGGCCGCGAACCCGCGGACGGCGTCGGGGACGGGGTTCTCGGTCGTGCTCACGGCGCGGGCACCTCCGGGGCGGGGACGGGGCGGAAGCGCAGGGACTGCCCGGGGCGGACCTGCGCGAGGCGGTCGACGTCGGCGTCGCGCACGACCCCGACGACGGGGTAGCCGCCGGTGACGGGGTGGTCGGGACCGAACAGCACGGGCTGCCCGCTGGGCGGGACCTGCAGGGAGCCGACGGCGACGCCCTCGGAGGGCAGTTCCTCCTCGCGGCGCCGGCGCAGGCCGGGCTGGCCGTCGGGGCGCTCCAGGCGCAGGCCCACGCGGTCGGAGGCGGGGGTGACGGTCCACGTGCCGGTGAACAGGACGCCCGGGTCGGTGAACCAGTCGTGGCGGGGGCCGGGCACGACGCCCACGGCGACGGTGCCGGTGGCGGGCCCGGCCACGGGGGCGGTGCGCAGGCGGGGACGGCCGGCGGGGGCGGGGCCGACGGGCAGCCGGTCGCCGGCGGCGAGGGGGTCCGGTCCGAGGCCGGCGAGGGTGTCGCGGCTGCGCGAGCCGAGGACCGGCTCGACGGCGACCCCGCCGCGCACGGCGACGTAGGCGCGCAGGCCGGTCGGCGCCTGCCCCAGCTGCAGGACCTGCCCGGCGCCCAGGACCAGGACGGAGGCGTGCGGGGCGGGGCGCCCGTCGACGGTGACGGGGACGGGCGCTCCGGTCACCGCGACGACGAGGGGGCCCTCGGCGCGGACCTCCAGCCCGCCGAGGAGGACCTCCAGCCCGGCGCGCTCCGGCGGGTTCGCGACCAGGCGGTTCGCCAGCGCGAGCGCGGCGCGGTCGGCGGCGCCGGCGACGCCCACGCCGTAGCGGAACGCCCCGGCCCGGCCGCGGTCCTGCACGGTGGTCAGCGGGCCGGGCGCCAGCACCTCCAGCCCGGCCCCCAGGGCGCTCACGCGTCCTCCTCGCGGACGAACCGGACGCCGGTGCCCGGCCGCAGCAGCGCCGGGGGTTCGGCGTCGACGTCCCACAGGACGGCCGCGGTGGTGCCGATGACCTGCCAGCCGCCGGGCGAGCGGCGCGGGTAGACGGCGCTGTACCCGTCGGCGAGGGCGACGGCCCCGGCGGGCACGGCGGTGCGCGACTGCGCCCGGCGGGGCACGTTCAGGCGCCCGTCGGGGCTGCGCAGGTAGCCGAAACCCGGGGCGAACCCGACGAAGGCGCACTCCCACGTCGTCCCGGTGTGCTGGGCGACGACGTCCTCGGGGCTCGTGCCCAGCAGGGCGGCCACGTCGGCCAGGTCCTCGCCGTCGTAGCGCACCGGGACGGTGACGACGTCGGCGGACGCGGCGAACGCGGCCTCGTCGGCGGCGGGCGGGGAGGCCCAGCGGCGCAGCACCTCGCGGGCCACCGCGCTCGCGTCCGCGCCCGGCCGCAGGGTGACGAGCACGGTGCGGGCGGCGGGCAGGACGTCTTCGACGCCGGTGGGCGGGTCCTCGGTGAGCTCGCGCGCGAAGCGGGGCGCGCGCCGGGCACCGGCGTCGTCGGGCGCCTCCAGCAGCCAGGCGCGGTCGCCGGCGGGCAGCAGGCGGGGCGCACCCGCGGCGGGGCTCACGTGGGCGATCCGAGCTGGTGGGCGCTGTCGGGCACGTCGGTGACGAGCATGTGCCCGGGGGCGTGCGTGATGGCGAACGGCACCCCGGAGGCCGTCACGGCGGCCTGCGGCGTGACCCCGCACGCCCAGAACACCGGCACGTCGCCGGGTGCGAACTCGACCGCGTCGCCGAAGTCCGGCGCGTCCAGCGACCCGGCGAGCAGCGCGCCCGGATCGCCGACGTGGACGGGGGCGCCGTGCACGGCGGGCACCCGCGCGGTGACCTCGACGGCCGTGGCGACCAGGTGCGCGGGCACCGGGCGCATCGAGACCACGAGCGGGCCGTGCACGCGCCCGGCCGGGCGGCACGGGCGGTTCGTCACGTACATGGGCACGTTGCGGCCCTGCTCGACGTGCCGCAGCGGGACGCCCGCGGCGGCCAGCGCCGTCTCGAACGTGAAGCTGCACCCGATCGAGAAGGCCACCAGGTCGTCGCGCCAGTGCTCGCGCACGTCGGTGGGCTCACCGGCCAGCCGCCCGTCGCGCCACACGCGGTACCGGGGCAGGTCGGTGCGCAGGTCCGCGCCGGGGGCCAGCGCCGTCGTCGTCGCACCGGGTTCCGTGACGTCCAGGACGGGGCACGAGCGCGGGTTGCGCTGGGTGAACAGCAGGACGTCCCACGCCCACTCGCGGGGGACGGCGACGAGGTTCGTCTGCGTGAACCCCGGCGACCAACCGGCCGTGGGGACCGCCGTGCCGGCGCGGAAGGCCGCGCGGGCGGCGGCGGGCGGGGTGCCCGCGGGGGTCGTGCGCTGCGTGGCGGTCACGGGGCCTCCGTCGCTCCGGTCGTCTCGTTCCGGTCCACTGGTGCGCAGCACTGTAGAGATCGTTCAACGATCTGTCTGCCCCCGCGGGCCGGGGTCGCGGGCGCCGCCGGTCAGCCGTGCGCGGCGAGCAGCTGCGCCTCGGCCCGGTCCAGGTAGGCGGCCAGCAGCCGACCGGCCCGGCCGCGCTCACCCGCCTCCAGGTGCTCGGCCAGGCGCGCGTTGTCCTCCAGGTAGGGCTCGTGGAACGGGCGCGGGTCGCCCGCGGCGGCGAACGCCAGCCGCAGCTCGGCCAGCAGGTGGCGCATGCTCTCGTCCATCCGCGGGCTGCCCGCCAGCGCGACCACGGCGGAGTGGAAGCGGCTGTTGGCACCGGCCACACCGTGCCAGTCCCCCGCGGCCGCGGCGGCCCGACCCTCCTCGACGGCGGTGCGGACCCGTTGCAGCGCAGCGGGGTCGTGCGGTCCGTCGATCGCGGCGAACTCCAGCACGCGGCGGAAGCGGTACACGTCGGCCACGTCGGCGGCCGACAGGGTGCGCACCGACACCCCGCGGTGCAGCTCGTGCTGCAGCAGCCCCTCGCGGGCCAGCAGGCGGAACGCCTCGCGCAGCGTGTTGCGCGAGACGCCCAGGGAGGTGCTGGTCGCGTCCTCGGGCAGGCGCGTGCCGGGCACGAGCGCGCCGTCGGCGACCAGGTCGCGCAGCGCCTCGGCGACCCGGTCCGCGCCCCCGCCGCCGGCCAGCGCGCGGCCCGCGCGGCTCAGCGGCCCCTGCAACCGGTCGACGTCGTCTCGGGGTCGGGCGGTCACCGGCGAAACATAGCTGCAACGCCGGAACCGTTGCCAGGTCGTTCAACAACTGGCTAGCGTCGGCGCCCGTCCGCTCCCCCGAGACCCCTTGGTGAGGTCGTCGTGGCCCTTCCCCGCTCCCCCCGCCGTCGCGCCGCCGTCCTCGGCGCCTGCGCCACCGCCCTCGTCGCCGGGGGCCTGGCCACCCCCTCCGCCGCCGCACCCGGCGCCTCCACCGGGTCCCCGCCGGACCCGGCACCCGTCTCGCCGTGCGCGGACCCCGCCGCGGTCCTCACCGTCGAGGAGTCCCGGCTCGGCCTGCCGCTGCCCGGCGGCGGTGAACCGGCCTCCCAGCGGTTCGTCCGCGCCGCCGGGTTCGAGGGCCTCGTGGCGGACTTCACCGAGCGCCTGTGCGCCGCCGGCAGCGCGCAGGAGGCCGGCGACCTCGTCCGCGCCTCCGGGCAGGAGCTGTGGGACACCGCGGTCGCCCGCGCCCAGGGCCGCGTCGAGTCCGGCACGATCGACCGCTACGACGACCGGCCCCTGTACTGGGCCCGCACGGCCATGAGCGCCGCGGTGCGCTCGCTGGACGCCGGGTGGATCGAGAACCCCCTGCAGCGGCAGGGCCTGCTGCACCTGCTGGACCGCACCAGCCGCGGGATCTCCTCGGTGAGCTGGTCGGACGAGGAGCCGGACGCGACCCGCGTGGTGATCAGCGGTTTCGACACCTACAGCCTGGACTCCAGCCTGCGGAACTCCAACCCCTCCGGGGCCAGCGCGCTGCAGCTGGACGGGCGCACGGTCGACACCCCCGAGGGCCCGGTGACCGTCGAGGCCGTCGTCCTGCCCGTGAACTACACCGACTTCGACCAGGGCGTCGTCGAGGACGCGTTCGGCCCGGTGCTGCGCACCGGCGAGGAGCGCGCCGACATGATCATGACGATCAGCCAGACCGGCCGCGGGCGGATGGACGTGGAGCAGTGGGCCGCCAACGCCCGCGGCGGCTCACCCGACAACAACCGGAACCAGCAGTTCGGGCCCGTCTCGCGGCCCTCGCACTGGCCGCAGCCGTTCGACTCCCCCGAGTGGATCGAGACGACCCTGCCGTACGAGGCGATGATCGCCGCGGGCACCGGACCGTGGCCCGTGCAGCTGAACGACGGCATCTGCGAGTGGCCCGCCGGCACCTGGCCCGACCCGGCCGCGCTCGTGTGCGCGGACGACCCCTCGCCGGGCAGCACCGCCGGCTCCGGCCCCGGCGGCAGCTACCTGTCCAACGAGAGCATGTACCGCTCGAACCGGCTGCGGACCGGCCTGCAGGCGTGGGACGTGCCCGGCGGGCACCTGCACGTCTCGGCGCTGGAGTACCCCGCGGACGAGTCCGTCCTGACCGACCCGGCGTTCGAGGCCGACCGCGCCGCCGTCGTGGACCAGACCGTCGCGCTCGTCACCGCCGCCGGTGCCGCCGTGCGCGCCGACCGTCCCGGGAGCGCCTCGTGAGCACCCCGACCGGCCCGGCCGGCGCTGCCGCGGGCGCCGAGAGCGCCGTCGACCAGCGGCGCCGCACGCGCCGCACGCTGCTGGGCGCCATGTTCCTCATGGCGACCAGCGCCATCGGCCCGGGGTTCATCACCCAGACGACGACGTTCACCGCGCAGCTGGGCGCCGCGTTCGCCTTCGCGATCGTCGTCAGCATCCTCGTCGACATCGCGCTGCAGCTGAACGTGTGGCGCGTCATCGGCGTCTCGGGGATGCGCGCGCAGGAGCTCGGCAACCGGATCCTGCCCGGTGTCGGGTGGGCGCTGACGGCCCTCGTCGTCCTCGGCGGCCTGGTCTTCAACGTCGGGAACGTCGCCGGCGCCGGGCTGGGGCTGAACGCGATGGTCGGCCTGGACCCGCGCTGGGGCGCGGGGATCTCCGCCGTGCTGGCCATCGGCATCTTCCTCAGCCGCGCCGCGGGCGCCGCGCTGGACCGCATCGTCGTCGTGCTCGGCCTGGTGATGATCGCCATGACGACGTACGTGGCGGTCGTCTCCCGCCCGCCCGTGGGCGAGGCGCTGCGCAACGTCGTGCTGCCCGAGCAGATCGACGCCCTGGCCATCACCACCATCATCGGCGGCACCGTCGGCGGGTACATCACCTACGCCGGCGCGCACCGCCTGCTGGACTCCGGCACCACCGGCCCGGAGAACGTCGGCGCCATCACCCGCAGCTCCGTGACCGGCATCGTCATCACGGCCGTGATGCGCGCCGTGCTGTTCCTGGCGATCCTCGGGGTCGTCGCCGGCGGGGTGTCGCTGGCCACGGAGAACCCCGCGGCCACCGCGTTCGAGGCCGCGGCCGGCGAGGCGGGCCTGCGGGTGTTCGGCGTGGTGCTGTGGGCGGCGGCCCTCACCTCCGTCATCGGCGCCTCGTACACGTCGGTCAGCTTCCTCACCACCTCCCGCACGTCCGTGCGCACGCGGAACCTGCTGACGGTGGCGTTCATCGTCGTGTGCGCGGGGTTCTTCCTCGTCGCCGGCGCGGCCCCCGCGCAGCTGCTGGTGTTCGCCGGCGCGTTCAACGGCGTCGTCCTGCCGCTGGGCCTGGTGGTCGTCCTGTGGGTGGCGCTGCGCCGGCGCGACCTGCTGGGCGGGTACCGCTACCCGCGCTGGCTCGTCACCGCCGGTCTGCTGGCCTGGCTCGTCGCCCTGTTCCTGGCCTACCGCTCGCTGGCCACCCTGCCGACCCTGTGGAGCTGACCGTGACCACGACCGACGCCACCGTGGACCTGAACTCCGACCTCGGGGAGAGCTTCAGCCGCTGGACGCTCGGCGACGACGAGGCGCTGCTCGGCGTGGTCACCAGCGCCAACGTCGCCTGCGGGTTCCACGCCGGCGACCCGACGGTGCTGCGCCGCACGTGCGAGCTGGCCGCCGAGCGCGGTGTCGTCGTCGGCGCCCAGGTCGGCTACCGCGACCTGCCCGGCTTCGGGCGGCGGTTCATCGACGCCGACCCGGCCGAGCTGACCAACGACGTCCTGTACCAGCTGGGCGCCCTGGCGGCGTTCGCCCGCGTCGCCGGCACCCGCGTCGCCTACCTGAAGCCGCACGGCGCCCTCTACAACGCGATCGTGCACCACGAGGAGCAGGCCGCCGCCGTCGTCGAGGCCGTGCGCCTGTGGGACCCCGCGCTGCCCGTCCTGGGGCTGCCGGGCTCGCGGTTCCTCGCGCTGGCCGGCGAGGCGGGGCTGACCACGCGCACCGAGGCGTTCGCCGACCGCGCCTACACCCCGGCCGGGACCCTCGTGTCCCGCCGCGAACCCGGCGCGGTCCTGCACGACGCCGACGAGATCGCCCGCCGCTGCGTGCGGATGGCCACCGCCGGGGAGGTCGAGGCCGTCGACGGCGGCGTCGTCGCCGTCCACGCCGCCTCGATCTGCGTGCACGGCGACACCCCCGGCGCGGTCGCCATCGCCCGGCGGGTGCGCGAGGAGCTGACCGCGGCGGGCGTGCGGATCGCGCCGTTCGCCTGAGGATCAGCCGGCGGTGGAGGCGTGCCGGTCGCCCGCGGGCAGCGCGCCCGGCGCGGGCAGCGCCGCCACCTCCGCCGCCGGCAGCGGCCGGGAGAACAGGTACCCCTGCGCCGCGTCGCAGCCCAGCGAGCGCAGCCACACCAGCTGCTCCGGCTCCTCCACGCCCTCGGCGACCACGCGCAGCCCGAACGTGTGCGCGGCGTGCACGACGAGGGCCACCAGGTCGCGGCAGCCGGGGTCGTCGGAGGCCGTGAAGCTGCGGTCCACCTTCAGCGTGTCCGCCGGGGTCGTGGACAGCTGGCCGATCGACGTCCAGCCGGTGCCGAAGTCGTCGATCGACACCTCCACGCCCCGCGCGCGCAGCGCCCGCAGGTGCTCCAGCGCCAGCGGGCCGTCCACGAGCACCGTCTCGGTGATCTCCAGGACGAGCGCGGACGGCGGCAGGCCGGACGCGGCCAGCGCGGCGTCCACGTCGTCGAGCAGCCGCGGGTCCACCAGGTGGCGGCCGGAGACGTTGACCGCCACCGTCGGCTCGGCCGCGCCCCAGGAGGCCGGCCGGTCCGCGCGCCAGCGCGCCAGCTGCGCGGTCGCCTCCCGCAGCACCCACCGGCCCAGGTCGCACACCAGCGACGACGCCTCGGCGGCAGCCACGAACACGTCCGGCGGGACGCGCCCGACGCCGGGGCGGTCCCAGCGGGCGAGCGCCTCGTAGCCCAGCAGCCGCCCGTCGGCGACGGCGACGACCGGCTGGTAGTGCAGGGACAGCTCCCCGCGCGCCAGGCCCGCGCGCAGCGCGTCCTCCAGGTCGCTGCGGGCGGCCAGCTCCGCGCGCAGGTCGTCGTCGAAGACCTCCACGCGCCCGCGGCCGCGGGCCTTGGCCCGGTACACGGCGGTGTCGGCCTCGGCGAGCAGGACGTCGCCCGCGTCGTCGCCGGTACCGCCGTCGCGGCTGACGGCGACACCGACGGACGCGCCGACCCGGGCGGTACCCGGGCCCGCACCGGGCGGCAGGGGGACGGGGCGGCGGACGGCGTCGATGATCCGCTGCCCGAGGTCCACGAGCCCGCCGACGTCCCCGACGTCCTCGGCGACGACGACGAACTCGTCGCCGCCGAGGCGGCCGACCACGTCCCCGGCGCGCACGACCTCGCGCAGGCGGGCGGCCACCGCGCGCAGCACCTCGTCGCCGGCGGCGTGCCCGGAGGTGTCGTTGACGGCCTTGAACCCGTCGAGGTCGATGAAGAGCAGGCCGACCGCGGCGCCGCGGCGCGCCGAGCGGTGCAGCGCCGACTGCAGCAGCCGGACCGCCGCCGCCCGGTTCGGCAGACCCGTCAGGGCGTCGTGGGCGGCCTGGTGGGCGAGCTCGCCCTGCAGCTGCTCGCGCTGCTGCACCGCGCGCACGAGCTGCTGCACGGAGGTGTGGACGACCTCCCCGAGCGGGCCGGGAGCGGGTTCGTCGCGCACGGCGCCGGCCAGGTCGCCGCGGGCGAGGGCGTCGGCCTGCTCGCGCACCTGCTGCAGACCGGCCGCCGCCCCGGCCAGGGTGGCGGCCGCGGTCCGCACCTCGCGCGGGCCGCCGCGCGGCACGTCGACGAGCTGCCCCTCGCCGACCCGGCTGGCCGCGTCCGCCAGCCGCCGCAGCGAGCGGGACAGCCAGCGCCCCTGCGCCAGCGCCGCGGCCAGCGCGCCGGCGAGGACGAGCAGGCACAGCACGACGGTCGTGCTCACCCGGCGGGCGGCCTCGCGGCGCTCGGCCTCGATGGCGGCCTCGGCGGCGTCGACGGCCTCGCCCAGCAGGGCGGACAGGTCGCGGTCGCGCGCGCCGCTGGCGTTGCGCAGGCGCAGCAGCTCCGGGCCGCTCAGCGAGCCCGGCACGAGCGACTCCCGGTGCAGCGCCTCGGTGAGCTGACGCGCCTGCGGGCTGCTCGTGGCCTCGTACCAGGCGACCCGCTGCCGCGCCCCGGACAGGGGCGGAACACCGGTGATCATGCTCTCGTAGGCGCCGATGGCGTACTCGGCGCGGCGGCGCACCCGCACCTGCTCGTCACCGGTGAGCACGCGGGCCGTGAACGTCGTCGGCAGCGCGCGGCTGGCGTGCTGGGTGAGCCCGGCGACGACGACGACGTCGCTGACGGCCAGGGCGCTGTCCTCGCTGAGGCCCGCGGCGGTCGTGCGGGCCAGCAGCCGGTCCTCGACCTCCGAGAGCCACTCCGACAGTTCCAGGTAGCGGTCGGCCAGGGCCGCCGTGCTGGCGGTGCCCTGGTCGGCCGCCGAGCGGGCGGTCGCCAGCTTCACCTGCGTCAGGCGGGCCGTGACGGAGGCGGCCGAGGTGGCGGGCACGGCGGACAGGACCAGGTCGGTGGCCTCCCGCGTCGAGCGCACCTCCTTCTCGGCCTGCCGGTTCAGCGGCCCGCGCTCCTCGCCGAACGCGCCGATGTCGAAGGAGGAGGGGTCGCGGGTGGCGCTGCGCGTCAGCGTCGGCAGCAGCTCGCCGTCCACGGCGCGGCGCAGCTCGTCCAGCTCGGCGCCGGCGCGCATGAGCTCGACGGCCTCACCGGTGGCGTGCAGCTCCGCGACGCGGTCGGCGACGGTCGTGGTGGCGACGGCGCTGGTGGCGAGCAGGGGCACGACGACGAGGGCGGCCAGGTGCTGCCACACCGGGCGGCCCCCCAGGCGCCTCCACGCGCTCCCCGTCGTCACCGTGCGTTCATCGACGCAGGGGTGCAGGAGGTTGAGCGTCCACGGGGGTGATCCAGCGGCGCTGCCGTCAGCGGTCGGCGACCTCGCGGGTCGCGCGGCGCAGGGCGGGCGCGGGCGCCCAGGCGGTGGGAGCCGCGGCGGCGGCGGGCTCGGGTGCGGGGGCCGGGGCGGCGCCGCGCGGCGGGGCGACGGCACCGGCGGGGAGCTTGAACACCTGCACGACCCACAGGCGCCCGTCACCGCCGCGCACGGCGCCGACGCCGAGCTGGGTGACGTCCTCGCGCAGCAGGTTGGCGCGGTGGCCGGGCGAGGCGTGGAACGCGGCGTCGAGCTGCTCGGCGTCCGCGCCGACGCCGACGTTCTCGGCGACCAGCGACCAGCCGGTCAGCTGCCGGCCGAGGTCGGGGTTGTGCTCCAGCCGCCCGGCGGCGGCCATCCGGAACGCCCAGTCGGTCGCGACGCGGTCGGTCTCCGGCGACTGGCCCAGCGGTGCCAGGCCCTCGGCTGCGCGGGCGTCGTTGACGAGGTCGATCGTGCGGGCGGCGGCCGCGCCGTCACCGGTCAGCGCCGCCGGGGACGCCGCTGCGGGCCGCGCGTCGACGGCCGTGCCCGCACCGAGCGCTCCGGCGGCCGCGGCGACGAGCGCGGCGACGGCGAGCGCGCGGCGGGTGCGGGTGGGGCGGGCGGTGGGGCGGGCGGGGCTCATCGGGGCGGTCCTCGGGTCCGGGGGCGCTGACCCCCTGTCCCTCGGCCGCCTCCCCGGGCGCCTGTAGCCCATCCGGGTGAAGGAGTGCGCGCAGCGGTGCTTCACCCACAGCGGCGAATACCGCCCACGGTGGACGTCCGGGTTCTGAAACGCGCGGGAAACTCGGGCATCACACCGCTGTGACACTGAGTCGTTACACAGCTCCCATGCAGCGCAAGCACAAGACCACGGTCGCCGTCGCCGCCTCCCTCAGCGGTGTCCTGATCGCCGGTGGCCTGGCCGCCTCGTCCTCGGCAGCAACGGGCGCCAGCCCTGAACCGGTCGTCACGACGGCTCCCCCGCTCGCCGCCGACGGCGACCTGCCCAACGTGGTGGTCCTCGACGGTGGCGGGACCATCACCTCGACGGCGGTCGGCCGGGCCGAGTACACCGAGTACGGCGGGGACGGCCTGGAGAGCATCCAGGACGTCATCGACCGCATCGAGCCGGAGATCTCCCAGGTCGCCGACCTGCGGGTCGTCGACGGAGCCATCCCCGGTTCCTCGGCGTCCACCACGCAGCGGCAGCTGTACGACATGACGCTCCAGCTGGACGGGATCCTGGCCGACGACTCGGTCGACGCCGTCGTGGTGAACACCGGGACGAACATCATGGAGGAGATCGCCTACTGGGCCGATCTCACCGTCCAGAGCGAGAAGCCCGTCGTGTTCACCGGGTCGATGCGCCAGTCGAACACCTTCTCCTTCGACGGCGAGGCCAACCTCTTCAACGCGATCCGGGTCGCCGCCAGCGGGAAGACCACCTGCTTCGGCACCGTCGTGCACATGAACGACGAGTTCGTCGGCGCCCGCGAGATGACGAAGACGGACGCGTGGCGCACCGACACCTTCTCCGGCGGGCGGTACGGGGCGCTCGGCACCGTCGACGGCCGTCACATCCGCGCGGTCCACGCCCCGGCCCGGGTGCTCGACTGCGGCACCGACGAGTGGACCACGCCGTTCGACCTGTCCACCGTCGCCTTCGAGGACCTGGCGCAGGTCGAGATCGTAATGTCCTACGTCGAGGCGGACGCCACCCCCGTCACCGCTCTCGCCGAGGCGGGGGTCGACGGGATCGTCACGGCCGGGCACGGTGCCGGTGGCATCTCCACCGAGCAGTCGGCTGCGCGGTCCGCCGCCGTCGAGCAGGGCGTCGTCTTTGCGACGACCACCCGCACGGGTTCCGGTGCGATCTACCCGAGCGACCCTGCGACCCCCGGCGTGGTCGCCGCTTACGACCTGACGCCGCAGAAGGCCCGTGTCCTCCTGCAGCTGGCCCTCACCTTCACGGACGACCCGCAGCAGGTCCAGCAGTGGTTCGACACCATCGGTTCGCCCGAGTTCGGGGGCTGAGCGATCGGGTCCCCGCCGTCACAGACTTCGGGACCCGGCGCTCACCCCGCCCGCGGCGCCGGGACCGTCGTCCCCAGGCACTCGGCCAGCGCGGCCAGCGTGCGCGCGACGCCCTGGGTGCCGCCGCCCTCGTGCCCGTTGTACGGGTACACCTCGATCTGCTTGGGCCCGGCGTAGTGGTGGTGCGCGGCGAACACCGTGGACGGCGGGCAGACCGCGTCCATGAGCCCCGTGGTGAACCAGGCGGGGGCGCTGGCGCGCGCGGCGAAGTTCACGCCGTCGAAGTGCGACAGCGTGCGGAACACCTGCTCGACGTGCTCGCGGTTCCCCGACAGGTACCGGGCGATCTCGGCGTACGGCTGGGCGTCGGTGATCTCGCTGGCGCGCCGGTAGTGGCACAGGAAGGGCACGTCGGCGACGACGCCGGCCAGGTCGTCGGCCAGGCCGGCGACGGCGAGCGCGAGACCACCGCCCTGGCTGCCGCCGGTGACGGCCACGCGGGCGGGGTCCACGAGCGGGTGGGTGCGCACGGCGTCGACGGCGCGGACGGCGTCGGTGATGAGCCGCCGCAGGTAGTGCTTCTCCGGCGACTCGACGCCGCGGGTGAGGAAACCGGGCGTGGAGGGGCCGGTGCCGCCGGAGTCGAGGTCGGGGGTGACGGCCCGGTGCTGCCCACCGCCGCCCTGCCCGCGGCTGTCCATGACCAGGTGCACGTACCCGGCCGCGGAGGGCACCAGGTTGATCCACGGCTCGCCGCGCCCGCCGCCGTAGCCGATGTACTGCACGACGGCCGGGGCGGGTCCCCGCGTGCCGCGGGGCACGAGCAGCCAGCCGGCGATCGGCTGGCCGGCGAACCCGGGGAAGCGGACGTCGTGGACGTCGACGGTGCGCAGGCCGACGTCGACGCGCTCGCCGGTGAGCTCCGCGGGGCGGGTGCGGGCGTCGGCGAGGGTGGCGCGCCAGAACTCGTCGAAGCCGTCGGGTTCCTCCCGCGGCGGGGCGTACTCCCGCAGCCGGTCCAGCGGCCAGTCCACGAACGCCATCAGCGCACCTCTCCGTCCCGCGGGCGGGGTTCCGACCTCACGACGACCACGTCGGCCGGCGCGAGCGCGAGGACGCTACCGGCCCGCACGGCGCGGCCGTCCAGCAGGGACAGCCCGTCGCGGTCGGCGACGACCTCGACCGGCTCGCTGCCGTGGTGCAGCAGGAACAGGTAGCTGGCGTCGTCGCGGTGCCGCTCGACGGCCTCCAGGCCGGGCACCCCGCCGTACGGGGAGGAGATCCCCGCCTCGGCGAGCACCCGCGCGACGACCCAGGCGCAGCCGTCGGCGTCCAGGTCGGTGGCGACGTACCAGGCGGACCCGTCGCCGACGGCGTGGCGCGTCAGCGCGGGCGTGCCGGCGTAGAAGTCGGAGGTGTAGGTGCCGACGACCTCGGCGCCGCGCGCCTGCAGCACCTCGAACACCAGCGAGGAGTCCAGGGGCTCGCGGCCGTCGACGGCGATCCCGTTGCGCTCCTCGGCCGGCAGCGCGTCGGTCTCCAGGACCCGCACGCCCAGCAGGTCCGCGAGGAACCCGGGCACGTCGGCCAGCGGCGCGTTGTCGTCCTCGTCGTTGCGCCCGGCCAGGTAGCCGGTGAGCAGGCGGCCGCCGCGGCGGACGAACTCCTCCAGCCGCGCGGGCAGGTCGCCCTCGACGACGTGCAGCAGCGGGGCGACGACGACGTCGTAGCCGGCCAGGTCGGTGTCCACGGGCACGACGTCGACGCCCGCGCCGGCGGCCTGCAGCGCGGCGTACCAGCGGCGCACCACGTCGACGTACTTCACCAGGCGGGAGGGGCCGTCGGACATCTCCACGGCCCACCAGCTGTCCCAGTCGAACAGCAGGGCGACGCGGTGGTCGGCGCGGGCGCCGGTGATCTCCCCGCGCAGGGCCTCCAGCTCGGCGCCGAGGGCGGCGACCTCGCGGAAGACGCGGGTGTCGTCGCGGCCGGAGTGGTCCAGGACGGCGCCGTGGTACTTCTCCGAGGCGCCGCGGTTCTGCCGCCACTGGAAGAACAGGACGGCGTCGGCGCCGTGGGCGACGGCCTGCCAGCTCCACAGCCGCATCACACCGGGCCGCTTGACGGGGTTGACCCCGCGCGAGGCGGTGACGCTGGGGGTCTGCTCCATGACCCAGAACGGCTCGCCCCCCTTCAGGCCCCTCATCAGGTCGTGGGCCAGCGCCACGCGGTCCTGCGAGCGGGCGTCCGGCGGGTAGTTGTCCCACGAGGCGAAGTCCAGGTGCGGGGCCCAGCGGTGGTAGTCCAGCGGGCGGAACAGGCCCATCATGTTCGTGGTGACGGGCTTGCCGCTGCTGTACCGCTCGACGGCCTCCTTCTCGGCGAGGTAGGAGGCGATCATGCTGTCGGTGGTGAAGCGGCGGTAGTCCAGGGTGGTGCCCTGGAAGGCGGTGTGGTCGGGGCCGTTCCAGTGCTCGCTGATGGCGCTGGGCGGCACGACCTCCTCGAAGTCGGTGTAGGTGTGCGACCAGAACGTCGCGTTCCACGCCTCGTTCAGCCGCTCCAGCGTGCCGTACCGCTCGCGCAGCCAGACGCGGAACGCGGCGGCGCAGTGCTCGCAGTAGCAGGCGCCGCCCTCGCCGCCGTACTCGTTGCCCACGTGCCAGGCGACGACGTTGTCCCAGTCGCCGTAGCGCTGGGCGATCCGCTCGGCCAGCGCGACGGCGTGCCGGCGGAAGGACGGGGAGTTCGGGCAGTGGTTGTGCCGCTGCCCGTACAGGTGCCGCCGGCCGTGGAAGTCGACGCGGGTGACGTCCGGGTGGGCGCGCGCCAGCCACGGCGGCTGGGCACCGGTGGCGGTGGCCAGGACGACGTCCTTGCCGGCGTCGCGCAGCATCCCCATGATCCGGTCGAAGCGCTCGAAGTCGTAGCGGTCCGGCGCCGGCTGCAGCAGCGCCCAGTCGAAGACGCCGACGGTGAGGGTGTCGACACCGGCCCGGTCGAACAGGGCCAGGTCCTCCTCCCACACCTCCTCCGGCCACTGCTCCGGGTTGTAGTCGCCGCCGTAGCGGATCTTCGGGGCGGGGCGGGTCACGGTGGTTCAGGCTCCTGCGGGGACGGCGGGCTCGGCGCCCTCGGGGTTCTCGGTGTGCTCAGTGTGCCCGGTGTGCTCGGCGCGCACGGCCCGGCGGGCGGGCCCGGCGGCGGCCGCGACGACCTGCGCGGCGACCGCCAGCAGGCCGACCGCGGCCCACGAGCCCACGGTGACGCTGACCGCGACCAGGACGGCGCCGACGGCCAGCAGGACCAGGGTCAGGCCGGGGAAGCGGACGGCGACGTGGACGGCGAGGCGGGCCGCGTCGCGGGTGCGGAAGCTGAACGCGGTGACCAGCACGAGCATCACCGCCGCCCACAGGAGCACGCCCGCGGCGACGACGAGCCCGAGCGGGCCGGTGCCGCCGGTGGGGTCCAGCGCCCGCCCGGCCAGCAGGGCGGTGACGACGGCGACGGCCGGCACCCAGAAGGCGAGGACGTCGCGGGCGTCGGAGACCCAGCGGCGGCGGAACTCCCTCCCGACCGCCGGGTCGTCCCCGGCGGTCAGGAGGGTGCCGCAGTGCAGCGCGGCGGCCAGCGCCGGCCCCACGGGCAGGGCGGCCAGCGCGTACAGGGGCGCGTTGGAGACGTCCGGCACCAGCGCGGCGGCCACCAGCCCCGACGGGACCAGGGCGGCGGTCGTCCAGAACTGCAGGACGACCGTGGCCCAGACCCGCTCGCAGGCGCGGAACAGCCACCCGCTGCCGAACTCCCGGCGCGCGCCCCCGTTCACGTCAGACCCTCTCCGCGGCCTGGTTGACCATGTCCAGGTAGCGGCTCATGCCGCGACCCTCCAGCTCCTGGACGAAGGCGTCGTACTGCGCCACGTCGCGCTGGCCGAGGGCGAACTGCAGCTCGCCCTGCGCCACGTAGTCCTTCAGCGGGGTGGCCAGCAGGGTGACCTGCTCGCGCTCGACGGCGGTGTAGGGGTGCGGCGGGACCGGCTCGACCTGCTCCTTGGACGCCATCGCCTCCTGCCAGGCGACCTCCTCCTCGTTCATCATCGAGCGCAGCAGCTCGGTGGTGCCGCCGTAGGAGAAGTTGCCGCCCATGAACCCGTACTCGGTCTGCAGGTCCTTCGTGCCCTCGGGGTTGAGGTCGAGGTAGCTGACCTCGGGGGTCAGGCGGCGGGTGCCGTCGGCGTCCTTGGTGAAGGTGGTGCCCTCGACGCCCCACTTGGCGAACTCGCGGCCCTCGTCGCTGTACCAGAGCCAGTCGACGAACTGCACGAGCGCCTGGAAGTCGTCGCGCTCGGCGGCCGCCGCGGAGATCATGATGCCGTTCTCCAGGCGGGTGCCGCCCACGAGGTTGCCCGCCGGGCCGGCCGGGAGCACGATCTTGCGGATCTCGTAGGTGCCGGCGCCCAGGCTGGAGTCCATGGCCGCGCGGTGCTTGGGCGGGTCCTGGGAGTTGCCGCTGATGGCGAACGACTGGCCGGTGTAGAGCTTCTGCGTGGCCTGGTCGTCGGTCTGGGTGAAGCTCTCCGGGTCCATGAGCCCCTCGGCCACCAGGCCGTTGAGGTAGGCGACGAAGTCCTCGTGCTCGGGGGTCGCGGCGGCGAACTGGAAGGTGTCGCCGTCGTGGACGATGCCCTCGCCGTAGCCCCAGCCGGACACCGTGCCGTGGCCGGTGCCGACCTGGTTGAGGAAGTTCTGCCCCTCGTAGCGGTCGGAGAAGGGGATGACGTCCGGGTAGGCGGCCTTGAGGGCGCGCAGCGCGTCGGCGAACTCGTCCCACGTGGTGGGCTCGGGGATGCCGTTCTCCTCCAGCAGGTCGGTGCGCATGAGGATCGTGTAGTCGGGCCACAGGTTCTCGTGCAGGCCGGGCAGCACGTAGTACTTGCCGTCGTCCTGCAGGAGGGTCTCCAGCTCGGTCTCCATGCCCCACTCCTGCACCTTCTGCCGGTAGTGCGGCATGAGGTCGGTGTAGTCGCTGACCGCGAGCACCACGCCGGAGGCGACGAACGGGGCCTCCTCGCCCGGGTAGGTCTTGGGGATGATGACCGGGGCGTCGCCCGCGCTGACGACGAGGCTGCGCTTCTGCGGGTAGTCGCTCATCGGGACGATGGTGGCCTCGAGCGACACGTTGGTCGTCTCGGACAGCGCCGACCAGAACAGCCAGTCCGGGTTGAACGGGTAGTTCGGGTGGTCGCTGAACAGCGTGGTGAAGGTCAGCGGCTCGGTCGCGCGGAAGGTCTGGCCGACGTCGTAGCCCTCCATCGCGCCCTTGGTCTTGTCGCTGACGTCCTCGCCGGCGTCGCCGCCGCCGCAGGCCGCCAGGGCGCCGACGCTGCCGGCGGCGGCCAGGCCCAGCAGGGTCTGGCGGCGGGTGGGGCCGTGCACGGCGTGGTGGGTGCTCACGGGTGTCCTCCGGTTCGTCGTCGAACGGGTCGTGGGGGTGCTGGGGTCACTGCTTCACGGAGCCGAGCATCACGCCCGACACGAAGTACTTCTGGATGAAGGGGTAGACCATGACGATCGGCAGCACGGTGAGGACCATCGTCACCGACTGGATGTTCGCCGCGACCTGCCCGGCGCTCTCGGTGGTGGCCTGCATGGACGTCGACGTCGTGACGCCGGCGATCATGTTGCGCAGGTAGATCGTCACGGGGAACATGTCCGCGCGGTCCAGGTACAGGAACGCCTGGAACCAGGCGTTCCAGTGGGTCACCGCGTAGAAGAGCGTCATGGTGGCCAGGACGGCCTTGCTCAGCGGCAGGACGATGCGCAGCAGGATGCCGTAGGTGTTCAGGCCGTCCACCGCGGCGGCCTCCTCCAGCTCCTCGGGCATCGCCTCGAAGAACGTCTTCATCACCAGCAGGTTGAAGACGCTGACCGCGTTGGGCAGCACGATCGCCCAGATGGTGTTGTTCAGCCCCAGCGAGGTGACGAGCACGTAGTTGGGGATGAGCCCGCCGTTGAAGAACATCGTGAAGACGGCGAACGTGATGAAGAAGGTGCGGCCCTTGAGGTGCCGGCGGCTGACGGCGTAGGCGAAGCACGTCGTGAGGAACATCGAGATCGCCGTGCCGACGACGGTGTAGAGCACCGTGTTGGCGTAGCCGCGCCAGAAGGCGCGGTCGCCCATGACGACCTCGTAGGTCTGCAGGTTGAAGCCGCGCGGGACGACGTTGACCTGCCCGGCGTTGATCGCGGCCTCGCTGGACAGCGACTGGGCGAGGATGTTGACGAACGGGTACATCGTCACCACGACCACGAGGGACAGGACGACGACGTTGACCACCCGGAAGGCGCGGTAGCCGCGGGAGTCCTTGATGGTGGACGCCGGGACCGCGCGGACGTCGCTGAGGTCGACCGTCGGCGCGCTCACCACAGGCTCGATCCGACGATGCGGCGCGACAGGGCGTTCGCCGACAGGACGAGGAACAGACCGATCAGCGACTCGAACAGGCCGATGGCCGTGGCGTAGCTGAAGCTATTCGACTCCAGCCCGACCCGGTACAGGTAGGTGCTGATGACGTCCGCCGTGGGGTAGGTGAGGGGGTTGTAGAGGAGGAGGACCTTCTCGAACCCGATGGACAGGAACGTGCCGATGTTCAGGACGAGCAGCACGATGATCGTGGGCGCGAGGCCGGGCAGGGTGATGTGCCAGGTCTGCTTCCAGCGGTTGGCGCCGTCGATGCGCGCGGCCTCGTACAGCGACTCGTCGATGGTCGTCAGGGCGGCGAGGTAGAGGATCGCGCCCCAGCCCATCGTCTGCCACACGTCGGAGGCGACGTAGATGGTGCGGAACCAGTCCGGGTCCTGGATGAAGGGGATCGGGCCGGCGCCGAACAGGCCGATGACCTGGTTGGCGGTGCCGCGCAGGGAGACGAACTGCAGCACCATGCCGGCGATGATGACGATCGACATGAAGTGCGGCAGGTAGGACGCCGTCTGGACGAACTTCTTGAACTTCTTGCTGCGCAGCTCGTTGAGCAGCAGCGCGAAGACGATCGGCAGCGGGAAGCCGATGAGGAGCGTCAGGGTGCCGAGGACGAGCGTGTTCTGGAAGACGTTCCAGAAGGTCGGGTCGTCGATGAAGAGCTGGACGTAGTCCAGCCCGACCCACTCCTCGCCGAAGACGCTGCCGCCGGGCACGAACCGCCGGAAGGCGATGACGTTGCCGAGCATGGGCAGGTACTTGAAGACCACGAACCACGCCACGGGCAGCAGCAGCAGCGAGTACAGCCGCCAGTCCCGGGCGACGGCCCGCCGCCACGTGGGGCGCGGGGCTCCGGAGCCCTTGGGGGGTACGCCCACCGCGGGGACGGGCGCCTGGCCTGACGGCTGGCCGGTCGGGGCGTGCACCGCCAACGTCCTCACCTCCCTGTGAGTCGCTCGAAAGTTTCGGTGTCGGCATCGACACTTTCTAGGCGGGGACTCTAGGCACCTCCCCGCGGACACGTCAAGACACTGTCCAGCTCGCTGGACAGTGGTTGAGCGTCGGCACACCCAGCGCCGGGCGGACCGCCTCCCGGGGGCCGGACGCGCGACAGCGGGCCGTCCGTGCGTCCGGGCGGCCCGCTGCGGGCTGTCGGGGGTGGGCCGTCAGAAGATGCGGCGCCCGTGCGCGTCCGGCGCGCCGCTGGCGCGGTGGAAGTACGTCGTGATGCGGTCGCACCACTCCTGCGCCGAGCGCACCTGCTCGGCCAGCCGCGTCCGCACCTCCTGGGCCGTCCGCTCGTCCACGCGGTCGGCGACCTCCTCCCAGCGCGCCGCCCGCCGGCGCACGTCCTCCACCCCCGCGAAGTGCGTGTCGTAGATGCGCTGCACGAGCGTCTCGCCCGTGGACAGGCGGTGCCCGTAGCCGACGTGGTGGAAGAAGAGCAGCAGCTCCTCCGGGCACGTCGCGAGGTCCTCGTAGCGGGCCGCGTGGGCCGGCGGGTACTGCCCCGCGTACCCCGTGCCCGTGGCGACCGTGCGGTCCACGCCCACGCCGTCGCGGTCGGCGAAGTGGTAGGTGCCCCAAGCGGTGTACTCGTAGCCCTCCACGTCCGGGCCGTAGTGGTGGTGCGGGCTGACCATCCAGCCCACCCCCAGCGGGGCCGTGAGGTCCTCGTACGTGCGCCAGGAACCGGCCACGACGTCGTGGACGCCCGCCAGCAGCTCCTCGTCGTCGCCGAAGGTGGCGCGCGACCACTCGCCGAGCAGGGCGTCGGGGTCCAGCCGCGGGTCCCACGCCAGCCGGCCGAACGCGAACAGGTTCGCCTGCGCCAGCGGGTGGCCCGTCCAGCACCAGGAGTCGCCCACGTTGGAGACGGCCACCACGCCGCCGCGCGCGCAGTCGGCCACGGTGCGCGGCTCGCTCGTGCCCTCGCCGAAGTCGAAGCGCAGGACCTCCGACCACTGCGGCGCCAGGTAGCAGACGTGCTGCTGCTGGCCCGTGTACTCCTGCGTGACCTGGAACTCCACGGCCGTCGTGGTCTCCCGCAGCGCCCCCAGCAGCGGGGACACCGGCTCGCGCACCTGGAAGTCCATCGGGCCGTTCTTCACCTGCAGCACGACGTTGTCGTCGAAGCGGCCGTCGAGCGGGACGAAGTGGTCGTGGGCGGCGCGGGCGCGGTCGGTGCTGCGGTCGCGCCAGTCCTGGCGGTGGTCGTAGACGAAGCAGCGCCACAGCACCGTGCCGCTGTGCGGGGCCAGGGCGCGGGCCAGGACGTTCGCGCCGTCGGCGTGGTCGCGCCCGTACGCGTGCGGTCCGGGGCGGCCCTCGGAGTCGGCCTTGACGAGGAACCCGCCCAGGTCGGGCACCGCCCGGTACAGGCGGTCGGCGGTCTCGCGCCAGAACGCCGCGACGCGCTCGTCCAGCGGGTCGGCGACGTCCAGGCCGCCGAGGGAGATCGGGGAGCTGAAGTCGACGCTGAGCCACACCCGCACGCCGAAGGAGCGCGCCAGGTCCGCCACCCGCGCCACGTCGGGCAGGTGCTCGTCGACCAGCCCGCGCTCGGCGTCGTGCACGTTGACGTTGTTCAGGGCCCAGGCGTTCAGGCCGACGGAGGCCATCAGCCGCAGGAACCCCCGCACGCGCGTGAGGTCCTCCACGACGCGCCCGTCGCGGAACAGGACCGAGTCGCCCGCGTAGCCGCGCTCGACGCTGCCCATCACCCCGTCGGCGGTCATGTTGTCCCACGAGTCGAGCATCCGCAGGTCCACCGCGGGGTCCTCCACGGTGCCGTCCAGGACGTCGGGCACGACGAGCGCGCGGTAGAACCCGTGCAGCAGACCGGCTCCGTCCGGGGCGCGGACCACCCGGTCCGCGCCGTCGTGGTGGACGGCGAAACCCCCGGGGCGCAGACCGTCCGGGGCGCCGGCGGTGGTGAACAGCCAGCGCGGCGCGTCCGCGGCGGGCTCGCCCAGGCCGAGCTCGGCGCGCAGCGAGGCCACCTCGTCGAGCACCGTCGCGCCGGCCGGCCCGCCGCCGTCGACCTCGACGCGGGCGGCGGCCAGGTGCCGCCCGCGCGCGGCGGGCAGCCAGCAGGGGTGGGTGTCGGGGAACCAGGGCTGCGGGGTCGGCACGGGGTGACCTCCCGGTCGGGGTGGGTGGGTGTTCGGGGCGCGCGGGAGCCTCGGCGCGCCCGCGCGGGCGCGTCAGGGACGCGCGGGGGCGCTGGTGCTGCCGCGCACGACCAGGTGCACGGCCAGGTCCATCCGCAGGACGGGCGGCTGCTCGCCCTCGGCCAGGGCGAGGACGAGCTTGGTGGCGGCGTCGGCCATCTCCAGCAGCGGCTGGTGCACGGTCGTCAGGCCGGGGATGATCCAGTCGGCCACGGGCAGGTCGTCGTAGCCGACGACCGAGAGGTCGTGCGGCACCGACAGGCCCAGCTCGTGCGCGGCCCGGTACACGCCGATCGCCTGCAGGTCGTTGCCGGCGAACACGGCGCTCGGGCGGTCCGGGCGCGACAGCAGCTCGCGGCCGTGGGCGTGACCGCTCTCGACGGAGAAGTCGCCCCAGCGCACGAGGTCGGCGCCCAGCCCGGCGTGGGCCAGGGCGTCGCGGTGCCCGGCCACGCGGGCGCGGCTGGGCACCGTGTCCCGCGGGCCGCCGACCACGGCGATCCGCCGGTGCCCCAGCTCCACGAGGTGCCGGGTGGCCATGAGGCCGCCGTCGAAGTTCGCCGACCCGATCGAGGGGGCGCCCCCCTCGTCGTCGCCCGCGGGGTCCACGACGACGTAGGGGATGCCGCGGGCCTCCAGCTGCGTGCGCTGGTCGGGCTCCAGGTCGGAGAACACCATGATGACGCCGGTGGGCCGGCGGGCCAGGACGCTGTCCAGCCACTCCTGGCGCGGGGTGCGCCCGACGCTGCACTCGGACAGGACCACCTCGACGCCCTGCGCCGAGGCGGCCCCCTCCACCCCGCGCACCACCTGCAGCGCCCAGGGGTTGCCCAGGGAGTTGAACACCAGGTCCAGCAGCCGCGGCCCGGAGCGGGCCCCCGTGCGACGGCGCTGGTAGCCGTGCTCGGAGATCAGCTGCTCGATCCGGGCCCGCGTGCCGGGCGAGACGTCCTTGCGGCCGTTGAGGACCTTGCTGACGGTGGGCACCGACACGCCCGCGGCCTCGGCGAGCTGGGCGATCGTCATGCGCGGCACGGCGACCACCCCCTCCGGCGCGACGCGCTGGCCGAGGTGGCCAGCGGTCACGACACCTCCACGGGAGTGTCCATCACCCGCTCGTGCCCGACGACGCGGGCGGACCCGACGAGGGTGAAGGACGCGGTCAGCGGGGTGTCGCCCGCCGAGGCGCCCGCGTGGACGTCGATCCGGCCGGGCTCGACGACGCGGCGGTAGCGCGCGTCCACGAGCGCCGTGCGGTCGGCGTGCACGGTGAACGTCACGCGGCGCGACTGGCCGGGCTCGAGGTCGACGCGGGTGAACCCGGTCAGCCAGCGCACCGGGCGCACGACGGTCGCCACCGGGTCCGACAGGTACAGCTGGGGGACGGCGGTGCCGGCGCGCCCGCCGGTGTTCGTCACCGTGAGGGAGACGGTGACCGCCCCGTCGACGGGCACCTCCTCGGCGCCCAGCTGCAGGTCGCCGTAGGAGAACTCCGTGTAGGTCAGGCCGTGGCCGAAGCAGAACGCCGGCTCGCTGCGCAGCGAGCTGACGCCGGCGGCGTCCGTGCCGAGCTTGGGCTGCAGGTACGTGCCCGGGTGCGGGGCGTCCTGCGCGGGCACCTGCACGGGCAGGCGCCCGGAGGGGGCCACGCGACCGGACAGGACGCCGGCCAGCGCGGGCCCGCCCTCCTCGCCGGGCATGAACGCCTGCAGGACGGCGCCCGCGGCGTCGGCCGCTGCGCCCAGCGCGTAGGGGCGGCCGGAGACGACGACGAGGACGCTGGGCGTCCCGGCGCGCTGCGCGGCCTCCTGCACGGCCGCCACCAGGTCGGCCTGCACGCCGGGCAGGCGCAGGTCCTCCACGTCGCAGCCCTCGCCGGAGGTGCCGGCGCCGAACAGGCCCGCCTCGTCGCCGACGGCCAGCACGACGAGGTCGGCGCGCGCGGCGGCCTCCTGCGCGGCGGCGAAACCGCTGCGGTCGTCCCCGCGCACGGTGCAGCCGGCGACGTGCTCGACCTCGGCGCCCGGCAGCTCGGCGCGCAGCGCGTCCAGCAGCGTGGGCGCCTCGACGCCCAGGCCGAGCTCGGGGCGCTCCTTGAGCACGTGGTTGGGGAAGGAGTAGCAGCCGAAGAACGTCGAGGCGTCGTGCGCGGCGGGCCCGACGAGGGCGATGCGGCGCACGTCCTGCGCCAGCGGCAGCGTCCCGGACTCGTTGCGCAGCAGCACGACCGAGCGCTCGGCGATCCGGCGGGCGATGGCGCGGCGGTCGGGGGCGTCCAGGTCGGGCACGACGGCCGGGGGCTCCTCCTCCGCGTGCGCGTCGAGCAGGCCCAGCTCGCCCTTCTGCCGCAGGACGCGGCGCACCGCGCGGTCCACGAGCGCCTCGTCGACGGCGCCGGAGCGCACCAGCTCGGCCAGCGGCTCGCCGTAGGACTCCGTCTGCGGCAGCTCGACGTCCACGCCGGCGCGCAGCGCGAGCGCCGCGGCCTCGCCCTCGGTGGCGGCCACGCCGTGCGAGCGCTGCAGGAACGGCACGCCCCAGTAGTCGGAGACGACGACGCCCTCGAAGCCCCACTCCCCGCGCAGCAGCTCGGTCAGCAGCCACTCGTCGGCCGCGGAGGGCACGCCGTCCACGTCGGAGTAGGAGTGCATGACCGAGCGGGCGCCGCCGTCGCGCAGGGCGCGCTCGAACGGGGGCAGGACGACGTCGAGCAGTTCGCGCCGGCCCATCGAGACGGGGCCGTGGTTGCGGGCGCCGCGGGAGGCGGAGTACCCGGCGAAGTGCTTGAGGGTGGCGACGACCCCGGCGGACTCCAGCCCGGCGACGTAGGCGGTGGCCAGCTCGGCGACCAGGTGCGGGTCCTCGCCGAGGGTCTCCTCCACGCGGCCCCAGCGGTAGTCGCGCACGACGTCCAGGACGGGGGCCAGGCCCTGGTGCACGCCCAGGGCGGCCATGTCGGCGCCGACGGCGGCGGCCATCTCGCGCACCAGCTCGGCGTCGAAGGCGGCGGCCCAGGCCAGCGGCACGGGGTGGATGGTGGCCCGGAAGGCGGTCAGCCCGGCCAGGCACTCCTCGTGGGCGATGGCGGGCACGCCCAGGCGGGTGCGGGTGCGCAGGAAGCGCTGGTGCTCGCGCAGCAGGGCGACGCCCTCGGCGGGTTCGACCGGGCGCGTGCCGAAGGTGCGGGTCAGGTGGCCCAGGCCGTCGCGGGCGATGTTCTCGTAGGTGGCGCCGACGGTGAACTCGTCCTGGCCGGGGGCCACGTTGGCGCCGTCGGCGTCGCGCAGCCAGACGCTGCCGAGCTGGCCCAGCTTCTCCTCCAGCGTCATCGCCGCGAGCAGCTTCTCGACGCGCTCGGACAGCGGGAGGGCGGGGTCCTGCCACTCGTGGTCGTGCAGCGGCGGTGCGGGCAGGGACATCTGCGTCCTCCGGGTCGGCGGTCGGACCCGGCGGGGGCGTCGCGGTGAGGCGTGCCGGGCCCGGCCCACGCTAGGGGGTCCCGACATTTGCGGTCAACGACCCGAAAGTTTCGAGCAGGGGTCCGCGGTGGCCCCCGCGGCCGCCGCGGTCTCCCACCTGGCACCGGTGCTCACCACAGCCGCGGCACAGCCGGGTGGCCGAGACCTGGTGCCCGGTGCCGGCGAGGGTCCGGCGCGGGAGGAGGGACGGACGTGAGGACGAGGACGAGGCGCGTGGCGGCGGGGGCGACCGGGCTGGCGGCCGCCGGCGGGCTGGCCCTGCTGCTCAGCGGGCCCGTGGCCGCGGCCACGGAGGTGGACGACCGGGTCACGGAGCGGGTCGGCGCCATCAGGCAGGCGCTGACCGGGCTCGTGGACGAGGGGACGATCACCGATGAGCAGGCCGGCGAGGTGGCCGACGCGCTGGCCGGCTCGGACGCGCTGGGCCCGGGCGGGCACGGTGGGCACGGCGGCCCCGGCGGGTTCGGCGGGCCGGGCGGGTTCGGCGGTCCCGGCGGCCTGGACGCGGCGGCGGAGGCGCTCGGGCTGGACGCCGACGAGCTGCGCACGGCGCTGGCGCAGGACGGGGCGACCCTCGCGGGCGTGGCCGAGGCGCAGGGCGTGGACCGGCAGGAGCTGGTCGACGCCCTGGTGGCCGCCGGCCGCGAGCGCCTGCAGCGGGCGGTGGACGACGGCCGGCTGACGCAGGAGGAGGCCGACGAGCGCGCGGACGAGCTGGCGGAGCGGGTCGGCGAGCTCGTGGACCGCGAGCTGCCGGAGCGGCCCGGCGGTCGCGGCGGCCCGGGCGGATGGGGCGGTGGCCCAGTACCCGGCGACGCACCGGAGGAGGCACCGGAGGAGGCACCGGAGGACGCGTCCGTCGACGCACCGGCGGGCGCTCCGCAGGGGTCGGCGCAGACGTCCAGCGCCGCCTGAGACCGCGCGCGTCCCGGCCCGCGACGGGCCGGGACGGGCGCCTCAGCGCAGGTGGCCGGTGGTGGAGACGCGCAGGTGACCCGTGGTGGTCGTCGTCGTGGTGGTCGTCTTGACGACCTTCGTGGTGGTGCTGGTGGCCGCGGAGGCGGAGGCGGCGGGGGCGAGGGCGGCGGCGCCCGTGAGCAGGGCCCCGCTGACGATGAGGGCGGTGAGGGCGCGGGGCGTGGACACGGGGGACTCCTCCGGCGATCCGGTCGCTGTCTGCGACGCTGGGTGACTGACAACCCGAGCATCGGCGCAGGTCACAGCCGCCTTGAGGACGAAGTTCAAAGCTGAACGGTTACTGTGAGTGAAGGGCCAGGTCGAGGACCATCTCGACCTCCTCCCGCGAGGGGTCCAGCAGGTAGGGCACCCGCACGCCCGTCGCGGTGAAGCCGCGCCGGGCGTACCAGCGCCGCGCCCGCTCGTTGTCCTCGTGCACGTGCAGGTGCACCCGCGACCAGCCGCGCTCGCGGGCGCGCGCCAGCTCGGCGTCCAGGAGGGCGTCCGCGGTGCCCGCCGCGCGGCCGCGGTGGGCGGGGTCGACGAACACCGAGACCACGAACAGGCGGCCGTCGTCCTGGACGACGGTGCCGACCATCCCCACCCAGCGCCCCGTCGTCAGCTCCGTCGCGGCGGTCGCGTGGTTGCCCGGCGCCTGCCAGCGGGCGGCCCGGGCGCGCCACTCCGCGTCGCCGTAGGCGGCGGCGCGCTCGAGGCGGTCGCCGAAGGCGTGGGGGGTGTCGGCGAGCATCCGCAGGCGCAGGTCGCGCAGCTCGCGCCAGTGCTGCGCCCCGATCGTCACCAGCCGCACCGCCACCCCCGCGAGGCTACGCGGCGCGGTGCGCCGGTGGAGGTGCGGGCGCGGGCGCCGCGTGCCAGGCTCGGGGCGCTGCCCGAGGACGAGCAGCGCCCCGACCGCGAGGGGGTCCGCCCGTGAGCGTCACCAGCACGCACCGCAGCCCGCCGCGCGACGTGCCCGGTCGCCGGCAGTTCCTCAACGACCGCGACAGCTTCGTCCACGAGGCGCTGGAGGGCTTCGCCCTCGCCCACCGCGACCTCGTCTCCCTCAGCTCCGACCCGGACTTCCTGCTGCGCGCCCCGGCGGGACGCAGGCCCGGCAAGACGGCGCTCGTGGCCGGTGGCGGCGCCGGCCACGAACCCCTGCACACGGGTTTCGTCGGTGCCGGAATGCTCGACGCCGCGGTGCCGGGGCGGGTGTTCACGAGCCCCACGGCGCTGCAGGTCGCGGCGGCCACGCGCGCCGCGCACACCGGCGCCGGAGTCGTGCACGTGGTGAAGAACTACACCGGCGACGTCCTGAACTTCCGGATCGCCGCCGAGATCGCCCACGACGACGGCGTCGACGTCGAGCAGGTGCTCGTCGCCGACGACCTGGCCACCGACCCGGCGGTGACGGGGCTGGACTCCGGCCCCGGCCGGCGCGGCACGACGGCCGTCCTCGTCGTCGAGAAGGTCTGCGGCGCAGCGGCGGAGGCCGGCGCGCCGCTGGCCGACGTGGCCGCGCTGGGGCGGCGCGTCGCGGCCCGCGCGCGCAGCCTGTCCCTGGCGCTGAGCGCTCCCACGCACCCCGGGGAGCGCTGGCCGTCGTTCGACCTGCCGGCCGACGAGGTGGAGTTCGGCGTCGGCATCCACGGCGAGCGCGGCGTCGACCGGCGCCCGTTCGCGCCCGCCGCCGACCTCGTCGAGCAGTTGGTCGCACCCGTCGCGGACGCCGTGGAGGTCTCCCGCGGCGACGCGGTGCTGCTCGTCGTCGACGGCCTCGGTTCCACGCACCCCCTCGAACTGTCCCTCGCCTACCGGGAGGTGGTCCGCGTGCTCGACCGGCGCGGTGTCAGCGTCGCCCGCTCCTACCTGGGTTCCCCCGTCACGGCCCTCGACACGGCCGGGTTGTCGGTGGCCCTGGTACCGGCCGACGACGAGCTGGTGCGCCTGTGGGACGCCCCCGTGCGCACCCCGGCCTGGACGAGGTGAGGGCGGTGGACGAGCGGGGCGGGACCCCGGCGCGGACCCCTGCCGGCACCGCCGCGGGCACGACCGCGCGCGCGCCGGACGGGCTGGCGCTGCTGGAGGACGGCCGCGAGGTCGAGCCGCTGCGCGGGCCGCGCACGGCGGACCTGGACGGGCGGCGGACGCGGGCCTGGTGGCGGGGTTTCTCCGAGCAGGTGCGCTCGCGCGCCGACGAGCTGACGGAGCTGGACCGGCTGTCCGGCGACGGCGACTTCGGGCACAACCTCTCGGCGGCGGTGCGCAGCGCCGACGAGCGGATCCGCCAGGGCCGCCCGTACACCGCGGGCGGGGTGTTCGAGGCGGTGTCGCTGGGGTTCCTCGACACGGGCGGGACGAGCGGGCCGCTGCTGGGCATGTGGTTCCGCGAGTTCGCGCGCGAGTGCGGGGAGAGCGCGAGCGCGCAGGACCTGGCGCGCGCGGCCCGCGCGGGGCTGGACTGCGTGCAGCGCCTGGGCGGGGCGCAGCCGGGCGACAAGACGATGGTCGACGCGATGGACCCGGCGGCGCGGGCGCTGGAGGACGCGGCGCACGCGGGCGTGCCGGCGGTCTCGGCGCTGAGCGCGGCCTACCGGGCGGCGGCGGACGGGGTGCGCGGCACGCAGGCCTCGCGCGCGACGCGGGGCCGGGCCAGCTACGTGGGGGAGGCGGCCCGCGGGGTCGTGGACCCGGGCGCGCTGGTGGTGGCGTGGTTCTTCGAGCGGGGCACGGTGGTCTGACGCCGTCCGGGTGAGCCCCCGGGAATGCTTGCAGCTTCAAGTTGTTCACCTGTACCGTCAGGTCAGCACTTGAAGCTGCAAGCACTTCTCCCCGGAGGTCCCCCGTGTCCTGGTTCAGCCGCAGCAAGAGCTCCGCCCCCGCCGACGGCGCCACCGGCACCGCCGTGCTCGAGCGCACCGCGCCCGCCCTGCCCGCCGTCCCCGGCTGGCGCGCCGGCACGTGGACGATCGACGCCTCGCACTCGGAGGTGTCCTTCACCGTGCGGCACATGGCCGTCAGCAAGGTCCGCGGCCGCTTCGGCGCCGTGGCCGGCGAGCTCGTCACCGCCGAGGACGCGGCCGCCTCCACCGTGCGCGCCACCATCGACGTCACGAGCGTCACAACCTTCAACGAGCAGCGCGACGCCCACCTGCGCACGAACGACTTCTTCTCCGCCGAGGAGTTCCCCGAGGCCGTCTTCACCTCCACCGGCCTCACCCACGACGGCGAGGACTTCCGCCTGTCCGGCGACCTGACCCTCAAGGGCGTCACCCGCCCCGTCGTCCTGACCGTCGAGGTCTCCGGCCTCGGCCCCGACGCCTACGGCGGCACCCGGATCGGGTTCTCCGCCACCGGCCGGATCAACCGCCGCGACTTCGGCCTGGAGTTCGACGCCCGCCTGGACAACGGCGGGCTCGTCGTCGCCAACGAGGTCGACCTGCAGCTCGACGTCGAGGCCGTCCTCAGCGCCTGAGCGCGCGCCGGCGGCCCAGCTCGGCCACCGCCCCCAGCATCGGGACCCGCGGCGACGACGCCATGAGGCGCACGTCGTCCGCGGGTCCCGTCGCGCCGTCCAGGAACCCCAGCACCCGCTGCACCGGGTTGCGCTCGAACAGCCGCCACAGCACCGCCGCCCCGTCCAGGCGCCCCGAGGCGATCCCCGCCAGCAGCACCGCGTCCATCAGCAGGTGCCGGCGCCCGTGCGGGCGCGGCGGCACCGGCGGCGCCCCGGCCGCCACCCGGGCCGCCAACGCGTCGGCCTGCCGCTGCAGGACGCTGAACGCGTACCCCGTCGAGGGGCGCACCGCCCCCGCCGCCGCGCCGAAGCGCACCACCCCCGGCACGTCCGAGCCGGGGAACGAGGCGTCGGTCATCGGGATGACCCCGTGCTCGGTGCCCAGCACCTCCAGCGCGCCGAACCCCGCGCGCTCCGTCCACGCGTCCAGCCGCTCGCGGTACTGCGCGCCGGTCAGCAGGCCGGCGGAGAACTCCGTGTACTCCACCAGCGCCTCGCGCTCGGAGGTCGGCAGCACGTAGCCGAACGCCACCCCGCCCGCCGGCTGCGGGACGCGGAAGTCCATCAGCGTCACCGCGCCCGGGTCGAACACCGGCCGCGCCGCGCGCACCCGGTGCCCCAGGAAGTGCTGCAGCAGCGTCGTGGTGCCCGGCGCCCGCGGCAGCGGCACCGGCCGCGTGTCCAGCACCGCGCGCGCCAGCGGCCCACCGACCCCCACCCGCACCCCGCCCGGCGCGGGCACCAGCTCGTCCACGACGGCCTCCACGAGCGGCACCCCCGCCGCCGCCAGCCGCGCGCGGACCGCGCGCTCCACGTCGGTCGAGCGCAGCATCCGGTAGCGCCAGCCGCCCAGGTCCAGGTGCAGCACCGCCCCGCCGGGCGCGACGACCCGCAGCCGCGACCAGCGCGCCGCCACCAGCGGCCCGAACGGGCCCGGCCCGGCGTCCGGGCCCGCGCCCGGCCCCCACGTGCACCACGTGCGCTCCTGCGTGCGCGCCGCCGAGGACGCCGGGGCCTCCCACACCGCGAACCGGGCGCCGGTGCCCGCCAGCCGGTGCGCCAGCGACGCCCCCGCCGCCCCGAGGCCGACGACGGCGAGGTCCAGCGGCGCGTCGCTCACCCGGGCAGCATGCCCCGCCCGCACCGGCCCGGTGCGCGGCCCCCCGCGGGGGCTCTCCCCGCGGGCACCGCACCGCCCCTAGGCTCGCGATCACCACCGACCGCTCGAGCAGGGGGCCACCGTGTCGCTCGTCAAGGGTTTCCGGGACTTCGTCCTGCGGGGCAACGTCATCGACCTCGCCGTCGCCGTCGTCATCGGCACGGCGTTCACCGCCGTCGTCACCTCGGTCGTCGAGGGGCTGGTCAACCCGGTCATCGCCGCCGTCGGCGGCGCGCCCGACCTGGACGGCACGTGGGTGCTGACCCTGCGCACCCTGGAGGACGGCACCCGCGTCGGCCTGCAGCTCGGCACGGTCGTCGGCGCCGTCCTGAACTTCCTCGTCGTCGCCGCGGTCGTCTACTTCCTCATCGTCACGCCGGTGAACCGGCTCCTGTCGCTGCGCAAGGCCGGGGCGGTCGAGGAGCCGAAGGCCCCCGGCGAGGACGTCCTGCTGCTCACCGAGATCCGCGACCTGCTGGCCGAGCGGTCGGGACGCTCGACGCCGACGACGGGGACGCGGGCGCCGGATGACCCAGCAGCCGGCTGAACTCCGCCGCGGGCACCGGCCGCCCGTGCAGCCAGCCCTGCGACTCGTCGGCGCCCAGCACGTACAGGCGGTCGAACGTCGCCGCGTCCTCGGTGCCCTCCACCACCACGCGCAGGCCCAGCCGGTGCGCCAGCTCCACGGTGGCGTGCACCACCTGGGTGGTGCGCGGCTCCGAGAGCAGGCGCGTGGTGAACGCGCGGTCCAGCTTCAGCTCCGCCGCCGGCAGGTCCGTCAGGTACGCCAGCGAGGAGTAGCCCGTGCCGTAGTCGTCGATGCTCAGCTGCACCCCGCGCGCGGTCAGCGCGTGCGCGACGGCCAGCGCCACCCCGGGGTCGGCCATGAGGGCCGTCTCGGTCACCTCCAGCACCAGCCGGGACGGGTCGAAGCCCGAGGCGGCCAGCACCTCGTCGACGAGGTCCAGCAGCGCCGGCGAGGCCAGCGTGGACGCCGACAGGTTCACCGACACCCGCAGCGGCCGCCCCTCCACCGACCAGCCGGCGGCGTCGCGCACGGCCGTGGTCAGCACCACGCGGGTCAGGGCGTCCATCAGCCCGTGCTCCTCGACGAGGTCCAGGAACGCCGGCGGCGGCAGCGTCCCGCGCTCGGGGTGCCGCCAGCGCACCAGCGCCTCCGCGCCCACCACCACGCCGTCCGGGACGGTGACCTGCGGCTGGTGGACGACGACCAGCTCGCCCACGTCCCGCGCGCCCCGGCCCCCCGAGCCGGCCGGGTCGAGCAGCGCGCGCAGGTCGGCCAGCAGGGCCGCGCGGTCGCGCAGCCGCTCGTCCACGGCCCGGTCGAACACCTCCACACCGGTGGCCGCGGACGGGCCCGAGCGCGTCTTGACGCTGTACATGGCCGCGTCCGCGCGGCGCAGCAGGTCGTCGGCGTCCAGCGGCCCGGGGCCCGCGGTGGCGACGCCGACGCTCAGGCCGACGCCGGAGGCCACGTCGTAGCGGGCGCCGGCCACCGCCACCCGCGCGAGGACGGCCTCGCGCACGCGCCGCGCCACCGCGACGGCCGCCGCGTCGTCCAGGCCCGGCAGCAGGACCGCGAACTCGTCCCCGCCGAGGCGCGCCAGCAGCCCCCGGCGCGGCAGCGCCTCCCCCGCCGCGGCCACCACCAGGCGCAGCAGCTCGTCGCCGCGCTCGTGGCCCCAGCGGTCGTTGACCTCCTTGAAGCGGTCCACGTCCGCGACCAGCAGCGCGGCGCCCTCCCGGGCGTCCAGGTCCTCCAGGCGCTGCACGAGGGCGCGCCGGTTCGGCACGCCCGTCAGGTCGTCGGTCAGCGCTTGGTGGCGCGACTCGGCCAGCAGCGCCGTCTCGTGCACGAGGTGCCCCACGCGCAGCGCCACCCCCAGCACGGCCAGACCCGCCAGGACGGTGGGCGTCACGCCGCTGGAGGTGGTGAGGCCGGCCAGGACCAGGACCACGATCGCCGCGAACAGGACGGCGATGGCCCCGGCGGTGGGCACCTCCGCGCGCGCCGGCACCGGCACGACGCCCGGCGCGCTCGCGCCCGTCACCGCCAGCGCCAGCAGCGCCAGCGCCCACACCGCCTGCAGCGGCGTCCCGCCCACGGGGTCGCGCGAGCCCAGCAGCAGCACCGCGGCGGTCAGCGCCACCAGGACGGCCGTGACGGCCCACGTGCGCAGGTCGCGCTGCAGGCCGCCGATGACCGCGACCGTCACGGCGGTGCCCACGAGCACGACCAGCCCGCCGAGCAGCCCCGCCCACGCCAGGAGCTGCGGCAGCGACCAGGCGGCCTGCGCGGAGCCCGACCACCGCACGGCGAGCACGCCGACGGCGCTCAGGGTCAGCACGGCGCTCATCCCGTTGACCCAGTCACCGCTGTCGGAGGTGTACGTCCGCAACGGGTTCCAGCGCACCAGGCCCTGGTAGAGGAACGGCACGGCCGCCAGCGCCGACAGCCGCGGCGCCAGGTCCAGCCAGGTCGCGAGCGGACCCGCGGCGCCCGCGGCGCTCAGCAGGTCCCCGGTCAGGCCCAGCAGCGCGCCGGCGGCCAGGACGCCGGCGCCACCGGCGATCCAGCCCCACACGTGCCGCTCGGCGGGGCGCAGCAGCGCGGTGCGGCGCAGCTGCGCCCACGCCGTGCCCTGCACGACGAACAGCAGGGCACCGGCCGCGCGGGCGTCCAGGCCGGGCGCGAGGGCGCCGGCCGCGGCGAGGGCACCCGCCAGCAGCACCGCGGCCAGGGCGCGCGGCACCACGGGGGCGGGGGTCGCCGGGGGCCGCACGTGCACGTCACAGCTCTCGGCGCGCGGAGCAGCGGGGTGGAGGCGGCGCGCCGGCCGGGCGGGCGGTTTCACCCGCCCGCGCGCGGAGCGGGCCCGGCCCGGCCGCCGTTCGGGTGAGCGTCAGCCCACCGCGCGCACCCGCAGGGCCCGCAGCCGGTCCAGGGCGGCGGCGACCTCGTGCCGGCGGGGCACCGCCACGTCGGCGGTGGCGCCCTCCAGCCAGCCGAACGGCGGGTCGGCGGCCAGGTCGGCCTCCAGCAGGTCCAGCGCCCGGGCCAGGGTGCGCCGCCCGTCCAGGTGGCCGGCGGAGACCATCCGCGCCAGGGCGTGCCCGGCGCCGGTGACCTGCGCGGCGTCGGTGAACTGGCGCACCGCGCGCACGTCCACCTCGTGCTCGCCCAGCAGGAGGGTGTCGGTGCCGCGCGCGCCCACCCGGCGCCGGCCGCGGGCGGTGGCGTCCACCGAGCGCGGGTCGGGCACCCGGTGGCGCACGGCGGGGAACGACCCGGCCTCCGCGACGCGGCCCGTGGGCGTGCGCGCCACCTCGCGGGCGCGGTCGGTGACGTCGGCGCAGGTGAACTCCCGCATCGCCAGCACCCGGTCGGCCACGTCGAGGAAGTCGCCCGAGGCGCCCACGACGAGGACCGTCGAGACGCCGTGGTCGGCGTGCAGGGAGCGCACGAGGTCCACGAACGGGTTCAGCGGCTCGGCGGACTTGGCGACCAGGGCCTGCATGCGCGCGTCGCGGACCATGAGGTTCGTCGCCGCCGTGTCCTCGTCCACCAGCAGCAGCCGGCTGCCGGCCTCCAGCGCCTCGACGACGGCGGCGGCCTGCGACGTCGACCCGGAGGCGTCGGGGGTGCTGAAGTCGCGCGGGTCCAGCCCGCCGGGCAGGCCGGTGACGAAGGCGCCCACGTCCACGCGGGTCACCGCGCGCCCGTCCTCGGCGCGGACCGCCACCGCGTCGGCGCGGGTGACGACGAGCTCGCGCCCGTCGCCGGGCACGTGGTCGTGGACCCCGGCCTCCAGGGCGCGCAGCAGCGTGGACTTGCCGTGGAACCCGCCGCCGACGACGACCGTGACCCCCGCGGCGATCCCCGCGCCCGTGGTGCGGCCGCGGTGCGGCAGGTCGACGGCCACGCGCACGGAGTCCGGGGAGGCGAAGGGGACGGCGTCCAGGGCGGGCCGGTCGTCGACGCCGCTGCGGCGGGGCAGGACGGCGCCGTCGGCGACGAACGCGACCAGGCCCCTCGGCTCCAGGGCGGCGCGCAGGGCGCCGGCGTCCTCCACGGCGTCCGCGAACGCGGTCACCTCCGCGGCGTCGTGGGCGGCCAGCAGCAGGCGGGCGGCGACGAGGGCGGGCAGCTCGCCGGTCAGCTCGTGCGCGGCGGTGCGCCCGTCGATCCGCCGGCGCGGGCCCGGCAGGTGGTAGCCGCAGCGCAGGACGACGGCGCCGTCGGCGGCGACCTCGCAGCTGGTGCGCTGCAGCACCTCCTGGCCGCCGGCGTCGACGCGGAACGTGCGCCCGTGCCGGGCGGCGGCGCGCGCCAGGAAGGAGGCCGTGGCGCGCCGGCGCGGCTCGGTGCCCAGGCCCACCGCGGCCAGCCCGCTCGCGGCCGCGTCCACCCGCACCTCCAGGCGGCTCGGCGGGGCGAACGGGTCGGCCTGCGCGCGCAGCAGCCGGACGGTCGCGCCCGGCGCCAGCGGGTAGGTGGCGCTCAGCGACCGGTACCGCGCGTAGGGGGCGCCGTGCAGGCGGTGCAGGTCGTCGGCGAGGTCGCCGGCGGGGTGGGGGTCCGGGCGGGGCACGCGCCGACCCTACGAGCCGGGCGGGCGGGCGCGTGCCGGCAGCGGGCCGGTGTCAGCGGCGGGCCAGCAGCTCTCGCAGGCTCGTCGCCGGGCGGCCCGTCAGCCGCGGCACCACGTCCGAGACGGCCTCCAGCTCGCCGTTCGCGATCGCCGTGTACGTGCTCACCCAGCCGTCGACCTCCCAGCGCGGCGCGCCCGAGGACGCCCGCGAGGCGTACGCCTCCTCGACGGTCTCCTCCACGTACGTCACCTCCCCACCGGTGGCGCGGCCGATCTCGGCGGCCACCTCGGCGAGCGTCAGCGCCTGCGGGCCCGTCACGTCGTACGTGCGGCCGGAGTGCTCCTCGTCCAGCAGCGCCGCCACCGCCACGTCGGCCACGTCGTCGCGGGCGACCGCCGCGACCCGCCCCGAGCCCGCCGGCCCGCGCAGCGCGCCGTCCACGACGAACTCCGGCAGCACGTTCAGGTAGAAGGAGTTCCGCAGCACCGTCGTCTCCAGCCGGCTGGCCGCCAGCAGCTCCTCCGTGGCGGCGTGGTCGCGGCCGAAGGTGAACGTGCAGTCCGGCGCCGCCGACTGGAACGAGGTGTAGACGACGCGGCGCACCCCCGCCTCGGCCGCCGCCTCCACCGCGCTGCGGTGCAGCGCGACCCGGTCGGCGTCCTCGGAGGCCGAGACGAGCAGCAGCACGTCCACCCCGTCGAACGCGTGCCGCAGCGCCCCGCCGTCGCCGTACCGCGCCACCCGCACGTCCGCCGGCAGGTCCGGCGCCCGCGAGGGGTCGCGCACCACGAGGCGCTGCGCCACCCCGGCCGCGGCCAGCCGCCGCGCCACCCGCCCGCCGACCGCGCCCGTCGCACCCGTGATCCCGATGAGTCCCACCCGGCCACCCTGGCACCGCGGCGAGCACCCCGAAACCCGGTGGACCGCCCCGGGCGAGCGCTGCGAGGGTCGTCGCCGTGGCAACCGTGGAGCACGTCGTCCCCGTCGCCGAGGGCGTCGACCTGTGGGTCGAGGAGCGCGGCGACCCGGCCGCCCCCGTCGTCCTGCTGGTCATGGGCGCCAACGCCAGCGGCCTGACGTGGCCCGAGGAGCTCGTGGACCGCCTCGCCCGCCGGTACCGCGTCGTGCGCTACGACCACCGCGACACCGGCCGCTCCAGCCGCGCGTTCGACGAGCGCCCCTACGCGCTGCGCGACCTCGCCGGCGACGCCGTGCGGGTCCTGGACGCCCTCGGCGTCGAGCGCGCGCACGTCGTGGGCATGTCGATGGGCGGTGTCCTCGTGCAGCTGCTGCTGCTCGACGCGCCGCAGCGGCTGCGCAGCGCCACCGTGTTCGCCACCGCCGCCCTCGGCGCGGGCCTGGCGGACACCACCGGTGCCGGGGAGCTGCCCGGCCCCGCACCGGAACTGCTCCAGCTGTGGCAGGAGCTGGGCGCCGAGCGCGACGAGGACGCCGAGCTCGCGTGGCGGGTGGAGCACTGGCGCGTCCTCAACGGCCCGGACGCCCCGTTCGACCCCGAGGAGTTCCGCGAGCTGGAACGGCGGGTCGCCGCCCACAGCGGCACGTGGCGCTCGCCCACCGCGCACGCGCTCGCCGACCCGTCCGGTCTCGAGCGCGGCGCGGAACTGGCCGCCGTGGGCGTCCCGGTGCTCGTCGTCGAGGCGCCCGCCGACCCCGTCAACCCGCCCCCGCACGCCCGCCACCTGGCCGAGGTCGTCGGCTCCGCGCGGCTGGTGACGGTGCCCGGGATGGGCCACGCCCTGCCCCGCAGCGTCCTCGGGCCGCTGGCCGACGCGCTGGAGGAGCACGTCGACGCGGTGGAGGCGGGGGACCGTCCCGTCGCCAGCGCCGGCCCGTACCGCGACGTGTCGTCCGGGCCGCGAACCTTCGTCCCTGTGGAGGAGGTCGCCGGTGCCCTGCGCCCGCTGGGCGACGGGAAGGCCGACGAGCTGCGCCGCACGCTCGACGAGCACGTCGACACGGACGTCGAGGATCCGTTCGAGCGGCACGCCGCCCTGGAACGCGGAGGTCTTGGCGACGAGGGCGACGAGGGCGACGAGGCGGCAGCACCCGAGCCACCGCACCACCGCGCGCGCTGAGCGCCGGGGGCCTCGCGGCGCCGACGGGCGCCCGAGTTCGACCCGTGCCTACGGTGGGGCCACGAGCCGGACACCCGCGACGCACCACGGAGGCGCCCGTGCCCACCCGTCCCACCCCCGCCCGCCTGGCCGCCGTCGCCGCGGCCGCCGTCCTCGGCCTCGCCGCCTGCGGGGACGGCACCGCGGACACCGCGAGCACCCCGCCCCCGGCCGCGGCCCCGGCGGACAGCCCCACCGAGCAGCCCGGCGGCGGCGCGACCGTGGACGCCGAGCACGGCGACGCGGACGTCGAGTTCGCCCAGGCGATGCTGGTCCACCACGAGGGCGCGGTCGAGATGGCGCAACTGGCGCCCAGCCGCACCGAGGACCCCGAGGTCCTGGACCTCGCCTCCCGCATCGAGGCGGCGCAGCAGCCGGAGATGGAGCTGATGCGCGGCTGGCTGCAGGCCTGGGGCGCGGAGACGGGCGGCACCGACCCGCACGGCGCGCACGGGGGCGGCTCCTCGACGGACCACTCCTCGATGCCGGGGATGATGACGCCGGAGCAGATGACGCAGCTGCGCGAGGCCAGCGGCGCCGAGTTCGACCGGATGTTCCTGGAGATGATGGTCGAGCACCACGAGGGTGCGGTGGAGATGGCCGAGACCCAGCTGCGGGAGGGCACGAACCCGCAGGCGCTCGTGCTGGCCGAGGAGATCGGCACCTCGCAGACCGCCGAGATCGAGGAGATGCGGCAGCTGCTGGCGGCGCGGGGCTGACGGCCGGTGAGCGGAGCACCGCAGGACGACCCCTGGACCCTGCCCGCGGCACCGGGCGGACCCGGCGACCGGGGCCTCGGACCCCCTCCCGGGGAACGCCCGCCCCCGGCACCTGTGCGCCTGCGTCCCGTGCGGGCCCTCGGCACGGCCGCCGTCGCGGTGGCGGGGTTCGTCACCGTCGGCGAGGGGGCCTCGGCGCTGACCGCCGCCGGGTACGACGCGGCGCGGTTCCCCACCACCTACGACGTCGTCACCGGCCTGACGGGGCTCGCGTGGGTCGTCTCCTTCGTCGTGACGTGCTTGTGGCTGTCGCGGGTGCGCCGCAACGCGGAGGAACTGTCACCGACGCATCCCCACGTCCGCGCCCGCGCGTGGGTGTGGTGGGGGTGGCTGGTCCCCGTCGTCTCGTTCTGGTTCCCGTACCAGGTGGTGCGCGACGCCGCGGCCGCCTCTGCGGTCGGCTCGCCCGGACGCGCGGCGCCGCGTCCGCCGCTGACCGCCTGGTGGACGACGTGGCTGACCGGTTCCGTCCTGACGTACACCGCCTCGCAGATCACCGCTCCGCTCACCGGTACGGGGTCCTCGACCGCCGGGGCCGTCCTGCACCTGCTGGCGTTCGCCGCCTTCGCGGTGTCCCTCCTCGTCTGGGCCCGGGTGGTGCGCGCGGTGGTCGCCTCGCAGGAGGACACCCGCTGAGACCGCGGTGACATCCCGGCCGTCTCAGCCGGCCGGGAACTCCAGCAGCCGCACCAGGTCCGCGAACGCCTCCGCGATCGCGGCGCCGTCGGCGGAACCCGCCAGCACCCGCACCTCCAGCGTGTCCGGGCCGGGGCGCACGCCCAGCACCCGGGTGAGGTTCACGTCGCTGAACTTCGTCACCGCGGTGCGAGCGGCCGCCGCGCGCAGCGACGGCCAGTCCGGCCAGTCGCGGCGGGCGAGTTCCACCAGGTCCGGCGGCAGCGGGGCGAGCCGGCGGCAGCGCGGGTTCGTGCCGAACGCCCGCCGCAGCTCCTCGCGGTGCTCGTCGAACAACCGCACGACGCGGCGGAACGCGGCGACGTCGCGGAACGGTGCCGCGTCCAGGTGCACGTGGACGGCGGCCTCGGCGGGCACCGTGAAACCCGCCGCGCGGGCCGGGGCCAGCAGGGCCTCCAGCGCCGCGGCGTGGTCGGCGACCAGCGGCGGGGTGATGACCTCGCAGGGCCGTTCCCGCTCCCCCGGCAGCGGCGCGGCCATCGCCACGCTCGCCCCGGCCGCGTCGTCGAGGCGGTGCACGTCCCCGACCCGCCGCACCCGCGTCCCGAACAGCGCCGCGGCGCCGTCCAGCACCGACCCGATCCCCTCCGCCGGGTCGGCGTGGCGCTGCACCAGGCGCAGCAGGCGCGCGTCGTCGCTGACGACCCGGTACCAGCCCGGGCGCGGTGCGGCGGTGGCGTCCAGGTCGTCGACGATCGTGCTGTCGTCGACCAGCGTGCAGACGAGTTCCCCGGAACCCCCCCGCACCTCGAACCCCGGGGTGAGGTTCCAGAACGCCCGCACCCCGGGGACGGCGGAACCCTCGGTGTCGACGTGGAAGACGCGCTGGACGCCGCCGCCCGCGCGGGCGGCCAGCTCGCGGGCGAGGTCGAGCCGGCTGGACCCGCGGGGCGCCAGCAGCTCGACCTCGAAACCGGCGCGCGGCAACGGTTCCACCGGTGGCGGTCCCGTCAGGAGGTGGTCCCGGGAGCGGGCAGGCCGCCGCCGGAGAGCAGCCGCAGCCCCGCGGTGACCTTCGCCTCGTACGGCTCGACCTGCCACTCCGCGCCCAGCGCCACCGCGTCGTCGTACGTGTACCCGGCGGCGAAGAACGCGTCGACGGCGGCGGGCTCGTCCAGCGACGGAGCCGGCGCGGCGCTGCCCGGGGCGATCGGCGGCTCGTCCCCGGCGAGCAGCACCTGTCCCGCGGCGACCTTCGCCTCGTACGGCTCGACCTTCCACTCCGCGCCCAGCGCCACCGCGTCGTCGTACGTGTACCCGGCGGTGAAGAACGCGTCCACGGCCGCGTCCTCCCCCGTCAGCGCAGAACCCGGCGCCGGGGCGGCGCTGCCGGGGGCGATCGGCAGGGAACCGCCCGCCAGGAGGTCGCGCCCGCCCAGCACCTTGGCCTCGAAGCTGTCGACCTCCCAGGCCGCGGCCAGCGCGACCGCGTCGTCGTAGGTGTACCCGGCGCCGAAGAACGCGTCGAGCGCCGCGTCGTCGACCGTCACGGGTCCCGCGACGACGTCCCCGGCGGGTTCCACGGCCGGCGCGGGGACGGTGGCGGGGGTGCCGGCCGAGGCGGCCCAGGCGCTGCCGCCGGCCAGGACGGCGCCGCCCACCAGCAGGGTCGTGGTCAGGGCCCGCACGCGGCGCCCGGCCGTAGCCGGGGTCGGGCTCGGGGAGGAGTTCCGCGGTCGCTGATCGCTCATGCCCCGGGAGACGTCGCGGAGCCCGGTCGCGTTGCCCGGCGCGGCGACGGACCCGCGGGAGTTCACGAGCACGGGCGCGGAGGGACCACGGGCAGGACCTCCCCGGCCAGCAGCCGGCTGCCCGCCTCCACCTGCGCGTCCCACGTGTCGAGGTCCCACCGCGCGGCCAGGTCCTCCGCGTCGGCGGGCGAGTACCCGCACGCGGTGAACGCGTTGAGCTCCCAGCCGGGGGAGGTGCGCGGCAGTTCCGGGCTCGGGCTGACCGGCAGCGTGCGGCCGGCCAGCAGGTCCTCACCGCCGAGGACCTTGGCCTCGGCAGCGTCCACGTTCCAGACCTCCCCCAGCCGAACGGCGTCGTCGTAGACGTAGCCGGCGCCGAACCAGGCGGCCAGCTCGGGCGAGCCGCTCGCCGTCAGCTCCCGCACCGACTGCTCGCGCAGCTGGTCCTCCTGCTCCCGGGTCAGCCGTTCCGCGGCGGCCGCGACACCCGCCGCGCGCTCGGCGCGGTCACCGGGCGCCGGTTCCCGGGCGGGTCCCTCCGAGGGCGCCGGCGACGTCGACGACGTGGACGGCGCGGGCGCCGCCACCAGCCCGTCGCCGCGCCCGTCGCGGCCACCGCCCCAGCCGCCCGCGGCACCGGCGACCACCGCCCCCGCCGCGGCGACGGCGACGGGAGCGGTCACCAGCGCGCGCCGGCGCCGCAGCCGGCGGCGGCCGCCCCGCAGCACCGCGGGCGTCAGACCGTCCGGCGCCCGCACCTCCTCCACGGCCGCCGCCAGGTCCTGCCGCAACCGCTGCTCGAACGTCTCGTTCACCTGCTCATCTCCCCCTCGCGCCGCTGCCCGGCCTCGCGCTCCTCCACCAGCTCGCGCAGCCGCGCCAGCCCCTTGGACGCCTGGCTCTTGACGGTGCCGCGCGAGACGTCCAGCTCCTCCGCGATGCGCTCCTCCGACCAGTCCTCGTAGTAGCGCAGCACGATCACCGCGCGCTGCCGCGGCGGCAGCCGGCGCAGGTGCGCCAGCAGGTCCTCGCGCTGCGCCCGGTGGACGCTGCCGTCGCCGACGGCGACGTCGTGGTGGTCGGCCAGCGGCACCTGCCGCGGCCGGCGGCTGCGCCACCGCCACCGGTCGGTGACGGCCCGGGACATGGCGGTGCGCACGTACGCCGGCGGGTCCTGCACCGTCCGCCAGCGCGGGTACAGGCGCTCCAGGACGTCCTGCAGCAGGTCCTCGGCCTCGGCGCGGTCACCCGTCAGCAGCACCGCGGTCCGCAGGAGCCGCCCGCCCCAGGCGGTGACGAACTCCTCGAACGACCCCTCCACCGCTCCCCCTGTCGCCGGCTCCCCCCGGGAGACGTCGTGCGGCCCGTGCGGGTTGCCCCGTCCACCCGTCCGGCCGCGCCTCAGCGCTCGCGCCAGTCCCACGCGGACTCGTCGGTCAGCCGGCCCCGGCTCGCGCCGACGACCTTGAGCAGGAGGCCGTTCAGCTGGGCGCTCTCGGTGTCGCTGAGCCCCGCGTCCGCCAGGTCGTTGCTCCCGGTCGCCACCGCCCACGCCGCTCGCAGCGCGGCGCGACCGTCCTCGGTGATCCGCACCGGGTTGCGGCGCCCCCGCGCGCGGTCGCCGGTGCGGGCGAGCAGCCCGCGCCGCTCGAGCCCGTCGAGCAGGGCGGCGATGCTCTGCGGGCGCAGGTGCACCGCGCGGGCCAGGTCGGCCTGGGACATCTCCCCGGTGGTCTCGAGCTGGGCGAGCACCCCGAAGTTGACCGGGTTCAGCTCGTGGACGGCCAGGCGCTCGGACAGGCGCTGCCCCAGGAAGCGCGCCGCTCGCACGACGTTCCACGTCACGATCCGGTCCAGCTCGGCTCCCGTGAGCGCGGTGCGGTCCGTCGGGGCGGGGTGCTCGTCCACGCGGCCATGGTCCCAGCGAGGACCGCCGTGGGACTTGCAGAAAACTGTTGGTCGAGTGAGGGTGGTGGGGTGGCCACCACGCAGCACGACGCCCGCCCGGAGCCGCGCCACGACCGGTTGCTGGTCCTGGGCGCCAACGGCCCCACCGGCCGGCAGGTCGTGCGCCAGGCCCTGGCCCGCGGTCACCGCGTGCGGGCGCTGACCCGCCACCCCGGGACCTTCCCGCTGCGGCACGAGCGGCTCGACGTCCTCGCCGGCGACGCCACCGCCGAGGGCGTCCTCGACGCGGCCGTCGCCGGTGCCGACGCGGTGGTCTGCACCATCGGCACCTCCTTCACCCGCCGTCCGGTGAGCGTGTACTCGGCCAGCGCGCGCCTGCTCGTCCAGGCGATGCGCCAGTACCGCCGGCGGCGCCTGGTCGTGGTCACCTCCGCAGGACTGACCCCCTCGCGCCCCCCGGACCGCAGCACGGTGACCGGCGCCGCGCGGAGCGCGGCGGGCAAGGCGTTCCGTGCCGTGGTGCGCGACCACGTCGGCAGGACCGTCTACGACGACATGGCCGCGATGGAGGCGCGGGTGCGCGCCAGCGACCTGGACTGGACGATCGTGCGCCCGCCGGGCCTGACCGACCAGGCGGGCCTCGGGTACACGGTGCGGGAGGGCGAGGTCGAGGGCGCGCTGTGCTCGCGCGAGGACCTGGCGGCGATGCTGCTGGACCAGCTCGAGGACGACCGCTTCCTGCGGACGGTGGCCGCGGTCGCCACACCGGGCCTGCGGGTCAGCGCCCGGCACATGCTCTGGCACGAGGTGCTCAAGCGCTGAGCGTGCGCCGGCGCGACGCGCGGGACCGCGGCACGTCGAGCTCGTCGGTGACCCTGCGGTGCCGGGCACCCGGGCCGCGCTGGCGGGTTCGCCACCCGTCCACGCCCCGCCTAGCCTGGACGGGGTGAGCGTCGCCCCCGGTACGACCACCGCCTTCTCCGACCGGTTCGCCCGTGAGCTGCCGGAGATGGCGGTCCCCTGGCAGGGCGCCGAGGTCCCCGACCCGCGGCTGCTCGTCCTCGACGAGGACGTGGCCGCCGAGCTGGGCCTCGACCCCGCCTGGCTGCGCAGCCCCGAGGGTCTGCAGGTGCTCGTGGGCCGGGCGGTGCCCGAGGGCGCGACCCCCGTGGCGCAGGCCTACTCCGGGCACCAGTTCGGCGGGTTCTCCCCCCGCCTGGGCGACGGGCGCGCGCTGCTCGTCGGGGAGCTGACCGACGCCCGCGGCCGGCTGCGCGACCTGCACCTGAAGGGGTCCGGGCGCACGCCGTTCTCCCGCGGCGGGGACGGGCTGGCCGCCGTCGGGCCGATGCTGCGCGAGCACCTGGTCAGCCGCGCCGTGCACGCCCTCGGCATCCCCACCACCCGGTCGCTGGCCGTCGTCGCGACCGGCGCGACCGTGCAGCGGGAGGTGCCGCTGCCGGGCGCGGTCCTCGCCCGCACCGCCGCCTCGCACCTGCGGGTCGGCAGCGTCCAGTACGCGCGCGCCACGGGGGACGCCGGCCTGCTGCGGCGGGTCGCCGACCACGCGATCGCCCGCCACCACCCGGCCGCGGCCGGCGCCGAGCACCCGTACCTGGCGCTGTTCGGGGCGGTCGTGGCCGTCCAGGCGGAGCTGGTGGCGCGCTGGATGCTCGTCGGGTTCGTCCACGGGGTGCTCAACACGGACAACACGACGCTGTCCGGGGAGACGATCGACTACGGCCCCTGCGCGTTCCTCGACGCCTACGACCCCGCCACCGTCTACAGCTCCATCGACCACGGCGGCCGCTACGCCTACGGCAACCAGCCCGCCGCCGTGCAGTGGAACCTCGCCCGGCTGGCGGAGGCGCTGCTGCCGCTGTTCGCCGAGGACGAGGAGGAGGCCGTGCGGCTGGCCGTCGGCGTGCTCGACGGGTTCGGCGCGCGCTACGGCACCGCCTGGTCGAGCGGCGCGCGCACCAAGCTGGGGCTGCGCGCCGACGTGGACCTCGCCACCGCCGGGACGCTGGCCGCCGACCTGTTCGAGCTGCTGCGCGCCGCGAGCGCGGACCTCACCGGCAGCTTCCGGGCGCTGGGCCCCGCCGCCCGCGGCGACGAGAGCGCCCTGCGGCTGCTGGTGCCCGACGCGGCGGCCCTCGACGCCTGGCTGGCGCGCTGGCGGGCGCTGGGCCCGGACGCGGCCGCCGCCGAGCGCGCCAACCCCGTCTACGTGCCGCGCAACCACCTCGTCGAGGAGGCCCTGGACGCCGCGACCGCCGGGGACCTCGACCCGTTCGAGCGGCTGCTGGACGTGGTGAGCTCCCCGTTCACCGAGCGCCCCGGCCTGGAGCGCTACGCGCAGCCGGCGCCCGCCGGCGCCGGCCCGCACGTCACGTTCTGCGGGACGTGAGCCGCGCTCAGGCGGGCAGCTGCCCGTACACGTGGGCGACGGGCAGGCGCACCACGCGGCGGCGGTCGGCGACCATCGCGCGCCGGTAGTCGTCCCAGTCGGGGTGCTCGCCGGCGATCGCCCGGTACAGGTCCACGAGCTCGGCGACGGCCTCGTCGTCCTCGCGCTCGGCGACCGGCGACAGCTCGGCGTCGCCCTCCACGACCGTCCAGGACCAGAAGTCGCCGGACGTCACGTGCAGGCTGGCGCGCGGGTCGCGCTCGAGGTTGCGCGACTTGGCGCGGTCGGCCGTCACCGAGACCCGGACCAGCTCGCGCTCCGGGTCGAAGACGTACGTGATGTTCGACAGCTGGGGGCGGCCGTCGCGCTTGAGCGTGGTCAGCACCCCGTTCCGCGTCGTCGTCAGCAGGTGCAGCAGGCGGGTGCGGCGCTCGTCCGCCGTCGGCGTGTCCACGCCGGGAGCAACCCCGCGGTCGCCCGCTCGCTTCCCGCCCCTCCTCCTCCTGCCGTGATCATGGATGGTCGAGCTCTCACCCATCCGTGATCACCGTGATCCCGCGGGGTTTCCCAGCAGGATCACGACGGTGGCAGGACGCGGCGCAGGTACCGCTCGGGCGCGTCGAGGAAGAAGCGCCAGTGGTGCACGACGTCCAGGTCCTCCCACTCCGCGCGGTGGATCCCGTCCTCGTCGAGCTGCAGCACCAGCGCGCCGGGGAGCGCGGTCAGCAGCGGCGAGTGCGTCGCGCACAGCACCTGCGTCCCGCGCCGGGCCGTCGCGGCCAGCGTGCCCGCGAGCGCCAGGTGGTTGCGGAACGACATCGCCGACTCCGGCTCGTCCAGCAGGACGATCCCGGCCGAGCCCGTCCAACGCTGCGTGGCGAGGACCTCGGTGAACTGCTCGCCGTGGCTGAGGCGGTGCAGCGGGTGCGGGGCGGGCGGGCCGTCGCCGCGGGCGCCCGCGTCCTCCAGGTAGGTGACGAACCGGTGGGCGGTCTCGGCGCGCAGGAAGAACCCCTGCCGGCCGCGGCCACCGGCGCCGCGGACCACGCGCAGCACCTCCGCCAGGCCGGAGCGGTCGGACCCGCGACCGCGGTCGGCGCCGGCGCGGTGGGCGGTGGACCCGCCCTCGGGCGGGATGCCGAGCAGCTCGGCGACGGCCTCCACGAGGGTCGACTTGCCGGCACCGTTCTCCCCGACGAGGAACGTCACCCCGGCGGGCAGGTCGAGACCGTGCGCGAGCAGGTGCGCGACGGCCGGGACGGTGGCGGGCCAGACGTCCGGGTCGACGACCGCGTCCGGGCGCCGCTCGACGCGTCGCACCGCCCGCCCGTCCACGAGCCCAGTCTGCGGGTCCGGCCGGCGGACACGGTCCGGCGGGAGGCGGCCGGCGCTGGACGCCGGCGTCGTCACCGGCCGAGCACCCGCACCCCTCCCCCGTCGTGATCACGGAAGGTCGAGTCCTCGACCCTCCGTGATCAACGTGATCTTGCTGGTAGACCTTGCAAGATCACGGAGGGAGCGTCAGGAGGTCAGGCGCCCGTGCAGCTCCGCGACGCGGGCGGCGATGTCGTCGCGGACCAGGCGCATCCGCTCGACGCCCTCGATGCCGCGCGCGGACGGCTCGTCGGTCTCCCACACCTCCACGGGGGTGCCGTCGACGGGCTCGACGCGGGCCTCGTCGCCGAGGACGACGACGAGGTCGGCGGCGCGCACGTCGTCGTCGGTCAGCTGCCGGGTGCGCTCCTCGCCGATGTCGACGCCGACCTCGCGCAGCACGTCCACGGACAGCGCGTTGAGGGCGCTGCCGGCGCGGGTGCCGGCGGAGGACACCTCGACGGGGCGGTCGGGGTGGGCGGCGACGGCGGCGCGCATCAGGCCGGCGGCCATCTGGGACTTGCCGCCGTTCTTGACGCAGACGAACAGGACGCGGGGGGCGGTCATCAGGCTCCTCGGGATCTCGGGCGGGGGCAGGGGGTTCAGTTCCCGGCGACGCTGCTGCGCCGCTCGAGCAGGACGGTGTCGCGCCAGGTGCCGGCCAGGGGGCCGGCGCCCGCGCGGGCGACGCGCTCGCGGGTGCCGACGACGCGGAACCCGGCCGCGGCGTGCAGGGCGAGGCTGGCGGAGTTCTCGCGGAACACCGAGCACTGCAGCGTCCAGACACCGGCGGCCTCGGTGGAGGCGACGAGCGCGTCCAGGAGCAGGCGGCCGACGCCGCGACCGCGGGCGGCGGCCGCCACGTACACGGAGTGCTCGACGACCCCGGCGTAGACGGGGCGGGACGAGACCGGGGAGACGGCGGCCCAGCCCAGCAGCCCGCCGGCACCGGCCGCCCGGGCGACGAGGCGGTGCGCCGGCAGCTTGCCCGCGTCGAACTCCGCCCAGCTGGCGGCGGGCGCGGTCTCGAAGGTGGCGTGGCCGGTGGCGATGCCCTCGGCGTGCACGGCCCGCACGTCCGGCCAGTCGGCCGCGGTCATCGGCGCGACGACCACCGGCGCGGCGGGTTTCACCGCCGGACGGCGGCGGGGGTGGCGAGGACCGCCGCCAGGGCGTCGAGCGCCTGCGGCACCACGGCGTAGTACGCCCACACGCCGCGCTTGTCGCGGGTCAGCAGCCCGGCCTCGACGAGCACCTTCAGGTGGTGCGAGACGGTCGGCTGGCTCAGGCCGAGGGGTCCGGTCAGGTCGCACACGCACGCCTCGCCGCCCTCGTGCGCGGCGACCAGCGACAGCAGCCGCAGCCGGGCCGGGTCGGCGACGGCCTTGAGCGTGCGGGCCAGGCGCACCGCGTCCTCGGCGCCCAGCGGCTCGCGCGTCAGCGGCGCGCAGCAGGCGAGCTCCGCGGACGGGACGAGGGGGAGCGTCGAGGTGGGCACGCGACCAGTGTGCCCCAGGCATCGACCGGTGTCGATGTTGACAGCCGTCGACGCCTCCTGCCACGGTTGTCCATCGACAGTCGTCGATGAGAGGGAACACCCGATGAGCGACCTGGTCGCCGAGAACTCCCGTGGTGGTGCCGAGACCCCGGTGCTGGCGAGGCTGCCGGTGCTGGACCGGTTCCTGCCCGTGTGGATCGTCCTGGCGATGGTCGCCGGGCTCCTGCTGGGCCGGCTCGTGCCCGGCCTGGACGCGGCGCTCAGCGCCGTGGAGGTCGGGAACGTCAGCGTGCCCATCGCGGTCGGCCTGCTGCTGATGATGTACCCGGTGCTGGCGAAGGTCCGGTACTCCGAGACCGGCCGCGTGACCTCCGACCGCCGCCTGCTGGTCACCTCCCTCGTCCTGAACTGGGTGGCCGGGCCCGCGCTGATGTTCGCCCTGGCGTGGCTGCTGCTGCCCGACCAGCCCGAGCACCGCACCGGCCTGGTCATCGTCGGCCTGGCCCGCTGCATCGCCATGGTCCTCATCTGGAACGACCTGTCCTGCGGCGACCGGGAGGCCGCCGCCGTGCTGGTCGCCCTGAACTCGGTGTTCCAGGTGGTCGCGTTCGCCGCCCTCGGCTGGTTCTACCTGCAGGTCCTGCCCGCCTGGCTGGGGCTGCCCACCACCAGCGCCGACTTCTCGGTCGGCGCGATCGTCGTGTCCGTCCTGGTGTTCCTCGGGATCCCCCTGCTGGCGGGTTTCCTCACCCGCACGCTGGGCGAGCGCGCCAGGGGCCGCACCTGGTACGAGGAGCGGTTCCTGCCGAGGATCGGGCCGGTCGCCCTCTACGGGCTGCTGTTCACCGTCGTGCTGCTGTTCGCCCTGCAGGGCGACGCCATCACCTCCCAGCCGGGCGACGTCGCCCGCACCGCCCTGCCGCTGCTGGCCTACTTCGTCCTCGTGTTCGGCCTGTCGTTCGTCACGGGCCGCGCCCTCGGCATGACCTACGCGAAGACCGCGACGCTGTCGTTCACCGCGGCCGGCAACAACTTCGAGCTCGCGATCGCCGTGGCCATCGGCACCTTCGGCGTCACCTCCGGGCAGGCCCTGGCCGGGGTCGTCGGCCCCCTCATCGAGGTGCCCGTCCTCGTGGGGTTGGTCTACGTCTCCCTGTGGGCCGCCCGCCGGTTCTTCCCGGGCGACCCCACCGTCCCCGCCGGCCGCGTCCGCTGAACCAGGAGAACCCGATGACCACCTCCCACGACGGCCTGCCCGTCGTCGTCGTCGGCGCCGGGCCCGTCGGCCTGGCCGCCGCCGCGCACCTGCTCGAGCACGGCCTGGAACCCCTCGTGCTGGAGGCCGGCGACGAGGTCGGCGCCGCGGTGCGCGCCTGGGGGCACGTCCAGCTGTTCTCGCCGTGGCGCTACGACGTCGACGCCGCCGCCGCCCGGCTGCTGGCACCGACAGGCTGGGAGCACCCGAAGCCCACGGGTCTGCCCACCGGGGCCGAGCTGGTCGAGCGGTACCTGGCGCCGCTGGCCGCCACCGCGCAGCTCGCCCCGCGGATCCGCACCGGCGCCCGCGTCGTGGCGGTCAGCCGGGTCGGGTCGGACAAGACCCACGGACGAGGTCGCGGGGAGCGGCCGTTCCTCGTGCGGGTGCGGGACCGCGACGGCGGCGTGAGCGACCTTCACGCCCGCGCCGTCGTCGACGCCTCCGGGACGTGGGAGCAGCGCAACCCGCTGGGCGTCTCGGGCCTGCCGGCGGTCGGCGAGGCCGAGGCCGCGCCCTTCCTGGCCGGGCCGCTGCCCGACGTGCTGGGCGTCGACCGGGAGCGCTTCGCCGGGCGCCGCGTCCTCGTCGTCGGAGCCGGGCACTCGGCGACCAACACCCTGCTGCACCTGGTCGCCCTGGCCGACGAGGTGCCCGGCACCCGCGTCGTCTGGGCGGTGCGCGGCAGTTCCGCCGAGCGCAGCTTCGGCGGTGGGGACCGCGACGGCCTGCCCGCGCGCGGCGCGCTGGGAGCCCGGCTGCGCGAGGCGGTGGAGACCGGGCGCGTCGACCTGCGCACCGGGTCCGAGGTCGGCGCGCTGGAACCCGGCGACCGCGAGGTCACCGTGGTGGCCGCGACCCCCCGCGGTGAGGAGCGGCTCGTCGTGGACGTCGTCGTGGCCGCCACGGGTTTCCGGCCGGACCTCGGGGTGCTGCGGGAACTGCGGCTCGACCTGGACCCCGGCGTGGAGGCCCCCACCCGCCTGGCACCCCTGATCGACCCGGAGTTCCACTCCTGCGGCACCGTGCCCCCGCACGGCGCCGACGTCCTGGCGCACCCCGAGCCGGGGTTCTTCGTCGTGGGGATGAAGAGCTACGGCCGCGCCCCGACGTTCCTGCTGGCCACCGGCTACGAGCAGGTGCGCTCCGTCGCCGCCCACCTCGCCGGTGACGCCGAGGCCGCGGCCGACGTGCGCCTGGACCTGCCCGCGACCGGGGTGTGCGCCAGCGCGGCCCCCGCGGTCGCCGCCCACGGCAGCGCTGAGGTCGACCGCTCCGGCGACGGTTCCTGCTGCGGCGCCGGCGCTCCCCAGCCGGTCGGGTTCCCGACCGGCCTCCCGCACGGCCGCTATGGCGGCGGCCGGTGAACCCGTCCCGAAGCCCCAGGAGGACCCCGTGACCGAGACCAGCAAGCCCAGCGTCCTCTTCGTCTGCGTGCACAACGCCGGGCGCTCGCAGATGGCCGCCGGGTTCGCGACCGCCCTGTCCGGCGGCGCCGTGGAGGTCCGCTCCGCGGGCTCGCTGCCCGCCGAGGCGATCAACCCCGTCGCCGTGCAGGCCATGGCCGAGGTCGGCATCGACATCACCGGCCAGCAGCCGAAGGTCCTCACCCCCGAGGCGGTGCGGGCCTCCGACGCGGTCGTCACCATGGGTTGCGGCGACGCCTGCCCGTTCTACCCGGGCAAGCGCTACGAGGACTGGGCGCTGACCGATCCCGCCGGGCAGGGCATCGAGGTCGTCCGGCAGGTGCGCGACGAGGTCCGCGCACGCGTCGAGGCGCTGCTGGCCGACCTGCTGCTCGGCCCCCGGACGTCCTGACGCCTCCCGGAGTGGAGCGGGACCGTCCCCGCGCGGCCCGCGGACGACGGTTCGGCTCCACTCCCCGCGGCGGTCGGCGGCTCAGCGCAGGTCGCGCACGTCGGCGACGACGTCCCCGACGTGCACGTGCACGTCCACGGCGTCCGGGACGGGGCTCAGCTCGCCCAGCAGCTCCTCCAGGCGCCGCACGACGACGGCCCGCACGGTGCGCGCGGCCGTCGGCAGGTGCGCGCCGAACAGCACGGCCACCTCGACCGTCACCCCGTCGAGGGCGTCGGTGGCGTCGGTGGCGCAGGTGATGCGCCGCGCGGCCGTGTCGGGCAGCGCGTCCACCGCCTGCCGCAGCCGCAGGACGACGACGTCGGCGGCGACGACGAACTCACCGAGCTCGTGGCGCCCGCGCACCGGCGCGGAGGGCCGGAAGGCGCGGCGGGCGCGTTCCAGCACACCGGCGCGGGCCGTCGTCCAGCCGGCCGGGGTGTGCACGCGCAGGGAGCGGGCGGCGGCGGCCAGGACGTCCTCGCCCGGCAGCGCGCCCGCAGGTCGGTCGTTCACCGCCACTCCTCCAGTGCCTGCGCCAGGGTGGCCCGGCCCCGCTCCAGCAGCCCCCGCACGGAGGTCGTGGTCGTGCCGAGCACCCGGGCGATCTCGTCGTAGCGCAGCTCCTCCACCTCGCGCAGGAGCCAGGCCGCGCGCTGCCGCGGGGGCAGCAGCTGCAGGGCCAGGTCGAGCGCCTCGCGCAGCGCGACCTCGACGCTCTCGCGCTCGGGGTCGGCCCGCAGGTCGCGCACCCGGTCTACCACGTCGTCGAGGTCCACGTGGGGTCGAGAACCCGAGGCCGGCCACTTGCGCGAGCGCGCGTAGACGGCGTGCCGGGTGATGGTGAACAGCCAGGTCCGCAGGGAGGAGTCGCCGCGGAACGACGGCAACCCCTTCCACGCGGACAGGAACACGTCCTGCACGCAGTCGTCCACGTCGCCGGGGTCGTCCAGGAGCCGGTAGGCGTAGCGGTGCAGGGCCGGGCCGTGCCGGTCGACGACCGCCGCGAAGGCGTCGCGGTCGCCCAGGGCGGCGCGGCGGGCGAGGACCTCGTCGGTGGGCTCGTCGGAGGAGCCGGGGTGCGCCGGGGCGCGCTGCTGGTCGCCGACGTCGTCGTCGGTCACGGGGTCGGACATCGCGGGCTGCTCCACGGTGCGTGAGGACCTGCGCGGGCACCGCCGCGCGCCGGGCTCCGACCTGCTGATCGTGCCGGCCGATCGGACCACGGCGCCCGGTGCCCCGCACCCGGAGGGAGCGCTCTCTCACGTCACGGGAGTGTGATGAGCGTCACAGGGTCGCGGCCGTGACGAACCGGTGGTCACGCGCTCCACCACTTCAGCGAACGGAACACCAGCGGTCACCGACCGCACCGCTCGCACCGGACGGAGGAGCCATGACCGAGCAGAACACCACCACCCGGCCCACCACCGCGGGCACCAGCACGAGCACCGCCGTGGCCCGCACCGGCGCCACCCCGGGCTCGCTGAGCAGCGACCACGGCACCACCTCGATCGCCGACACCGTCGTCTCGAAGATCGCCGGCATCGCGGCGCGCGACGTCTCCGGCGTCTTCGCCCTCGGCGGCGGCGCCGCCCGCGCCGTCGGCGCCATCCGCGAGCGCATCCCCGGCGGCCGCGTCAACCACGCGCAGGGCGTCGCGGTCGAGGTCGGCGAGCGCCAGGCCGCCGTCGACGTCGAGCTGATCGCCGAGTACGGCGTCGCCATCGCCGACCTGGCCTCCTCGGTGCGCCGCAACATCATCACCAGCGTCGAGCGGATGACCGGGCTGGAGGTCACCGAGGTCAACATCGAGGTCTCGGACGTCCACCTGCCCGAGGACGACGCCGACGACGAGCCCAAGACCGTCCGGGTCCAGTGACCCCCCCTGCCGACGCGGACGCCGGCCGCGACGCCGGCGTCCTGGAGCGGCTGGCGGACGACCTGGCGGGAGCCGTCCTCGCCGTCCCCGGCGTCGTCCGGCTGCACGCCGGCGCGCTGGGGGAGGTGGCGACCTACCTGCCCGGGCGGCGCGTGACCGGCGTCCGCCTGCCCGACGCGGCCCTGCGCGGCGCGGGACCCGGTGGCCCGCCCGTGGAGGTGCACGTCGTCCTGGGGCTGGACGCCCCGGTGCGCGAGGTGGCCCGCGACGTCCACGCGGCGGCGGCCGCCGTGCTCGCCGCCGCCGCCGTGCCCGCCCCCGTGGCCGTCCACGTCGAGGACGTCGCCGCCGCTTGACCCGCGCCCCTCCCGGGCGCACCCACGGCGCCCGCACCGGGCGCCCCGGACGGAAGGACCAGAGGACATGTCCTCCTCGACCGCCGGCCTGCTGGCCGGCCTGCTCCTCGCCCTCGTGGCCGCCGTCGGCGGCTTCGGCTGGCTGCTGCTGGCGCTGCTGTTCGGCGCCGTCGGCTACGCCGTGGGCGCCCACCTGGAGGGCCGCGTCGACCTCGCGGCGCTCGTGCCCGGCCGCGGCCGTGGCTGAGACCGCGGTCGCGACGGCGCCGGAGCAGCGCGGCCGGCTCGTCGTCCACGACCGCGTCGTGCAGCGCATCGCCGAGGCCGCCGCGGCCGGCGTGCCCGGCACCACCCGCACCGGCGGCACCGGCTCCGGCGGTGCCGGGGCCCGCGTCGCCGGGGCCCTGGACACCGTGCTCGGGCGCGCATACCCGTCCGTGGACTGCACGGTCGCCGGGCACCGGGCCCGGCTGCGGGTGCAGGTGGCGGCCGTGTGGCCGCACCCCGCGGCGCAGGTCGCCGCCGCCGTGCGCGACGCCGTGCGCGACGCCGTCACCGCCCTCGCCGCCACGACCGTCGACGCCGTCGAGGTGACCGTCGCGACGTACGTGACCGCCGAGCGGGCGGGCACGACCGGCACGAGGAGGGTCCAGTGAGCCAGCTCGACAGCACCAGCACCACCACCGGTGCCGCCGGTCGCGGCGAGCGCCTGCAGGACGCCGGCCGGCCCACCGGGGCCGGGCGGATCGGGGTCCTCGGGCCCGTCCTGGCGCTCCTCCTGCTCGCCGTCGCGGCCGTCCTGGCCCGCGAGGCGCTCGTGACCTGGGGCACCGTCGGCGGGCAGCCGTGGGTCCCCGCGGCCGTGGACGCCGCCGACGGCCTGGCGCCCAGCCCGGCCCTGGCCGCCGTCGGGGTCGTCCTCGTCCTGGTGGGGCTGTGGGTCCTGGCGACGGGCTTCGCCCGCCGCTCCCGCAAGGCGGTCGCGGTCACCTCCGCGCCCGGCGTGCACGTCACCACCCGCGACGTCGCCCGCCTGGCCTCCGGCGCCGCCCGCTCCGTCGACGGCGTCCTGTCCGCCAGCTCCTCCGCGAGCCGGCGCGCCGTCACCGTGACGGTCGACGCCACCAGCGAGGACGTGCGCACCCGCGTCGAGGACGCCGTGCGCACCGGGCTGCGCTCCCTCGACCCCCAGCCGCGGGTGCGGGTCGCCGTCCGCGCCCCCGCCACCGACCGCTCCGCCCAGGAGCCCAGCCAGGAGGTGCCCGCGTGAGCCGCAAGGTCCTCGGCCTGGACCGCCTCGTCGCGGTCCTGCTCGGCCTCGTCCTCGTCGCCGCCGGCGCCGCGGCCGTCGCCTGGTACGCCGGGTGGCTGGCGCAGCTGCTGCCCGGCACGCCCGAGCGCCTCAGCACCGGCCCGGTCGCCGACGCCGTGGCCGCCGGCTGGTTCGCCGGCGCCTGCGCCGCCGCCGCCGTCGTCCTCGCGCTCCTGGCGCTGTGGTGGCTGATCGCCCACGTGCCGCGCCGCGGCGCGCCGGCGGTGTCCCTGCCCGGCTCGCGCGACGGCGACCGGCTCGTGCTGGAGGCCGACGCCCCCGCCGACGCGGCCGCCGAGGCGCTGGCCGCCGCCCCCGGCGTGCGCTCCGCCTCCGGCCGCACGGTCGTCGACCGCGGCCGCCTGGTCGTGGAGCTGCGCGCCGTCGTCGAGCCCAGCGCCGACCTGGAGGAGGTCGGCCGCGCCGCCGACGAGGTCAGCCGCCAGCTGCGCACCGTCGTCGGCCGCGGCGACGTGGCCGGGCGGGTGCGCCTGTCGGTGGCCCGCGGCGACCGCACCGCCCGCGTGCGCTGAGGCCCCGGCCCGCAGCGCCCCCGCGCGCTGTGGAGGTCCGGCGCGAACCCCTCCCCCGGACCTCCACAGCTCCAGCACGACGAAGGCCCCGGTCGACTCGACCGGGGCCTTCTCCTGTGCGCGAGGGGGGAGTTGAACCCCCACGCCCTTTCGGGCACACGGACCTGAACCGTGCGCGTCTGCCTATTCCGCCACTCGCGCAGACATCGAGAACCGTACCAGGCCCGCGGGGCTGCCCGTGACGCGCCCGGTCGCGCACGGCGGGCGGGCGGCGAGGGCGCCGATACGATGCCGTGGCCGGGACCGCCGGTACCGCAGGGACGACCGCACGGGGGGAGGCGGCGTGGGAGTGCTCGACCGCTTCGAGCGGGGCGTCGAACGCGCCGTCAACGGCGTCTTCGCGCGCGCCTTCCGCAGCGAGGTCCAGCCCGTCGAGGTCGCCAGCGCCCTGCGCCGGGAGCTGGACGACCGCGCGGCCGTCCTGGCCCGCGGGCGCACCCTGGTCCCCAACAGCTTCGTCGTGGAGCTCGGCCCCACCGACCACGAGAAGATCGCCAGCTGGCAGGACACCCTGGCCGACGAGCTCGTCGTCGCCGTCACCCAGCACGCCGAGAAGCAGCGCTACTCCTTCGTCGGCCCCGTGCGGGTCTCCTTCCACGAGGCCGAGGACCTGGAGACCGGCGTCTTCCGCGTCCTCAGCTCCACCGTCAAGGGCCGCGTCGCGCCCGCCTCCCCGCGCACCACCCCGGCCGGGCGCCCGCGCCTGGAGGTCGACGGCCGCAGCTACGTCCTCAACGAGGCCGTCACCGTCGTCGGCCGCGGCTCCGACGCCGACGTCGTCGTCGACGACCCGGGCGTCTCCCGCCGGCACGCCGAGGTCCGCGTCAGCGCCCAGGGCGCCCGCCTGGTCGACCTCGGCTCCACCAACGGCAGCTTCGTCGACGGCGAGCGCGTCTCCTCCACCGACCTGCACGACGGCGCGAGCGTGACCGTCGGGCGCACGCGGCTCGTCTTCCGCTCCGGCCGCCACGACGAGAGCTGGACCTGACCGGCCCGTGAGCGAACTCACCCTCACCGCGCTGCGGCTCGGCCTGCTGGTCGCGCTGTGGGTCTTCGTGCTCGCCGTGGTCGGCGTCCTGCGCACCGACCTGCTCGGCACCCGCGTCACCGCCCGCCGGACCTCCCGGCCCCGCCCCGCGGCCGCTCGCGCCCCCGCCGAGGCGGCGCCCGAGCCCGCCGAGCCGCCGCGCCCGCGCGCGACCCTCGTCGTCGTCGAGGGCTCCCTGCGCGGCACGAGCATCACGCTGGGCGCGGCCCCCGTCCTCATCGGGCGCGGCGCCGACTGCACCCTCGTCCTCGACGACGAGTACGCCTCCACCCGCCACGTGCGGATCACCGCCGACCCCACCGCGGGCGGCTTCGTCGTGGAGGACCTGCAGTCCACCAACGGCAGCTACCTCGGCCGCGCGCGGCTGACCACCCCGACCCCCTTCGAGCCCGGCACGCCGCTGCGCATCGGCAAGACCGTGCTCGAGCTGCGGAGGTAGCCGTGGCGATCGCCCTGCGCTACGCCGCCCGCTCCGACGTCGGCCTCGTGCGCACCACCAACCAGGACTCCGGCTACGCCGGCCCCCACCTGCTCGTCGTCGCCGACGGCATGGGCGGGCACGCCGGCGGCGACGTCGCCTCCTCCCTGGCCGTGGGCGAGCTGGCCGTCCTCGACGGGGAGTCGCACGGCAGCGACGACGCCGCCGACCACCTGCACGAGGCGCTGGAGGCCGCCAACGAGCAGCTGCGCCGCCGGGTGGAGTCCGAGCCGGAGCTGGCCGGGATGGGCACGACCGTCACCGCGGTCCTGCGGGCCGGCAACCGCCTCGTCCTGGCCCACATCGGCGACTCGCGCGGCTACATGCTGCGCGACGGGCGGCTGGTGCAGCTGACCCGCGACCACAGCTACGTGCAGACGCTCGTCGACGAGGGCCGCATCACGCCCGAGGAGGCCGAGCACCACCCCCAGCGCTCGATGATCATGCGGGTGCTCACCGGCCGCGCCGACGACGAGGCCGACGTGTCCGTGCGCGAGGCCCGCCCCGGCGACCGCTACCTGCTGTGCTCGGACGGCCTGTCCGGCGTCGTCAGCCACGACACCCTCACCGCCACCCTCGCCGCCGGCGACACCCCCGAGGCCACCTGCGAGCGCCTCGTGGACCTGGCCCTGCGCGGCGGCGGCCCCGACAACGTCTCCTGCGTCGTCGCCGACGTCGTCGAGCTCGGCGGCGGCACCCCGCCCTCGACGACCCCGCAGGTGGTGGGCGCGGCCGCGTTCCACCGCCCGCGCCGATCCAGCGCCACCGGCACCCCCGCCGCCCGCGCCGCCGCCCTGCGCGGCGAGCAGGGCGACGGCGCCGACGACGAGGAGGACGACGCAGCCCGCGCCGCCGAGGGGGCCGGTTCGCGACGGCGCCGGCGACGGCGCTGGATCGCCGGCCCGCTCGTGCTGCTCCTGCTGCTGGGCGCGGGCGCGTACGGGGTGTGGGACTGGAGCCAGCGGCAGTGGTTCGTCGGCGCCGACGCCGGGCAGGTGGCGCTGTACCGGGGGCTGACGCAGGACGTGGGCCCGGTGACGACGTCGTCGGTGGTGGAGCTGACCGGCGTCGCGCTGGCCGACCTGCCGCCCACCTACCGCCGGCAGGTGCAGAACCGGATCAGCGCCGTGGACCGGGCGGGCGCCGAGCGCACCGTGGCGAACCTGCGCGAGATCGCGGTCGCGTGCCGGGCGGCGGCCGCCCGGGTGGCGACCCCCGCGCCCACGGCCTCCCCGGCGGCCGGCGCCGCGACGGACCCGGCGCCGGCCGCGTCGCCCGGCGGGTCCCCCACCACCTCGCCCACCGCCCCACCCACGTCCACCACCGACGAGCCGACCGCCGAGTGCGGGGGGAGCAGCTGATGGCGACCGTGCTGCCCGTGTACCCGCGCACCCGGCGCGGCGCCGAGCTGGTGCTCGTGCTGCTGGCGCTGGCGATCTCCACCGGCGCGTGGGCCGTCGTCGGCCTGACCGCCGACGGCGCGCTGCCGCCGAACATGCTCGTGCACGCCGGGGTGCTCGGCGGCCTGGCCGTCGGCCTGCACCTGGTCCTGCGCTGGCGGGCCAAGTACGCCGACCCGGTGCTGCTGCCGGTGGCCACGCTGCTCAACGGCCTGGGCCTGGTGATGATCCACCGCCTGGACGGGGCGACGTCGGGCGCCGCGCAGGCGCCGCGGCAGTTCGTCTGGTCCGCGCTGGGCGTGCTCGCGGCCGCGGCCGTCCTGGTGCTGGTGCGCGACCACCGGGTGCTGCGCCGCTACACGTTCACCGCGATGGTCGCCGGCCTCGTCCTGCTGCTGCTGCCGCTGCTGCCGGGCCTGGGGCGCACCATCAACGGCGCCCGGATCTGGGTGGGGATCGGCCCGCTGTCCTTCCAGCCCGGTGAGCTGGCCAAGATCGTGCTGGCGGTGTTCTTCGCCGGGTACCTCGTCGTGCACCGCGACGCGCTGTCCCTGACCGGCCCGAAGCTGCTGTTCCTGCGGCTGCCGCGCGCCCGCGACCTCGGCCCGATCCTGCTGGCCTGGCTGGCCAGCGTCGGCGTCCTGGTCCTGCAGCGCGACCTGGGCACCTCGCTGCTGTTCTTCGGGCTGTTCGTCGCCGTCCTCTACGTCGCCACCGAGCGGGTCAGCTGGATCGTGCTGGGCCTGGGCCTGTTCGCCGCCGGCGCGCTGTTCGCCGCCTCGGCGTTCTCCCACGTGCAGCAGCGCGTGGACATCTGGCTGCACCCCTTCGACCCGGACAACACCGACCGCAGCTACCAGCTCGTGCAGGGCCTGTACGGGATGGCCAACGGCGGGCTGACGGGCACCGGCCTGGACCGCGGGCGCCCCGACATCGTGCCGTTCGCCAACTCCGACTTCATCTACTCCTCCTTCGGCGAGGAGCTGGGCCTGGTGGGCCTGTTCGCGGTGCTGCTGCTGTACGCGGTGCTGGTGCAGCGCGGGCTGCGCTCGGCGATCGGCGTGCGCGACGGGTTCGGCAAGCTGCTGGCCGCGGGCCTGTCGTTCTCGGTGGCGCTGCAGGTCTTCGTCGTCGTCGGCGGCGTCACCCGCGTCATCCCGCTGACGGGCCTGACGATGCCGTTCCTGGCCGCCGGCGGGTCCTCCCTGGTGTCCAACTGGATCGTCGTGGCGCTGCTGCTGCGGGTCTCCGACCTGGCCCGCCGCCCCGCCGAGGAGGTCCGCAACGGCCCCGAGGCCGGGGACACCGGCGTCACCCAGGTGGTGAGGCTCGGGTGAACCGCCCCCTGCGCCGCCTGTCGGCCGTCGTCGCGTTCCTCTTCTTCGCGCTGTTCGCCTCCACGACGTGGATCCAGTTCGTGCGCGCCGACGAGCTGAACGCCATGCCCGGCAACTCCCGGCAGCTGTACGCGGAGTTCGGCCGCGAGCGCGGCGCGATCCTCGTCGGGGAGAACCAGCCGATCGCCACGAGCACCGAGGTCGACGACGCGTACGAGTTCCAGCGCGAGTACTCCGACGGGGAGCTGTACGCGCACGCCGCCGGGTACTACTCCGTCGTGTACGGCACCTCCGGCATCGAGCGCGCCGCCAACGACGTGCTCTCCGGCACGGCCGACCGGCTCTTCTACCGCAACATGGCCGACCTGCTGACCGGCGCCGAGCCGGTCGGGGCGAACGTGCGGCTGACGCTGGACCCGGCCGTGCAGCGCGCCGCGTACGACGCCCTCGACGGCCGGCGCGGCGCGGTCGTCGCGCTGGAGCCGTCCACCGGCGACGTGCTGGCGATGGTCTCCAGCCCCAGCTACGACCCCAACCGGCTGGCCACCCACGACGGCGCCGCGGCCCGCGAGGCGTGGACCTCGCTGCTGGCCGACGAGGCCGACCCGCTGGTCAACCGCGCCATCGCCGGCGACCTGTACCCGCCGGGCTCGACGTTCAAGGTCGTCACCGCCGCCGCGGCCCTGGAGAGCGGCGACTACGACACCGCCTCCCAGCTGACCGGCAGCGCCCGCCTGGAGCTGCCGCAGACCAGCGCGACCATCGGCAACTCCGACGGCGGCGCGTGCGGGGCCGGGGACGTCGTCTCGCTCGCCGACGCCATGCGGATCTCCTGCAACACGGCCTTCGCCCAGCTGGGCCTGGACCTGGGCCAGGACGCGCTGCGCGAGCAGGCCGAGGCGTTCGGCTTCGGGCAGGACCTGTCGATCCCGCTGGGGGTCACCCCCAGCAGCTTCCCCGCCGACCTGAACCCCCCGCAGCTCGCGCAGTCCGCCATCGGCCAGTTCGAGGTGCGCGTCACGCCGCTGCAGGTGGCGATGGTCTCCGCCGCGATCGCCAACGACGGGGTGCTCGTGCAGCCCAACCTCGTCGCCGAGGTGCGCGCCGGGGACGGCACGTTCGACGTCATCGACGCCCCCTCCCCCCGCGAGCTCGGCCGCGCGGTCAGCTCCGAGACGGCGCGGGAGCTGACGGAGGTCATGCGCGGTGTCGTGGAGAGCGGGACGGGCACGCGGGCGCAGATCCCCGGCGTGGACGTGGCCGGCAAGACCGGCACCGCGCAGGCCGGCGAGGGCGCCGCGCCCTACGCCTGGTTCACCTCCTTCGCCTCGGCCGGGGACCGCGAGGTGGCCGTCGCCGTGGTGATCGACAACGGCGGGTCCTCCGAGAGCGCCTACGGTGGACGGCTGGCGGCCCCGGTGGCGCAGCAGGTGATGAGGGCGGCACTGGGTGTCTGAGGGACGGGGAGAGGACGACGTGACCGACGGCAACGGCCTGGACGGCCCGCAGGACGCGCCGCGCGTGCTCGGCGGGCGCTACGAGGTGGGCAGCCTCCTGGGCCGCGGCGGCATGGCCGAGGTGCACGTGGCCCACGACCGGCGCCTCGGGCGGACGGTCGCGGTCAAGCTGCTGCGCGCCGACCTGGCCCGCGACCCGTCCTTCCAGGCGCGCTTCCGCCGCGAGGCGCAGTCCGCGGCGTCGCTGAACCACTCCTCGATCGTCGCCGTGTACGACACGGGCGCCGACGCGGCCGTCCAGCCCGGCGGCGGCGAGCTGCAGCTGCCGTGGATCGTCATGGAGTACGTCGAGGGCCGCACGCTGCGCGACGTGCTGCGCACCGACCACCCGCTGCCGCTGACCGACGCCCTGTCGGTCACCGAGGGCGTGCTCGGGGCGCTGGAGTACAGCCACCGGATGGGCATCGTCCACCGCGACATCAAGCCCGCCAACGTGATGATCACCCCGGCGGGCGAGGTGAAGGTCATGGACTTCGGCATCGCCCGCGCCGTGTCCGACTCCTCCGCCACGCTGACGCAGACGTCGGCGGTCATGGGCACCGCCCAGTACCTGTCGCCCGAGCAGGCGCGCGGGGAGCAGGTCGACGCCCGCAGCGACCTGTACTCCACCGGCTGCATGCTCTACGAGGTCCTCACCGGCCGGCCCCCCTTCACCGGCGACGCCCCCGTCGCCGTGGCCTACCAGCACGTCAGCGAGCAGCCGAAGCCGCCGAGCGCGCTGGAGCCGTCGGTTCCGCCGGCCGTGGACGCCGTCGTGCTGATGGCGCTGTCCAAGGAGCGCGACAACCGCTACCAGACGGCCGCCGACTTCGCCGACGACCTGCGCCGGGCCGTGGAGGGGCGCCCGCTGCGCGGGGCCTCGATCGCCGCCGGGGCCGCGGGCGCCGCGGGGCTGGCCGCGCCGACCGTCGCCACCCAGGTCGTGCCGCCCGCCCCCGCGCCCAGCACCCCCACCTCCGCGATGCCGGTCGTCACGGGCGCGAGCGCCGACCCGGCCCCGCGCGGCGGCGCCGCGGTCGCCACCGACCCCGACGACGAGGACGAGCGCCGCCGGCGCTGGCCGTGGGTGCTGCTCGTCCTCGCCCTCGTCCTCGGGGTGGGCGCGGCGGGCTGGTCGCTGCTGGGCGACGGCTCCGGCGGGAACGAGCCGACGGCCACGCAGTCGCCCACGACGGCCGACGTGCCGGTGCTCGTGGGGCAGAGCCGCGAGGAGGCCGAGGCCGCGCTGGACGAGGCCGGGCTCGTGGGCGAGTTCCGCGACGTCGCCGACGACGCCGTGCCCGCCGGGCAGGTGCAGTCCACCAACCCGGAGGCCGGGACCCCCGTCGAGCTCGGCGGCACCGTCGTCGTCAACGTCTCCACCGGGCCGGCCGCCGTGGAGGTGCCCGACGTCACCGGGCAGACGCAGTCGGAGGCGCGGGCGACGCTGGCCGCGGCCGGCCTCAGCGGCGGTGACGCGGAGCAGACCGACGAGTCGCCCTCGGCGAGCGCGGGCACCGTCGTGCGCACCGACCCGGCCGTCGGGGCGTCCGTGGCGCGCGGGACGGCCGTGGACCTGTTCGTCGCCAGCGGCCAGGTGACCGTGCCGGACGTGGCGGGCCAGACCGAGGACGCGGCCACCGCGGCCCTCAACGACCTCGGCCTGCAGGCGAACGTCGAGCGCGCGACGACCGGCGGCGCCGAGCCGGGCACCGTCGTCAGCCAGAGCGTGTCCGCGGGCAGCTCCGTGGACGTGGGCAGCCGCGTCGACCTCGTCGTGGAGGCGGAGCCGGAGCCGGAGCCCACCCAGACCGAGACGTCCAGCCCGACGTCCTCGCCCACGTCGTCGCCCACCGCGACCGGCGGGAACGGCGGCGGGGACGGCGGGGACGGCGGTGACGGCGGCGGGGACGGCGACACCGCCGCGGCCGGCAGCGGGGGCAGCGGTGCCGGGAACGGGAACGGCGGCGGCAACGGGAACGGCCGCGGGAACGGGGCGTCGAACGGCGGGGGCCGCGGGGACGGCTGAGCCGTCCCCGGCGCGCCCCGGGCCGTCAGTCGGTGGCCGGGGGCACGTCGCCGCCCCCGTCGCCACCCCCGTCGCCGCCCAGGCCGACCTCGCGGCGCTCGTGCTCGACGCGCTGCTCCAGCTCGTCGTCGCTGGGCCGGGCGGGGGCCTTCGCGTGCTCCTGGCGGTCGCGCGGGGCGGCGATCTCCGGGTCGATGACGTCGTCGAGGGTCGGCTGGTCGGGCTGCTCGCTCATGCGCCCACGCTAGGCACCGGCAACTCCGGGCGCAGGTCGGCGGCCTCGGGCACGATCACCGCGTGAGCGCGCGCCTGCTGCACCTGTCCGACACCCACCTGCTCGCCGACGCGGGACTGCACCAGGGGGCCGTCGACACGACGGCGGCCCTGGGCGACGTCCTCGCCGGGCTGGCCGGGCTGGGCGACCTGGACGCCGTCGTCGTCTCCGGCGACGTCTCCGAGGACGGCACGCCCGCCTCCTACGCGGCCGTGCGCGCCCTGGTGGAGGGCTTCGCGCGCCCGCGCGGTGCGGCCGTGGTGTGGGCGGTCGGCAACCACGACGTGCGCGCGCCGTTCGCCGCCGGGCTGCTGGACCGGCCCGGGCACGACCCGGACGAGCCGGTGGACGTCGTCGTGGACGCGGGCGGGCTGCGCGTGGTGTCGCTGGACACCTCGGTGCCCGGTGCCGGGTACGGCGAGCTGCGGCCCGCCCAGCTGGAGCGCCTCGCGGACCTGCTGCGCGGGGCCGCCCCGCGCGGGACGGTCGTCGTGCACCACCACCCGGTGCTGCCGGCCCCGACGGTGCTGCACGAGGCGCTGCGCCTGCAGCGCCCGCACGAGCTGCTGGACGTCGTGCGGGGCACGGACGTGCGGGTGCTGCTCAGCGGGCACTACCACCACCCGTACGTCGCCGCGCTGGACGGCGTGACGGCCGTGGTCGCGCCGGCGGTCGCCAACCGCACCGACGTCCTCGTGACGGCGGGGCGGGAGCGGGCCGTGCGCGGCAGCGGCGCCTGCGTGGTGGACCTCGCCGACGACGGGACCGTGCGGGTGACCGTGCTGACGGTGCCGCGGCCGGGGGACGGGGAGGTCGTCGTGGACCTCGACGAGGAGGCGGTGCGCGGCATCGCGGCCGCCGCGGGGGTCCCGGCGCGCTGAGCGCCGGCGGGTCCACACCCGCACCCGCCGCGCGCGGCGCGGCCGGGGTGTGGACGGGCGGGCCGCCGGGTCGGGCCCGGCCACCAGGGTCGGCGTCGTGACGAGCTCCCCGCTGACCCCCGCCCCGATCCGCGCCGCCACCGCCGCGCGCTGGCGCGCCCTGCTGGCCGACGCCGACCCGCCCGCCGGGTACGAGTTGTGGCTGGTGCTGCCGGACGCCGACGGCCACCCGTCACCCGTGGTCCTCGCGCTGGAGGGCCTGCCGGACGCCCACGACGACCGGTTCCTGGACCAGGTGGCGCAGCTGGCCGCGCGGGTGGTGGCCGAGGAGGGGACCGGGACCGGCCGCTGCGCGGCGGCGCTCGTGCGGCCCGCCCCGGCCGGGGTGCGGGCGGCCGACGTCGGGTGGGCGGACGGGCTGCTGCGGGCCGCGCGGCGCCACGGGCTGCGCCTGGCCGGGGTGGACCTGGTCGCGGGGCGCGCGGTCGTCCCGCTCGTGTGAGCCACCTCTGTCCACAGGTGTCGTCCACAAGCGGTGGACAACGCCTGTGGGCGCCGGGTGTCCGGGCCGTCGGGCAGGCTGCCCGCCGTGACGAGCCCTCCCGCCGGCGCTCCCGCCGGGTCCCCCGCCGGTCCGCCCGCCCGCGTCGAGACGGAGCGGCTGCTGCTGACGGCCCCCGTCGAGGCCGACCTGGCGGAGCTGCACGCCCTGCACGCCGACCCGGGGGTGTGGCGGCACCTGCCCTCGGGCCGGCACACGACGCCGGAGCAGACGCGGGCGCTGGTGGACGGCTACCGCGCCGACTGGGCCGCGCACGGCCTGGGGCCGTGGACGGTCCGCCCCCGCGGCGGCGGGCCGGTGCTCGGGATGGGCGGGTGCTCGCTGCGGCACGGCCTGGCGTGGAACGTGTACTACCGCCTGGCGCCGGCCGCGTGGGGCCGCGGCTACGCCCAGGAGGTCGTGGCGCAGGCGCGGCGGTGGGCGGCGCGGCTGCGTCCGGAGCTGCCCGTCGTGGCGTACCTGCTGGAGCACAACGAGGGGTCCCGGCGCGCCGCCGAGCGCGCCGGCCTGGTCCTGGTGCACCGCGGTCCGGACGCCGGCAACCCCGACCCGGCCGCGGTGCGTCTCGTGTACGCCGACCGGCCGGTGGACGCGGCGCTGCTGGCCGCCTTCACCGCGTAGACCGCGGCGCGAGCGCGGGATCAGCGCACCAGCTCGCCCGCCAGCACGGAGCCGATCCACCCGTCGCGGCGCTCGCCGCGGTGGTCCAGCAGGCCGCGCACGGTGCCCTCCACCCGCACCCCGCACGCCCGCGCCGTCCGGCGCGAGGCCTCGTTGCCGACCAGGGCGCGCCAGTGCACGCCCGTCAACCCGGCCTCGTCGAACGCCCACACCAGCAGCAGGCGCAGCGCGCGGACGCCGACGCCCCGCCCGCGCGCCCACGGGGCGAGGCCGTAGCCGACCTCCGCCCACCCGGCGCCCTCCAGGCGCAGGTCCACCGACCCGGCGAAGCGGCCGCCCACCTCGACGGCCAGGGCCAGCGCCCGGCCCGCGCCGTGGTCGGCGCGCACGGCCGCCAGGTAGTCGCGGGCCTGCTGCGGGCCGTAGGGGACCGGGACGGGCACCCAGCGCTGCGTGACCGGGTCGCTCCCCTGCGCCAGGACGCCGTCCAGGTCGGCGTCGCGGTGCCGGCGCAGCAGCACGTCCCCGTCGGTCAGGAGCGGGTCGGCGGGCAGCGGCGGGGTGTCCACCGGCCCAGTCCACCGGGGCGGGCGGGCGCCGTCCACCGGGTTCCCGGCCGCGCCGCCGCGCTCACCCGCGCCAGCGCGCGGTGAGCTCCTCGCCCGGCTGCGGCCGCCCGCAGTGGAAGCCCTGCAGGTAGTGGCAGCCGGCCTCGGCGGCCCCGCGCGCCTGCTCGGGGGTCTCCACGCCCTCGGCGATGACGCGCAGGTCCAGGCTGTCGGCGACGGTCACCACGGCCTCGACGAGGGCGCGGCGGCGCGGGTCGTGGCCGATGCCGGCGACGAGGCTCTTGTCGATCTTGGCCATCCGCACCGGCAGCTCCACCAGCCGGGACAGGGACGACCAGCCGGTGCCGAAGTCGTCCACCGACAGCGGGTGCCCGCGGTGCTGCTGCTCGTGCAGGCTGGGCAGGACGTCCGGGTCGATGAAGCTGGACTCCAGCAGCTCCAGGCCCAGGTGCTGCGGCTGCAGGCCGTGCGCGCGCACCGCCGCGGCCAGGGAGGACGTCAGGCCCGGGTCGGCCAGCTCGCGCGCGGTGAGGTTGACGTAGGCCGTCCCCGGCGCCCGCGCCCCCAGCTCGTCGCGCCAGCGGGCCATCTGGGCGCAGGTCCGCTCGACGACCCAGCGCCCGATGCCCACGACCAGGCCGCTGCCGACGGCCAGGTCGACGAACTCCGCGGCGGGCAGCAGCCCGTACCGGGGGTGCTGCCAGCGCAGCAGCGCCTCGACGGCGTGCACGGTGCCGTCGGGGGCGGTGATGGGCTGGAAGTGCACCCGCAGCTGCTCATGCGGCAGCGCCTGCGCCAGCTGGCGCTCCAGCTGCCGGGCCGAGCGCGCCGGGCGCGGGGCGCCCGGGCCGCCGGTCGCGGGACCGGTGGCGCGCGGGTCGAGCGCGACGTCCCCGCCGCGCTGCTGCTTGACCCGGTACATGGCGCTGTCGGCGTCGGCGAGCAGGTCGTCGGCGCTGACGTGGTCGCCGGTGACGGCCACGCCGATGCTGGCGGAGACCACCAGGTCCAGCTCGCCCAGGCGCACCGGCCGGGACAGGGCGCGGCGCAGCCGGGTGACGACCGCCCGCACCTGCTCGCCGGCGCCGCCGTCCTCCTCGCGGGGCAGGTCCTCGCAGACGACGACGAACTCGTCGCCGGCCAGGCGCGCGAGGGTGTCCTGCGCGCGCAGCGCGGCGCCCATGCGGGTGGCGAGCGTGGCCAGCACCCGGTCGCCCGCGGCGTGGCCGAAGGTGTCGTTGACGGCCTTGAAGCGGTCGAGGTCGACGAACAGGACGGCCACGGCCCGCCGGTGGCGGCGGGCCGCGCACAGGGCGTGCTCGAGGCGGTCGAAGAGCAGGACGCGGTTGGGCAGCCCCGTCAGCGCGTCGTGGGTGCTGCGGTGCTCCAGCTCGGCCCGCGCGCGGCGGGCCTCGTCGCGGTCGGCGGCCATGACGACGTAGGAGACGGCCAGGTGCGCGAGCAGCCGCACCCACTGCAGCTCCTCGGTCCGCCAGGTGCCGGCCTCGCGCCGGTACAGGTCCAGCGCGCCCCACACCCGCCCGCGGCTGACGAGGGGGACGGCGACCACGGAGCGGAACCCCGCCTCCAGCGCGCGCTCGACGAACTCCGGCCACGCGGTCTGCACGGGGTCGCGCAGGTCGTCGACGACGACCTCCACCTCGAACAGCAGCGAGTCGTGGCAGGGGCCCTCCTGCATCAGCTCCTGCAGGCGCTCGGCCCGCTCGACCGCGGCGCGGCTGCCGTGGACGAAGCGCAGCAGCCCGCCGTCGTTGACCATCACGCCGACGCCGTCGCCGGCCAGGTGCTCGGCGGTGACGTCGACGAGGCGGGCCAGCAGCTGCTCGGGTCCGAGGTCCCCGCTGGCCGACCGCGCGAGCGCGGCCACGGCGCTGACGAGCGCCTCGTGCCTCACCGGCGCACCGCGCGCGGTGGCCGGGAGGGGTGTCGACGTGTCACCGGGTGCTCCCGCCGTCGGGGAGGCCACCGCTTGGACCTGCGGCGAGGTTAGGGGACGGCGCGTCCGCGCGCAGCGGAACGGTGGGCGGGCGCGGGGCCCGCTCAGCCGGCGGGGACGGGCGTCCCGGCCAGCTGCTCGCGCGCGGTGCGGGGCTCGCGGCCCAGCAGCTCGCCCAGGGCCGGGTCGACGCCGGCGAAGAAGCCCCGCTCGGCGGCCAGGTAGAGGCCGAGGGTGAACCGGGCGACGGGCTCGGGGCGGCCGGCGGCCACCTGGTCGGCGACCCAGCGCCCGGGCTCGACGACCTCCAGCTCGACGTCGCGGCCGGACAGCTCGGCGGCGGTCGCCGCGAGCTGGGCGAACGTGGGCGCCTCGCGGGCGGTGAGGGTGAGCGGGCCGTCGGGGGCGGCGCCGGAGGCGAGGAGGAGCGCGGCGGCCTCGGCGGCGTCCTCGCGCGCGGTCCAGGAGACCGGCCCGTCGGCGGGGACGACGATCCGGCCGCTCTCGCGCCAGGGACCCAGCAGCCAGCCGAGGCTGTGGGCGTAGAAGCCGTTGCGCAGGGACGTCCACGGCAGGCCGGAGGCGGCGAGCAGCTCCTCGGTGGCGGCGTGGTCGCGGCCGGGGCCGAAGGGCGTGCCCGGGTGGGCGCCCTGGTGGCTGGTGTAGAGGACCCGGCCGACGCCCGCGGCGGTGGCCGCCTCGACGGCGGCGCGGTGCAGGGCGACGGCGTCGGCGGCCGGGTCGCTGGCGGAGACGAGCAGCAGCTGCTCGGCGCCGGCGAAGGCCGCGGGCAGGGAGGCGGGGTCGGCGTAGTCGGCGCGGCGGACCCGCACGCCCCGGTCGGCGAGGTGCTGCGCCCGGGCGGGGTCGCGCACGGCGACCGCGAGGCGCTCGGCGGGCAGGCGCTGGAGCAGGTGCTCGGTGGTGGCCCCGTTGAGGGCCCCGGTGGCCCCGGTGATGACGATCACGGTCGTCCCTCCGTCGTCGTGGTACCAGCGTTATCGCTGGTGTGGTTTCGACGGTAACGGTGTGAACCACTGGTAGCAAGAGCGAGGTACCGTTGGAACGTGACGAGCGCACCGGACCGCGGCGACCACCGGACGGCGATCGTGGAGTCGGCATCGCACCTGCTGCGCGACGGAGGACCGGCCGCCGTCACCACCCGCGCGGTCGCGGAGGCCGCCGGGGTGCAGCCACCGGCGATCTACCGCCTGTTCGGGGACAAGGACGGCCTGCTGGAGGCGGTGGCCGAGCACGTGACGGCCGCCCACGCCGCCGCCAAGGCCGAGGTCGTGCGCGGGGCCGCCGCCGCGGACGTCGACCCCGTCGACGACCTGCGCGCCGGCTGGCGGGCCCAGGTCGAGTTCGGCCTGGCCAACCCCAGCGTCTTCCTGCTGCTCAGCCACCCCGAGCGGGCGCACCGCTCCCCCGCCGCGCGCCGCGGGCTGGACGTGCTGCGCGCGCGCGTGCACCGGCTGGCCGCGGCCGGGCGGCTGCGGGTGGGCGAGGCGCGCGCCGTCGCCCTCGTGCACGCCGCCGGCACCGGCACCGTCCTGACCCTGCTGGCCGCGCCCGCCGGCGAGCGCGACCCCGCGCTGGCCGAGGACGCCCTGGAGGCGGTGCTGCGCCAGGTCCTCGCCGACGCGCCCGCGGACGCCGGCGCGGACAGCGGCGCGGGCGGTGGCCCGGACGCGGTGACGACGGCGGCGGTCGCCCTGCGCGCGGCGGCGCCCGGCCTGGCGGCGCTCACCGCCGGTGAGCGCCACCTGCTCGGCGAGTGGCTGGACCGGGTCGTCGACGCCCGGTGAGGCCGCTCCGGACCGGCCGCCCGCGCCTCAGCAGCTGAGGACGCGCTCCCAGCCGCCCTCGACCTGGCGCAGCGAGACGACGTTGAAGCTGCTGGTGTAGCCGAGGCTGTCGCGCGTGCCGCGGGCGTAGGCGCGGCCGAGGACGTCCACGGCCCGGTCGGCGGCGACGTGGTCGCGGGTGCTGTCGCGCACGCAGGTGGGCGCCGGCGTGGGCGTCGGCGTCGGGCCGGGCGTCGGGGTGGTGGGGGTGCCGGCGGCGCGCACCAGGCCGGCGGCGAAGCGCGCGCCGTCGGTCGTGGAGCCGTTGCTGGCGTAGCTGAGGTGCCCGCCGGTGCCGGTCTTGGGGGCGCTGCCGCACACGCTGTCGCTGCTGTTGCAGTAGTCCTTCGACTTCGGCCCGTAGGTGGCGCTGGCGGTGGCGATGGTGCGCCCGCCGATGCCCAGGGGGTTGCCGAAGACGACGACGGCGGCCACGCGGCCGGACAGCTCCGCGGGCACCGGGGTGCCGGTGGTGGTGCCGGTGCGGATGCCGACGGCGATGTCGGTGACGGTGGCGCCCTGGGAGTAGCCGCCGAGGACGAAGACGGTGGACGGGCAGGCCGCGGCGACCTCGCGCACGCGCGCGCTCATCGCGGTGGCGCCGGGCCCGGCGCTGGTCTGGGAGGAGTTGGCGGCGTAGTCCACGGCGTGCGAGGTGACGGTCCGGTCGGACAGCTCGCTGGTCAGCGCCCGCACGAACGGCCCGCCCGTGATGCCCAGGCCGGGCGTCTCGCCGGTGCCGCGGGCGAAGACGACCTCGACGTCCGAGCACGCGGTCGGGGCCGCGGCGGCCGGTGCGGCGGCGGCCAGCAGAGCACCGCCGGTGACGGCGGCGGCCAGGCCGGCCGCGAGCGCGGGCAGGCGGCGGGACGGGCGGGCAGGACGGGACGGGGCACGCAGCACGGGGTCACCCTCTCGACGGCGAGCGGTGACGACGGGCGTCCCGGTGGGAGCCGTGCCGCTCGGGCGGCGCTCATCGTGCCGACCGCCGCGCCCGCGGCGCAACCACTCCGCGTGACTCGCCGGTGACGAGCGGGTGACGGGAGCGTCAGCGCTCGCGGGCCGCGCGCCGCTCGCGCCAGGTGCCCCACGCGCGCGTCGACCACAGCGCCCACAGCACGAGGACGGGCTGCCCGGCCAGCCGCACGGCGCGGGCCGTGTCGGTGTCCAGGCCGAAGGCGTCGGTGCCGGTGAGGTACTGCGAGACGTTGCCGGGGAAGACCGCGACGAAGAACGCGGCCACGACGGCGCCGGTGACGGCGCGCGCGGGCTGGCGGTGGACGAGGAGCAGGGCCGCGCCGAGGGCGATCTCGACGACCCCGGAGGCGACGACGACGAGGTCGGCGTCCAGCGGCAGCCACGGCGGCACCTGCGCCTGGAACTCCTCGCGCAGGGTCGTCAGGTGGCCGGTGCCCGCGCCGAGCAGGGCGACGCCGAGGGCGACCTGCGCCACGCGGCGCAGGGCACCGCCGAGCGTCCGGCCGCTCACGCCGTGACCGTCTCCAGCACCACCGGCACGTTGCCGCGGGTGGCGTTCGAGTAGGGGCACACCTGGTGCGCGGCCTCGACGAGCTGCTCGGCCTCGGCCTGGCCGATCCCGCCGAGCTCGACGTGCAGGGCGGCCTGCAGGCCGTAGCCGCCGTCGCCGTCGGGACCGATGCCGACCTCGGCGGTGACGGCGGAGTCGGTGAACGTCACGCCCCGCCGGCGGGCGACGCCCTTGAGAGCGCTGTGGAAGCAGGCGGCCCAGCCGGCGGCGAACAGCTGCTCGGGGTTGGTCGCGCCGCCGGGGCCGCCCATCTCGCGCGGGACGGCGAGGTCGACCTCGAGCAGGCCGTCGGAGCTGCGGGCGCGGCCGTCGCGGCCCTCCCCGGTGGCGGTGGCGACGGCGGTGTAGACGGCGGGCACGGGAGGACCTCCGGACGTGGGGGACGGAACCGTCGTCGTACCACCGGGGCCGCGGCGGCGCGAGGCGGTCGCCGGGGCGTCCCCGCGCGGGCGACCCGTGCCGGTGCGGGGTCCCGGCGGCCGCTCCTCAGAAGTCGAAGAGGTTCTCCCGCAGCCCCCCGCGCCCGAACGACGTGCGCAGCAGCCCGCGCCGGCGCAGGACGGGCACGAGGTCGTCGAGGAAGCGGTGCACGGTCACCGGGTGCAGGTCCCCGGACAGCAGGAACCCGTCGTTGTCCGCGTCCTCGCCGAACTCCTCCACGAGGTCGGCGAACTCCTCGGCCGTGCCGACCAGGCCGGAGCGGTCGGCGAGCCGGCCCTTGCGGGCCTTGCGGGCCAGCAGCTCGCGCAGGGGCGCGTCCGGGTCGGCGCCCGCGCGCAGCCCCGCGATCGTGCCGCGCGAGACGTGGTCGGCGAAGACGTCGTCGCGCAGCGGCTCGTCCAGCGGCAGCGCCGTCAGGTCCGTCTCCAGGTCGCTGGACCAGGCCAGCGCCACCGCGCGCAGGACGTCCTCGCCTGGCGCGCGGGAGGCCGCCACGACCCGGTCGGCCTCCTCGGCGCTGGCGACCAGCTCAGGTTTCACGACGAACAGGACCCGCACGTCGCCGGCCTTGCGCCCGGCCTCGGCGGCTGCGGCCAGCACGCGGGCGCGGTAGGCGCGCACGCTCGCCACGTCCAGGGGCGCGAGCGCCAGCTGCACGTCCGAGCGGGACCCGGCGAACGCCAGCCCGCGCGGTGAGCCGCCCGGGGAGACGACGACGGGCTCGCCCAGCGACTCGAACGGCAGCGCGTTGAGGGGCCCGTCGAGGCGGAAGTGCTCCCCGCGGTGCTCCAGGGCGCGGATGCGGCCGCCGTCGGCGAAGCGGCCCGTGGCGGCGTCGGCGACGAGGGCGCCGTCGTCCCAGCTGCGCCACAGCTCGCGGACCACGTCGATCCACTCGGTCGCGCGGTCGTAGGCGACGCCGTGCGGGACGGGTTCCAGGCCGACGTGGCGGGCCGAGCCGGAGTCGGTGACGAGGTTGATCCCGAACCGGCCCGCGGACAGGTGCTGGAGGGTGGCGGCCTGCCGGGCCGCCAGGTACGGCGGGGTGATCCCGGCGTTGACGGTCGGGACGACGCCGATGTGCCGGGTCGCGGCGAACAGGTACGGCGCCAGCAGCAGCGGGTCGTGCTTGGGACCGCCGTAGGCGGCGCGCACCCGCAGGTCGAGCGTGCGCGGGTCGCCCAGCGAGACGGCGTCCTCGCACACGACGAGGTCCAGACCGGCCTGCTCCAGCTCCTGCACGGCCCGCACGTACAGGTCCGGGCGCGTCCAGTCGTCGCCCCAGCCGTGGTGGGGGTGGCCCCAGCCCTGCGGGCCGAAGCCGCGGGAGAAGAACCAGCCCAGGTGCTGCAGCCGCGCCATCAGAGGACCCCCGCCGCCACGAGGGCGGGCACCGCGGCGCCCACCGGCCCCGGCGTCGGCGCCACCTCGGAACCGGCCACCGCGTTCCGCACCGCGTCCAGCGCCAGGCGCAGGTCCGCCAGCAGGTCCTCCGGCTCCTCCAGCCCGATCGACAGGCGCAGCAGGCCCGGCCAGATGCCGGCGGCCGCGCGCTCGGCCGGGCTGCGGTGCGCGTGCGAGGTCGAGGCCGGGTGCAGGACGAGGGAGCGCACGTCGCCCAGGTGCGACATGCGGGTGAACAGCCGCACGGCGTCGACGAAGGCGCGCGCGCCGGCCTCCCCGCCGGCCACCGTCACGCCGAACACCGACCCGGCGCCGCGCGGCAGGTAGCGCTGCGCGAGCGCGTGGGAGGGGCTGGAGGCCAGGCCGGCGTGGTCGACGGCGACGACCTCCGGCTGCTGCTCCAGCCAGCGCGCCAGCGTCAGCGCGGTGGCCACGTGCCGGGACACCCGCAGCGACAGCGTCTCCAGGCCCTGCTGGAGCAGGAACGCGTTGACGGGCGACAGCGTCGGGCCCAGCCGGGCGGCGACGACCTGCCGCACGTGCTCGGCGTAGGCGCGCGGGCCGTACCGGTCCACCCAGCTGCGCCCGGACGAGCGGTCCACCAGGTGCGGGTAGCGCCCGCCGGCCGCCCAGTCGAAGCCCTCCCCCACCACGACGGCGCCGCCGAGGGCGGCGCCGTGCCCGGCGAGGAACTTGCTGGCCGAGTGCACGACGACGTCCGCGCCGTGCTCCAGCGGGCGCAGCAGGTACGGGGTGGCCAGCGTGTTGTCGACGACGACGGGGATCCCGTGCGCGTGGGCGAGGTCGGCCACCGCGCGCAGGTCGGGCACGTCGTTCTTGGGGTTGGGGATCGACTCCAGGAACACCGCGCGCGTCGTGGGCCGCAGCAGGCGGCGCCAGGCGTCCAGGTCGGTGCCGCCGTCGGCGGCGGTCGGCACGAAGTCGACCGCGACGCCCATCCGCGCGAAGTTCTCGCGGAACAGCCCGCGCGAGCCCTCGTAGACGCTGGCCGCGGACAGCAGGTGGTCGCCGGCGCCGAGCAGGCCCAGCAGGGCGACGGTGACGGCGGCCTGGCCGCTGCCGACGAGCAGCGCGTCGCGCCCGCCCTCCAGGCGGGCGACCCGCCGCTCGACCGCGGTCAGGGTCGGGTTGGCCAGGCGCGAGTAGACGTAGCCGTCGTCGTCACCGGCGAAGCGGGCGCGGGCGTCCTCGAAGTCGCGGAAGACGAACCCGGCGGTCAGGTGGACGGGCGGGATCCGGGCGCCGTGGACGTCGTCGGGCTCGGCACCGGCGTGGACCTGCTCGGTGGCGAAGCCCCACGGGCGCGGAGCGGGCTGGTCGGGGCGTGCGGGCATGACGAGACCTCTCGGGGTGCGCGGCGGGGACGGGACGGGGGCCTGGTCAGGCCCGACAGGTCCCGCCGGCCGTGCGCACGAGGTCGACGTGCCGGCGCCGCGTCAGGGGCGCGCCGGTGGCCGGGGGCGTGGTGCTCTCCACGGTGTCCTCCATCGGTCTTGGCGGAAGCACCGGTCCCCGGGGGGCGGTTGCTGCGGCGTCGTCGAGCCAAGTCTCTCGGCCGCTCTGGATGGGAACGTCCAGGAGACGACGTGGCGTCACCGCTTGTCAACCGCTTCACGCGGACTCACCCGGACGGCGCAGCACCCGGTGGTTTCCACCTGCTCAACGGTTGCCACCGCGGAAAACACCTGCGATGGTTGCCAGCATGGAAAGCATCGACCGCACCCCCGACGCCGCCGAGGCCCGCGCCGCGCTCGCCGACGTCCAGCGGGCCCAGCGCGCCGTGCGCGACACCCCCTGGCCCACGTGGATCTACCCCGTCAACGCGCTGCTGCTCGGGGCCATGGCGGCGACCGCGCTGCTCCGGGACGACCGCAACCCCGTCTTCCTGGCGATCGGCCTCACCGTGCTGGGCGTCAACGTCGCCGCCGGGTACCGGATGGGCACCCCCTGGACCGTGCCCACCAGCCGGCTGTTCGTCGCCCTCGTCCTCGCCTCCGGCGCGTGCGTCCTGGCCGCCCTCGTCGTCGCCGACGCGACCACCGCGGCCTGGCCCGTCCTCGCCCTCGCCGTCGCGGCCGCCGCCTGCTACCTCGTCGCCGGTGTCGTGCACCGCCGCACCACCGGGCGCCCCCGCGCGAGCACGGGCGGGACCGCGTGAGCGCGGCGCTGGACCCCGTCATCCACCCCGCGCACCGCCTGCGCATCTGCGCCCTGCTCGCGGCCGGCACCACGCTGGAGCTGTCGGTGGTCAAGGAGCACCTCGACCTCAGCCCGTCGGCGCTGAGCAAGCAGGTCGCCGCCCTCGTCGAGGCCGGGTACGTCGGCCAGAGCCGGCACGGCGGCGACTCGCGGCGGGTCTGGCTGTCCCTGACCCGCCGGGGCCAGCGGGCCTACCGCGACCACGTCGCCGCGCTGCAGGAGATCGTCGCCGCGAGCGCGGTCGACGTCCCCGCCGAGCCGCGCTGACGCCGCCGGCCCGGCGGCCGCCTCAGAGGGTCGCGCCCAGCTCCGCCAGGCGCTCGCGGGCCGCCGCGAACTCCCCGTCGCTGCGCTCGGCGTGGGCGGCCAGGTCCGGCACCCGGTGGGCCAGCGTGATGCTCGTCTGCACCACCTCCACGTCCATCCCGAACGCCTCGCCCAGGATGATCCGCAGGACGGGCACGCCGTGGTCCCACGTCTCGGTGGGCGTGCCCGCGTCGTAGACGGCGCCGCGGCTGCTGACCACGACGGCCCTGCGGCCCGCCAGCGGCTGCGTGCCCGCCCCCGTCAGCAGGCCCGGCACGTGGACGTTGTCCAACCAGACCTTCAGCGTCGAGGGGACCGTGTAGTTGTACAGCGGCGCCCCCACCAGCAGGACGTCCGCGGCCAGCAGCTCCTCGACGATCGTGCGCTGCAGCGCCTCGGCGTCCGCGGGGACCTGCGCGCCCGGGCGGCGGTCCGCCGGCGTCCAGTGCAGCTCGGAGTCCGCCAGGTGCGGCAGCGGGTCGCGGTGCAGGTCCCGGTACGTCGTCGTGAACCCCTCCCCGCGCGCCGCCCAGGCGCGGGCGAACTCCGCGGTCAGCGCCCGCGAGCGCGAGGAGGTCAGGTCGGCGGAGGAGTCGAGGTGCAGCAGGTGCGGCATGCGCGCACGCTACCGACCGCCCCCGCCCCCTCCGCCGGGGCGCTCGGCCCGCCCGCTCAGCCGGCCGTCGACGGGTCGGCGTAGCGCAGGACCGCGCCGACGCCGCCGTCCATGACCGGGCGCTCGGCGACCAGCTCGATCTCGGCGTCCGTGGCGGCCAGCGCGCGCAGCAGGGCCGCGTCCGCGCGCACCTCCAGCGGGTCGCCCACGCCCATCGCCCGCAGGTCCTCGGCGGTCGTGGCGACCTGCGTCGGGTCGTCGCCGATCCACAGCCGCAGGTCCGAGGACGGGTCGTCGCGCAGCAGCAGGGTGCGCACCTGCCCGCGGCTCAGCGCCCCGACCACCGCGCGCATCCCCTCCACCGCGCGGCCCGCGCCGCCGGTGCCGTCCGGGCCCTGCCCGGAGCGGGTGCGGCCGATCTCCTGCTCGAACTCGTCGACGAGCGCGTCGCGGCGGCGGCGGCGGACCACCTCCAGCGCCTGCGCGACCGCGGCCGCGAACGCGTCCTCCTTCGCGCCCGCGTGCCGGCTGCCGCCCGGGACCTCGGCCAGCAGCTCCAGCACCGGCTTGGCCGCCTTGTCGCGCAGCGCCGCCGCGGCCTTGACGTCCCCGGTGAGCAGGACGACCTCGGGGTGCTCGGTGCGCACCAGGTCCGCCAGCGCGTCGGCGACCGCGCCGGCGTTGTGGTCCCAGCTGTCCTCCACGCGGCGCTGGTAGCGCAGCGCCGACCACCCCCCGCCGGGGACCTTGTGCAGGACGTCGTGGCCGCCCTCCACCGTGCGCTTCTCCCCGCCGCGCGGGCTGTCGGAGCGGCTGACGGTGATGTCGGCGCCGGCGCGGTCCAGCTCGACGAGCACGTAGCGCACGTCGTCGGCCAGCGAGCGCACCAGCGGCATGAGGTGCGCGACCGGGCCGGTGGTGGCCTCGTCGCGCAGCGGCGGGTCCGGCAGCAGGACGTCAAGCTCCACCCCCTGCGCGGAGGCGACCAGCGCCCGGCCCACGCGCCCGCCCACCTCGACCGGCTCCCCGGCCACCTCGTCCAGGGCCTCCAGCGCGGCGGACGGGGCGCCCTGGGCGCTCAGCCCGTCGCGCGCGTCGCGCCAGCGCAGGTCGATCTCGTGCGCGCCCGTCTCGTTGTTGCGCGAGACGTCGGCGTAGACGGCGACGTGGGGTCCGGGGTCGACGGCGACGGGCTTGAGCCAGTCCAGCTTCACGGTGGTGCCTCCCTCGCGAGATCACGGTGGGTCACCAGGGACCTACCCATCGGCGAGGAGCTTCACGCCTCGTCGTCGGGGCAGCACCTGGTCCCCCGATCGTTCACCGCGGGCCGACGTAGCGCCAGACCCGGCCGTGTCGCGGGTCGCGCGCCCGCCGGAACTCCGAGTCCTCGCGCAGCACCGCGCGCTCGCCGCCGCGGCGGTGGTGCGCCTCGAACGCGACGGTCCCCTCGTCGTCGAACGGGCCGCCGCCCGTGGTGCCCAGCACGAGCAGGCGCAGCCAGCGCACGTCGTCGTCCAGCTCCAGGTCGTCCGGGCGGGTCGCCGGGTCCCACGTCGTGAGCAGGTACGACGCGTCGCGCAGGACGAACGCCGTGTACCGCGAGCGCATCAGGGCCTCCGCGGTGGGCGCGGGCTCACCGGCGTGCCAGCGGCCGCAGCAGGCGGGGTACGCCTCGCCGGAGGAGCACGGGCAGGGACCGCTCGGGGCGTCGGGCACCCGCCCATCCTCCCGGTCCGTCAGCGCGCGGGCGGGGGCGCGGTGCTGCGGCGCACCACCAGCCGCGGCGGCACCAGCCGGGTGGAGGACGGGCGCGCCGGGTCCGCCGTGCGGGCCAGCAGCAGCTCCCCGGCCAGGGCGCCGACCGTGCGGGCGGCGTTGTCCACGCTGGTCAGCGACACCGCCCGCAGCCGGGCCAGCGAGGTGTCGTCGTAGCCGGCGACCGACACGTCGCCGGGCACGGACAGCCCCGCCGCGTCGGCGGCCGCGAGCACGCCCACGGCCGACAGGTCGTTGGCGGCCAGGACGGCGGTGGGCCGCTCGGCGCGCGCGAGGAGCTCGCGCCCGGCGCGGTAGCCGGCCTCCTCGGTCATGTCGGCCTCGACGACGTCGGCGCGCGCACCGGCCGCGCGCACCCGCGCGGTGAAGGCGTCGCGGCGCAGCCGGCCGACGGCCCCGGAGCCCGCGACGTGCCCGAGGTGGCGGTGGCCCAGCGCCAGCAGGTGGTCCACGGCGGCGGCGACCCCGGCCTCCCCGTCGTCGGCGACGAGGTCGGCGGGGGCGGTGACCACCTCGCGGGTGCCGGCCAGGACGGTCGGCACGCTGGCGGCGACCTCGTCGACGGCCGCGGGGTCCGAGGGCGTGCCGACGACGACGAGGCCGTCCACGCGCAGCAGCGCCAGGGTGCGGGCGGCGTCCGGCTCGCGGTGGCTGTCGGCGAGGACGGGGCGCAGGTCGGCGGCGGCCAGCACGGGGCGCAGACCGTCGAGCAGGTCGACGAACCACGGGTTGCGCAGGTCGTCGACGACGAGGCCGACGGTGCGGGTGCGGCGCTCGGCGAGGCTGCGGGCGGCCGGGTCGGGGCGGTAGCCGAGGTCCTCGACGGCCCGCAGGACGGCGCGGCGGCGCTCCTCGCTGACGCGCGGGGAGCCCTGCAGCACGAGCGAGACGAGCGACTTGGACACCCCGGCGCGAGCTGCCACGCTGCGGATCGTCGGACGGCCCACCCGCTCACCTCCTCCACCTCGTCCGCGGCACCGGCTTGACACCGGGGCCTCCCGGACCGGACCGTACCTGCGTTGGACCGGTCCAACGACTCGACGACGACTCAGGAGGATCCGTGTCCGACCTGCACCTCGGCCTCGCCGGTGTCGGCCGCATCGGCGTGATGCACGCGCGCAACCTCGTCACCACGCCCGGCGTGGGGCGCCTGACGGTGGCCGACGTGGACGCCGACCGGGCCCGCGCGGTGGCCGACGAGCTCGGCTGCGACGCCGCGCCCGACGCCGCCGCCCTGCTCGCCGCGGGGATCGACGGGCTGGTCGTGGCCACCGGCACCGCCCAGCACCCCGAGCTGATCCTCGCCGGCGTCGACGCCGGCGTGCCCGTGCTGTGCGAGAAGCCCGTCGCGCCCGACGTCGCCCTGTCCCTGCCGGTCCTGGAGCGGGTCGCCGCCCGCGGCGGCGTCGTGCGCATCGGCCACCAGCGCCGCTACGACGCCGGGTACCTGGAGGCCAAGCGCGCCCACGCCGCCGGGGAGCTCGGCTGGCTGCACGCCGTCCGGGCCGTGACCTGCGACGTCACCCCGCCGCCGGTCGCCTTCATCGCCACCTCCGGCGGGCTGTTCCGCGACTGCAGCGTCCACGACTTCGACGTCATCCGCTGGATCACCGGCCGCGAGGTCGTCGAGGTGTCCGCGCGCGGCAGCAACAACGGCGACCCGGCCATCGGCGCCGTCGGCGACGTGGACTCCGCCCTGGCCGTGTGCACGCTCGACGACGGCACGCTCGCCGTCGTCAGCGCCTCCCGCTACAACGGCGGCGGCCACGACGTGCGCCTGGAGCTGCAGGGCTCGCGCGCCACCCTGCTCGTCGGCCTGGACGAGCGGGCCGCGCTGCGCTCGGCCGAGCCGGGCGTGACCTTCCCCGCCGGCCCGCCCCACCTGACGTTCGCCGAGCGCTTCGCCGACGCCTACCGCGCCGAGGTCGCCGCCTTCGCCGACCTCGTGCGCGGGGTCGAGGGCGAGCTGTGCACGCCCGAGGACGCCGTGGCCGCCTCGCGGGTGGCCGACGCTGCCCAGGAGTCCCTGGCCACCGGCGTCCCCGTCCGCGTCGAGCCCCTCCCCTGACCCCCACCCCCGACCCCCGACCTCCTTCCGTGATCTTGCAGGGTCTCCCAGCGAGATCACGGTGATCATGGATGGGTGAGCGCTGGACCATCCATGATCACCGAGAGGGCGGGTGGAGCGACGGGCACGGGGAGCAGCCGAGAGCCGGGCCGGGGTCGGGGTCGGGGTCAGGCGCAGATGTCGTCGGTGGCGACGCGGCCGGTGAACGTCTCCTCCGGCGCGGGCACCGCCGGGGCCGCCGTCGCCCCGCCCGTGACCCGGGCGCGCACGTCCGTCACGGGCACCGCGGCGCGCAGCTCCACGACCAGCGAGCGGCCCAGGCCCGCGTCCAGCTGCGTCCTCGCCCCGCCGAGGGCCGCGGCCAGCGTCGCCGCGCTGTCCTGGCGGTCCGCGCCGTGGCGCACGAGGACGTCCCCGGCCGCCGACGTCGCCTCCGCGTCGCCCGTGCCGGTGACCTGGAAGCCCTGCGCCGCGAGCGCCTCGGCCACCGCGCCGGCCGACCCCGCCGGGGCACCCACGTTGAGCACCTGCACGGCGATCCGGTCCGGCGGGACCGTCAGCGCCGAGGACTCCGAGGGCTCCGCGGTGGGGGTGGCCGTCGGCTCGTCCTGCTCCGTGGTCACGCCGATCGTGTCGGTGCGCACGCGCTCCCACAGCTCGTCGGCCGCGGCCGTCCACTGCACGCGCGCCGGGTTCGCCGGGTACGGCTCGTTGGGCACGGTGAGGAACTGCACCCCGCCCGGCGGCATCTTCTGCAGGCTCTGCGCCAGCCCCACGACCTCCGAGAGCCTCGACAGCTCCCGGTCGGTGGTCACCGACTTCGTCGCCGCGTCGAGGAAGGAGTACAGGCGGTCCGGGCGCAGCAGCATCTGCGAGCTCGTCACCTCCTGCACCATCGACGACATCAGCGCCTGCTGGCGGTTGATGCGCGACAGGTCCGAGCCGTCGCCGATGTGCCGCACCCGCGCGTAGGCCAGCGCCGTCTCCCCGTCGACGTGGTGGGTGCCCGCGGTCAGCGTCAGCGCGGAGTCGGGGTCGTCGATGTCGCGCGGCGTGCACACCGTCACCCCGCCCAGCGCGTCGACCATCGAGCGGAAGCCGCCGAAGTCGACGACGGCGTAGTGGTCGACGTACACGCCGGTCAGCGACTCGACGGTCCTCACGGTGCAGGCGGCGCCGCCACGGGTGAACGCGGCGTTGAACATGCCCCGCTCGGCGGGCACGGTCGTGCCGTCGTCGCCCTCGCACGGGGGGATCTGCACCACCGAGTCGCGGGGGATGCTCACCAGGGTGGCGCTGCGGCGGTCGGCGGCCAGGTGCACGAGGACGGTGGTGTCCGAGCGGGCCCCCTCGACGTCGCCGTCCCCGGCGTAGCGGTCGCCGGTGCCGTCGGCGAGCTCGCGGGTGTCGCTGCCCATGACGAGGATGTTCACGGCGTCGTTGCCGGTCGTCGGGTCCGCCGTCGACTCGTCGGCGGGGCGCTCGCCGAGGGCGCCGGTGATGTCCTGGGCGGTGATGTTGCCCTGCAGCCGGTACCAGGCGAACACGCCGCCGCCGACGGCGACGAGGCTGAGCGCCAGGACGCCGATGCCCAGGACCCGCAGGACGCGGAACGCCGTGCCGTGCTGGTGGCTGGCGTGCCGGCCGCGGGGGGTCAGACCGGCGCCGGGCAGGTCGGGCCGCTGCCGGGGGCCGGTGGAGGTGGGCACTCCGCGACGATACGAGACCGCGCGCGTCCCGCCGGTGCCGAGGCGTCAGCTCCGGCCGGGTGCGCGCGAGGTCTTCACAGGCCGCTCAGCGCGGGCCCACCTCAGCTGAGGCGGTCCTCGATCGAGTCCTGCAGCAGCTGCTGGCAGGCGTTGACCTCCTCCTGCGTCTGCGCCTGCTCGACGCACGCCTGGTAGTCACCGGTGTTGTTGACCAGCCAGTTGCCCAGGAAGACGTACGCGATGGCGATGCCCACGCACAGCACCGTGCCGATGACACCGGTGATCAGCCCGGCCCGGGCGACCCCGCGGTTGGTGGCCTGCCCGGCCCGCACCCGGCGGGTGGCGACGACGCCCGTGACGATCGCCGCGATCCCCAGGAGGATGCCGACGAAGTTCAGCAGCGGGACCCAGCACAGCAGGATCGCCAGCACGCCCAGGACGAGCGCGGCGACGCCCAGGCCGTTGCGCGGCGGGGCGCCGTACGTCTCGTTGCCGTACCCCCCGGGCTGGCCGCCGTACTGCTGGCCGTACTGCTGGCCGTAGCCCTGCTGGCCGTACCCGGGCTGCCCCTGCTGCCCGTAGCCGGGCTGCTGCCCGTACCCGCCCTGCTGGCCGTACCCGCCCTGCTGGCCGTACCCGTCCCGCGGGTCCTGGTCGTTCGACGGCGTCGACATCGCGTCCTCCGGTCGCTCGGCTGACCCTGATCGTCGCAGCCGCGGCCGCGCGCGGCCCGCCGGGACGGTCCGCGGCTCACCCGGGCGGGTCAGGGACCGTCGACGGTGCCGTCGTTGATCGCCAGGCGGTCGGCGACGAGCGGGAAGACCACGGTGAAGCAGAGCGCGACCACGGCGGCCGCCACGAGCAGGCTGACCAGCGCCCGCAGCCACCACGGCCCGGGCAGGAGGCGCCACCACCACGCGTACACGTCCGCCCCCCTCAGCCCGCCGCCAGCGCCGGCGGGTCGCCCGCCGAGCGGTCCCGCACCGACTCCAGCAGCGCGTGCACGACGTACCGCTCGCGCGCGGAGTGCATGGGGTGGCAGGCCGTCATCGTCAGCCACGCCTGCGTGGGCTCCTCGCCGGGCCGGTCGGGCACGGGGGCGATGACGGACACCTGCTGGGGCCGCACCACGTCCCACGAGCGCACCCGGTAGGTGAACCACTGGGTCGCGGTGCCCACGACGACGGCGTCGCCCTCCTGCAGGTCGGCGACGAGGTGGAACGGCTTGCCGTAGGTGACGCGGTGCCCGGCCAGGGCGAAGTTGCCGACCACGCCGGGCATGGCGGTCTCCTCGTAGTGGCCGACGCCGTCCTTCAGCTCCTCGGTGCCGGTGCCCTCGACGACAGGCACGGCGTAGTCGGCGCCGAAGCGCGGCACGTACAGGACGGCGAAGGCCTCCCCCGCCGGCGGCGCCACGACGAGGTCGGGCGCCGGGTCGGGCTCGGGCTGGGCGGGCTGCGCCGGCGCGGGGGCGTCGCCGGCGGTCCAGCGCTCCTCCAGGGAGGCGACCGTGGCGGCCTGCGCGCGGCCGCTGGACAGGTCGGTCCACCACAGCTGCCAGGCGACGAACAGCAGCGTGAGCACACCGGCGGTCACGAGCAGCTCCCCGACGACCCCGGTCGTCCGGCGCAGCACCTCGCGCCCCCTCACGCGGTGGCCCGGGCGTGCTCGAGGCCCAGCGGGCCGTCGTAGGCCTCGAAGCGCAGCGCGCCGTCGGTGCTGACCTCGTAGCCGAGGCCGTAGGCGGCGACGTACTGCCGGTACACGGCGACGGCGGGGCTGGTCTCCAGCGCCGCGCTCAGCGCGGCCGGGTCGCCGATCGCGGCGATGCGGTAGGGCGGGGAGTAGGTGCGGCCCTGCAGGACGAGGACGCTGCCCACGCACCGGACCGCCGAGGTGGACACGAGCCGCTGGTCCATCACCTGCACGGCCTCCGCGCCCGCGGACCACAGCGCGTTGACGACGGCCTCGACGTCCTGCTGGTGCACGACGAGGTCGTCGGGGGCGGCGCCGGCCGGGCGCGGCACGGTGGTCGGGGCGTCGTCGAGGACGACCGCGACGCCCGGTCCCTCGACGGGCAGCGCGCCGGAGGCGGCGCCGAGGGCGGGGTCGGCCAGCGGGTCGGTGAGCGCTTCACCGGCGGGGGCCGCGCCGGCGCCGGCGCTGAGCCGCTCCACCTCCGCGCGCAGCCGCGCCACCTGCGCCGAGCCGTCCTCCACCGCCCGCGAGCGCTCGCGCACGAGGGCGCCGAGGTCCTGGGTGTCCGAGCGCAGGTCGTCCCCGCCGGAGGTGACGGCGCTGGTGGCGAACAGCAGACCGGCGGCCGCGAAGACGGCGCCGACCGCGAGGCGGCTGCCGGCGCGCCTGCGCGGGGGACGCGGGGACGGTCGCCGCACCAGGTCCTCCTCCCGCCCGTCCCCCCGGGGACTCGTCGCGCTCGTCCAGGTCGTTGCTCGGCGTCACCGCCGGTCGGCGCAGCGTCCACCGCACGACCGGTGACCGACCGCCCTCCGACTACGCTAACCAGTGTCGACGACCCGGCCGACCAGACGGGCCGGCGAGACGAGCCGACCCCGGAGGTGCCCCGTGCCCGACTCCCCGCTGCGCCGCAGGAAGCAGCGCGACGCGACGACGGACGGGGCGGACGCGGCCACGACCCCGGCGGGCGGGGCCTCCCCCGCCGCGGCGGACGGGGCGAGGAAGCCCTCCCGGCGCGAGCGGCGCCGCGAGGAGGTCGTCGACGACGGCAGCGACCGCGCCCTCGCGGCCCGCAACCGGCTGACCCCGCGCTGGTGGATCTGGGTGATGCTCGGGCTGATGCTGCTGGGCCTGGTGTGGATCGTCGTCTTCTACCTGACGCAGGCGCAGTACCCGGTCCCGGACATCGGCAACTGGAACCTCGTCGCCGGCTTCGGCCTCGTGCTGGTCGGCTTCGCGATGACCACGCGCTGGCGCTGACGCGACGCCGCCCGTGCCGGTCGTCCGCGACCGGGTGGGCCCGTCCCCCGGCGGGGGCCGTCCGGGTGACGCGAGCGCCCTCCCCTGACGTCACGTCAGGGTAGTGTCGGGTCCCGTCCCCGGTCACCGAGCGTGACCTGTCACGACAGGCGGGAGTCCCGGTGGAGCTGCACGTCGTCTACCGCTCGCACGGCGGGGAGAACGCCAAGGGCCGGCCGGACTGGTACTCCAAGCGCCTCGCGCTGGCCTCCTTCGTCCGCGCCGTCGAGGAGGCCGGCGTCCCCGTGGACGTGGTCCACCTCAGCGACGGCGAGCCGACCCCGGACCGGCTGGACCTGATGCGCGCCGGCGGGCGCGTCGTCACCTTCCGCGGCGGCAGCAACCGCCGCAGCTACCTGCGGGCCCTGGACCTGGCCCGCCGCTCGGACTGGGACGACGACGACGTCGTGCTGCTGGCCGAGGACGACTACCTGTGGCGCCCGGACGCGCTGCGCTCGCTGGTCGCGGCCGCGGAGCGGCGCCGCAGCGAGTACTGGGCGCCCTACGGCACCGGCACCCACGACGACCTCGACGGCCGCCGCCCGCCGCGCGCGAACCGCGGGGAGTCGCACGTGCCGGAGTCCGTGGTGCGCTGGGTGCCGCACGAGAGCACCACCAGCACGTTCGCCGCGCGCCTGGGCGCGCTGCGCCAGGACCACCGGCTGATGGTGCTGTGCTGCCTGTCGGGCGGGGACTTCGACCTCACGACGTGCCTGACGCTGCAGGGCGTGCCCCGCTTCTCGCTGCGCGACCTGGTGGTGCACCACCCCGTGCCCGGCTCCCCGCTGCCGAAGCGCGCGGCGCGCTGGGCCTACCTGGCGGTCCTGCGCGCGGCGGTGGACCTGCGGGCGCTGCGCCGGCCCTCGCGGCGCCGCGTCCTGACGGCGGCCGACCCCGCGGTGTGCACGCACGCGGAGACCGGCTGGCTGGCGCCGCACCCGGCGGGCCGCCCGGACTACTGGGAGGCCGTCGCCGAGGACACCCGCCGCTGGCTGGCCGAGCGCGAGCCCGCCACGACGGGGACGACGGGGACGACGGAGCCGGCGGCCGGTGTCGAGCGCGACGGCCTCGGCGAGCCGGCGGGCGCCGGCCGCCCCTGACCGGGCCGCCCGTCCACAGGAGTTGTCCACCAGTCCGTCCACACCCTGTGGACGGCTGTGGGCAACGCGCTCGCGCCGTCCACAGGACGTGGGACGAGCGGTGGACAGCGGTCCGCGCGAGCCCCGTCAGAGGGTGAAGCGCGCCGCCGCGTACGCCAGCAGCGCCACGACGACGAGCGCCGCGGCGCCCAGCCCCGCCACCTGGACCAGCCGCGGCGAGCGCCGCGTGCGGGCCAGGACCGCGGCGACCGCGGCCCCGGTGACCAGCCCGCCCAGGTGCGCCTGCCAGGAGATGCCGGGCACGAACACCCCGATGGCGAAGTTGATGGCGACCAGCGCCAGGACCTGACCTGACTGCCGCCCCAGGTGCCGGTTGACGACGAACAGGGCGCCGAAGAGGCCGAAGACCGCGCCGGAGGCGCCGACCGTGCTGACCCCGGCCGTCATGGGCAGCAGCGTCGCGCCGGCCGCCCCGCCCAGGGCGGACAGCAGGTACAGCGCCGCGAAGCGGGCCCGGCCCAGCAGCGGCTCCAGGTACTGCCCCACCAGCCACAGCGCGTACATGTTGAACAGCACGTGGATCGGGGTCGGGGCGTGCAGGAACGCCGACGTCAGCGGCTGCCAGTAGTTGCCGGCGGAGAACGCCCACGGGTACGTCGACACCTGGTTGCTCAGGACCAGGTACGCGTACACGCGCGGGTCGACGACGAACTGCGCCAGGTACATCAGCGCGCACACCACGACCACCGTCTTGGTGACCGCGGTGTCCCGGCCGCGCACCGCGCCGCCGAAGGTGGTGCGCGGGGCGCGCACGCCCCTGTTGGCCTCCGCGACGCAGTCCACGCAGTGGAAGCCCACCGCGGCCGGGCGCTGGCAGTCCGGGCACGCGGGGCGCTCGCACCGCTGGCAGCGGACGTAGCTCTCCCGGTCGGGGTGGCGCGGGCAGACCGAGACCCCACCGGGCGGGGGCGTCGGTGGGGTCCCGGGGACGCTCACGTCAGGTCGCGGTCCGCGACGGCCTCAGGAGCGCTCGACGTCGACGCTCTCGATGACGACGGGCTCGCGGGGGGCGTCCCCGGGGCCGGTCGCCACCGTGGCGATCGCGTCGACGACCCGGCGGCTGGCGTCGTCGGCGACCTCGCCGAAGATCGTGTGCTTGCCGTTGAGGTGCGGGGTCTCGGTGACGGTGATGAAGAACTGCGAGCCGTTGGTGCCGCGGCCGCCGACCTTGCCGGCGTTCGCCATGGCGAACAGGTACTTGCGGTCGAAGCGCAGCTCGGGGTGGATCTCGTCGTCGAACTGGTAGCCGGGGCCGCCGCGGCCGTCGCCGCGCGGGCAGCCGCCCTGGACCATGAAGCCGTCGATGATGCGGTGGAAGGTGAGGCCGTCGTAGAACGGGTCGGTCCGCGTGTCACCGCTGACCGGGTCCTGCCACTCCTTGGTGCCCTCCGCCAGCCCGACGAAGTTGGCCACCGTCTTGGGGGCGTGGTTCTCGAACAGCTCCAGGCGGATGTCGCCGTGGTTGGTGTGCAGCGTCGCGTGCATGGCCGCCATCCTCCCACGGGCCCCGCGGGCGGCCTCCCGGACGTCGGCCGGGCCGGTCCGCTCGTGGGGGTCTCGTGGTGATCTCCGCTGGCCGTGCGGCCCGGGGCACGACAGGCTGGGGGTCGTCGTTGACCCGGACCAGTCCCCGGACCGCCACCGACGAGCAGACGGCGGCGGCGGGACGGGCGGAGCGCACGAGGAGGAGGAACGGATGTCGCACAGGAAGACCCGCGCGGAGGTCCTGCAGGCCCAGGTCAAGGACCACGGGACCGCGCTGGCCGAGAAGGTCAACCCGACCGTCGAGGTGGCCGTCGAGCGCGCGAAGGAGGCCGCCACGGCGGCCCGCACCTGGGCCGGTCCGCACGTCGGGCACGCCGCCGAGTGGGCCGGGCCCCGCGCGGCCGCCGCGCGCGACTGGGCCGCCCCGCACGCCACCGCCGCGCGCGACTGGGCCGCCCCGCACGTCAAGGACGGCTGGGAGAAGTCCGTGGCCGTGGCCACCCCGGCCGCCGCCGCGGCCGCCGCGAAGGTGACGCCCGCCGTGGACGCCACCCGCGACAAGCTCGTCGACGACCTGCTGCCCCGCGTGCGCGAGGCCGTGCAGTCCGCGTCGGCCAGCGCCCAGCACGCGGCCGCGCCCGCGCTGGCCGCGACGGCCGGTGCCGCCACGGCGGGCAAGGCCGCCGCCGGGGTCGCGGGCAAGCGCTCCAGCGACGCGCTGGCCGTGCTGCGCGGCGAGGCGACCGTGAAGGCGAGGAAGAAGAAGGGCCGCGGGCGCAAGGTCCTGCTCGTGGCGCTCGTGCTCGGCGTCGGCGCGGCCGCGTTCTCGGCCGTCAAGCGCCGCGGCGAGGAGGACCCGTGGGCCACCCCGGGCACCGCGTGGTCCCCGGCGACCGGGCCCGCCCCGGCGCCGAGCCCCTCCCCCACGGCTCCCGACACCTCTGCCGCGTCGACCCCGCCGGTCTCCGAGGTCGCCACCGAGATCCCCGCGGAGTCCTCCGCCGGCTCGGACACGGGCTCGGCGACGGGCAGCACCACCGGCTCGGCGGCGGGATCGACGACGCCGCCCGTGACGGCGCCCCCCGGTGCCGCCGTGGAGACCGAGCTGGACACCGAGGGCGGCACGCCCGCCGAGGACGCGCAGGTGCGGCCGGCGCCCGAGGAGGGCGAGGAGGAGAAGTCCTGACGCGCTCCGGGACGACGACGGGCCCCGCTCACCGGCTGGTGAGCGGGGCCCGTCGTTCGTGAGGGTGGAGACGAGGGGACTCGAACCCCTAACCCCCTGCTTGCAAAGCAGGTGCGCTACCAGTTGCGCCACGCCCCCGGGACCGCCGTCCCGCGCCGACCCGTCGCCGGGTCGTCGTCGTCAGCGGACGGTGTCGGTGGCCTCGGCCCACAGGTCGCGCTCGGCCTTCGTGGAGGCCCGGCGGCGCCACGCGAACGCCGCGCCTGCGACGGCCGCCACCACGAGCAGCTTCTTCACCGGGACCTCCGCGGGGTTCGGGGGTGGGCCTAGGAGGACTTGAACCTCCGACCTCTTCCTTATCAGGGAAGCGCTCTAACCGACTGAGCTATAGGCCCGGAGCCACGCGTGCGCGGCGGGACACCACCTTACCGGACACCCGCGGGTGCCTCGACCGGGTGCCCGGTGCGCAGCGCGCGGGTCAGTCGTCGGACAGCGTCACGTGCAGGCCGCCGACCAGCGCGGCGCACACGTTGTAGAGGAACGCCGCCAGCGTCGACAGGGCCGTCAGGAGCACCACGTCGACGACCGCGATGACCGTCGCCAGCGAGATGACCCGGCCGAACCCGACGTAGTCGAGCAGGTTGAGGTCCACCTCGTCGCCCACGACGTCGCGCAGCAGGCCGTCCAGGTCGGAGAAGACGCCCATGCCGTCCAGGACGGCCCACACGACGCCGGTCGCCACGACCAGCGCGATGCCGACCGCCACGGACAGCAGGAACGACAGCTTGGTCACCGACCAGGGGTCGACGCGCGCCAGCGTCAGCCGCACGCGGCGGGGGACGCTGTCGACGCCCTGGCGCTGCGGCCGGCCCGCCCCGTCCGCCGCGCGCCCGGCGGCCGCCTTCGCGGACCCGGACGCCTTCGGGGACGTGGACGGCGCCGTGCGTTCCGCAGGGGTCACTGGTCGCCTCCGGTGTCGGTGTCGGTCGCGCCGCCGGTGCCGCCCGGCTCACCGGGGCCGCCCGCGCGCGGGTCCTGCGACGGTACGCCATCGCCGGACCCGGGTGCAGCGTCCTCGACGAGCGCGGCGTCCGCCACCGGGGCCTCCGCCTCGCCGCGCGCGGCCGCCGCGTCGTCGCCGGGACCGGCCACGTCCTCGTCGGCACCCACGTCCGCCGGGTCCACCGGGACCGCGCCGCCACCGCCCTCGACGCCCGCCGCGTCCTCCACGGCGTCGGCGACCTGCTCGACCTCCTCCTCGGCGGCCCGCTCGACGTTGCGCGCCACCGCGATGATCCGGTCGCCGTCCTCCGGCTTGGCGAAGGTGACGCCCATCGTGTCGCGGCCCTTGGAGGGCACCTCGTCCACCCGCGAGCGCACCACGCGCCCGCCCTGCATGACGACGAGGACCTCGTCCTCGCCGCTGACGGTGAGCGCGCCCACGAGGTCGCCGCGCGCCTCGGCGACCTTGGCGACCTTGATCCCCAGGCCGCCGCGGCCCTGGCGCCGGTACTCGGCGATGCGGGTGCGCTTGGCGTAGCCGAGCTCGGTGACCACGAAGACGTCCAGGTCGTCGGAGGCCACGGCCATCGCCAGCAGCTCGTCACCGTCGCGGAACTTCATGCCCGTGACCCCCGAGGTGGCGCGGCCCATCGGGCGCAGCGTCGCGTCGTCGGCGGTGAAGCGCACGCTCATGCCCTTGCGGGAGACGAGGAACAGGTCCTCCCCCTCCCCCACGAGGGCCGCGGCGAACAGCTCGTCGTCGACCTCCTCGCCGTCCTCGGCGGTCCGCTGGCGCAGGTTGATCGCGATGAGGCCGCCGGAGCGGTTGGAGTCGTACTCCGACAGCCGCGTCTTCTTCACCAGCCCCGCGCGGGTGGCCAGCACCAGGTACGGCGCCTGCTCGTAGTCCTCGATGTCGAGGACGGCGACGATGCGCTCGCCCGGCTGGAAGGCCAGCAGGTTGGCCACGTGCTGGCCGCGCCCGTCGCGGCCGGCCTCCGGCAGCTCGTACCCCTTGGCCCGGTAGACACGGCCCAGGTTGGTGAAGAACAGCAGCCAGTGGTGGGTCGTCGTGGTGAAGAAGTGCTCCACCACGTCGTCCTCGCGCAGGCTCGCCCCCCGCACGCCGCGCCCGCCGCGCCGCTGCGCGCGGTACAGGTCGGTGCGGGTGCGCTTGGTGTAGCCGCCGCGGGTGACGGTGACGACGACGTCCTCGACGGGGATGAGGTCCTCGACGCTCATGTCGCCCTCGAAGGGCAGCACGGTCGTCTTGCGCTCGTCGCCGTACTTGGTGACGATCTCGCCGAGCTCGTCGCCGACGATCCGCCGCTGCCGCTCGGGGCGGGCGAGGATGTCGTTGAAGTCGGCGATGCGCCGCTCCAGCTCGTCGTGCTCGTCGGTCAGCTTCTGCCGCTCCAGGGCGGCCAGGCGGCGCAGCTGCATGTCGAGGATGGCGCGCGCCTGCTCCTCGTCGATCTCCAGCAGCCCCATGAGGCCGTCGCGCGCGGTGTCCACGGTGGCGGAGGCGCGGATGAGGGAGATGACCTCGTCGAGGGCGTCCAGGGCCTTCATCAGCGCGCGCACGATGTGGGCGCGGGCCTCGGCCTGGCGCAGCCGGTAGCGGGTGCGCCGCTGCACGACCTCGAGCTGGTGGGCGATCCAGTGCTTGAGGAACGCGTGGATCGGCAGGGTGCGCGGCACCCCGTCGACCAGGGCCAGCATGTTCGCGCCGAACGTCTGCTGCAGCTGGGTGTGCTTGTACAGGTTGTTCAGCACGACCTTGGCGACGGCGTCGCGGCGCAGCACGACCACCAGGCGCTGGCCCGTCTTGCCGGAGGTGTGGTCCTGCACGTCGGCGATGCCGGCCAGGCGGCCCTCGCGGGCCAGGGTGGCGATCGAGTCGGCGAGGTTGTCCGGGTTGACCTGGTAGGGCAGCTCGCTGATGACCAGGCAGGTGCGGCCCTGGATCTCCTCGACCTCCACGACGGCGCGCATCGTGATGGCGCCGCGGCCGGTGCGGTAGGCGTCGTCGATGCCGCGGTAGCCGAGGATCTGCGCGCCCGTGGGGAAGTCGGGCCCCTTGATGCGCTGGAGCATCGCGGCGAGCTGCTCCTCGTCGCTCGCCTCCGGGTGCTGCAGCAGCCACTGCACGCCGTCGGCGACCTCGCGCAGGTTGTGCGGCGGGATGTTCGTGGCCATCCCGACGGCGATGCCGGCCGAGCCGTTGACCAGCAGGTTCGGGAACCGGCTGGGCAGGACGTCCGGCTCCTGCGAGCGCCCGTCGTAGTTCGCGGAGAAGTCGACGGTGTCCTCGTCGATGTCCCGCACGACCTCCATGGCCAGCGGCGCCAGGCGGCACTCGGTGTACCGGTAGGCGGCGGCCGGGTCGTTGCCGGGCGAGCCGAAGTTGCCCTGCCCGTCGACCAGCGGGTAGCGCAGCGACCAGTCCTGCGCCAGGCGCACGAGGGCGTCGTAGATGGAGCTGTCGCCGTGCGGGTGGTAGTTCGACATCACGTCGCCGACGACGCGGGCGCACTTGTAGTAGCCGCGGTCGGGGCGGTACCCGCCGTCGTACATCGCGTACAGCACGCGCCGGTGGACCGGCTTGAGGCCGTCGCGCACGTCGGGCAGGGCCCGGGACACGATGACGCTCATCGCGTAGTCCAGGTACGAGCGCTGCATCTCCAGCTGCAGGTCGACCTGCTCGACGCGGTTGCCGACGGGGGGTTCGGTGGTGCTCTCGCTCACGGCGTGGTGCCCTTCTGGCGGGGTGGCGGCGGTCGTCGGACGGGGCGGCGGGGCCGGGCGGGGGCCCGGCGCGGCCGGCTACACGTCGAGGAACCGCACGTCGCGGGCGTTGCGCTGGATGAAGCCGCGGCGGGACTCCACGTCCTCGCCCATGAGCACGGCGAAGATGGCGTCGGCCGCGGCCGCGTCCTCGAGGGTGACCTGCAGCAGGGTGCGGTGCGCCGGGTCCATCGTCGTCTCCGACAGCTCGTCCCAGTTCATCTCGCCCAGCCCCTTGTAGCGCTGGACGGCGTTCTCCTTGGGCAGCTTCCTGCCGGCCTCGCGGCCGGCCGCGATGAGCGCGTCGCGCTCGCGGTCGGAGTAGGCGAACTCGTGCGCCTGCCCGCCCGTCCACTTGATCCGGTACAGCGGCGGCTGCGCCAGGTAGACGTGGCCGTTCTCCACCAGCGGCTTCATGTACCGGAACAGCAGCGTCAGCAGCAGCGTGCGGATGTGCTGCCCGTCGACGTCCGCGTCGGCCATGATGATGATCTTGTGGTACCTCAGCTTGTCGAGGCTGAAGTCCTCGCCGATGCCGGTGCCGAACGCCGTGATGAGCGACTGCACCTCCTGGTTGCCCAGGGCGCGGTCCAGGCGCGCCTTCTCGACGTTGAGGATCTTGCCGCGGATGGCGAGGATCGCCTGGGTGCGCGGGTCGCGGCCGCGGGTGGCCGAACCGCCCGCGGAGTCGCCCTCGACGATGAACACCTCGCACTCGGCGGGGTTGCGCGACTGGCAGTCCTTGAGCTTGCTGGGCATGGAGTTGCGCTCCATGAGGCTCTTGCGGCTGGTGTCGCGCGCCTTGCGGGCCGCCATGCGGGCCACGGCCGCGCCGACCGCCTTCTGCGCGATGACCCGCGCCTCCTTGGGGTTGGCGGCGAACCAGTGCCCCAGGTGCTCGCGCACCTGCTGCTGCACGAACGTGCGGGCGATCGTGTTGCCCAGCTTCGTCTTCGTCTGCCCCTCGAACTGCGGCTCGCCGAGCTTGACCGAGATCACCGCGGTCAGGCCCTCGCGGATGTCGGCGCCCTCGACGGCCGTCTTGTCCTTGAGGACGTCGCGCACGTAGTCGCCGACCAGCGTCGTCAGCGCGCCGCGGAACCCGGCCTCGTGGGTGCCGCCCTCGGAGGTGTTGATGGTGTTCGCGTAGGTGAACACCGACTCCGTGTACGCCGTCGTCCACTGCAGGGCCAGCTCGACGGAGATGCCGCGCTCGGTGTCCTCGGCCTCCAGCGCGATGACCGACTCGTGCAGCGGGTCGTTCTTCTTCAGCGAGTTCACGTGGGTGACGTAGTCGACGAGCCCGCCGTCGTAGCGGAAGGTGACCTCGCGCTCGGTCTTGACGTCGGTCGACTCCGCCTCCCCCTCGTCCTCGGGGTGCGCGCGCTCGTCGACCAGGCAGATGGTCAGGCCCTTGTTGAGGAAGGCCATCTGCTGGAAGCGGGTGCGCAGGGTGTCGAAGGAGAACTCGGTCGTCTCGAACGTCTCGGCGCTGGGCCAGAACGTGACGGTCGTGCCGGTCTCGTCGGTGTCCTCGCCCTGCTCCAGCGGCGCCACCGGCACGCCGTCGGCGTACGACTGGCGCCACACCGAGCCCTGCCGGCGGATCTCGACCCGCAGCTTCGAGGAGAGCGCGTTGACGACGGAGATGCCCACGCCGTGCAGACCGCCGGAGACGGAGTACCCGCCGCCGCCGAACTTGCCGCCCGCGTGCAGGACCGTGAGGACGACCTCGACGGCGGGACGGCCCTCGCCGGCCATGACGTCGACGGGGATGCCGCGGCCGTTGTCCTCCACCCGCACCCCGCCGTCGGCGGTCAGGGTGACGCGGATGGTGTCGCAGTGCCCGGCCAGGGCCTCGTCGACGGAGTTGTCGACGACCTCGTAGACGAGGTGGTGCAGGCCGCGCTCACCGGTGGAGCCGATGTACATGCCGGGGCGCTTGCGCACCGCCTCCAGGCCCTCGAGGACGGTGATCGCGTCGGCGCCGTACTCGCCGCCCACGGCCCCGTCGGCGTTCACCGTGCCGTCGGGCGCCACGGCGTCCGCGAGGGAGGGGACCTGCGAGGGGAGCTGGTCGGGCGTCCCGGCGGAGGCGTCCGCGGGGGTGGGCTGGGGGGTGTCCTCGGGACGGTCCTCGTTCGGCACGGTGATGCGAGCTCCCTCCGGTGGGGCGGCCGTGCGGGACCGGCGCGGAGGACCTCGCGGGCCCCGTGACGCCAGAGGCCCGTCGACCGCCAGGTTCCCCCCGATCCTACCCCGCCGGAGGTCCGCCCCTCGCGTCCGCAGGCCCTGTGGCGCCCCCTGCGCGGCGCGACCCCCCGCGCGCGTGGTCCCCCACACGAGCGGGGGGCCGTCCGTGCCGCGGCGCGTCCGCGGCCCGCGACCCGTCGGCGGGTGGAGCTCCGGTCAGCCGTAGGTGTCGCGCGGGCCCCGCCCGCCCGGCGCCGAGCGCCCGCCCTTGCGCCAGGACGGGCTGCGCGGCCCGCGCACGACGACCTTGGTGACGACCCCGTGCCCCAGCTCCTCGTCGAGCCGGCGCACCAGGTGGCTGGTCAGCAGCCGCACCTGGGTGGCCCAGGCCGTGGACTCCGCCCGCACGACGAGCGTGCCGTCGGTCAGCGACTCCGGCTCGCAGTGCCCGGCCAGGTCCGGGCCCACCACGACGTCCCAGCGCCCGAACGCCCCGCCCACGGCGACCGGCTGCTCCCAGCCGCGCTCGCCCACCAGCCGCGACAGCGTCGAGTCGAGCGTCTGGGGGTCGCGGGCGTCGGGGTGGGCGCCCGAGCGCACCGAGGCGTCGCCGCGGCGGGGGCGGCCGGTGACCGGTCCGCCGGCGACGTGCTCGGCGAACGTGCGGGCGGTGGTCCGCCCGCCCAGCGGCTGCACGCCCGGGCGCAGCCCCTTCGCCGCGGCCGCCGCCCGCGCCCGGCCCAGCGCCGTGCGGGCCAGGTCCGCGCCCGTGGGCTCGTCCTCGCCCGGCGGCGGGCCGGTGGCCGCCTCCGGCAGCAGCGGCGCGTCCCCGTCCGGCTCCTGCCCCGGTCCCTCTCCGGGCGGCTCGCCGGGTCCGTCCGGCTCGTCCGGCTGCTCCGGCCCGTCCGGCTCCTCAGGCGGCACGGACGGCGCTCCCGCTCGTGACGTCGACCCGGTCGGCGCCGCCGCCGCGCAGCGCGGGCGGCACGTCCTCGGGCACGGCCGCGGTCACCAGCACCTGCTCGGCGCCGGCGACCACCTCGGCCAGCCGCGCGCGCCGGCCGGCGTCCAGCTCGGCGAACACGTCGTCGAGGACGAGGACGGGCCCGCCGGGGTCGTCCAGCTCGTCGTCGGCCAGCAGCAGCCGGTAGCTGGCCAGCCGCAGCCCCAGGGCCACCGACCAGCTCTCGCCGTGGCTGGCGTACCCCTTGGCGGGCATGCCGCCCAGGGTGAGGACGAGGTCGTCGCGGTGCGGGCCGACCAGGCACACCCCGCGGTCCAGCTCGGCGGAGCGCTGCTCGGCGGCCTGCGCCAGCAGCGCGTCGCGCAGCTCCCCCCGGCCCGGCACGGCCCCGCCGGGGGTGGTCGCCACCCCCCCGGCCAGCAGCGGCAGCGCGCTGCGGTAGCCCAGCTCCAGCTCGCCCTGGCCCGCGCTGAGGACCCGGTAGGCCTCGGGGGCGGGCCCGCGCAGGTCCTCCAGCAGCCGCAGCCGCGCCGCCAGCAGCTCCGCGCCGAGCTCCGCGAGCTGGGCGTCCCACACGTCGAGGGTGCCGGGGTCCGCGCGGCCCGAGCGCAGCGCGGAGCCGGCCGACTTCAGCAGCGCCGTGCGCTGGCGCACGACGCGGTCGTAGTCGGCGCGCAGGCCCGCCACCCGCGGCCAGCGCGTCACCAGCAGGTCGTCCAGGTAGCGCCGGCGCCCGTCGGGGTCGCCCTTGACCAGCGCCAGGTCCTCGGGGGCGAACAGGACGCTGCGCAGCGTGCCCAGCACCTCCCGCGGGCGGCGCACCGGGGCGCCGTTCAGCCGTGCCCGGTTGGCGCGCCCCGGGGTGATCTCCAGCTCGACCAGGGCCCGCCGGCCGCCGCGGGCCAGCTCGGCGCGCACCACGGCCCGGGAGGCGCCCCGCCGCACGAGCGGTGCGTCCCCGGACACGCGGTGGCTGCCGAGCGTGGCCACGTAGCCGACGGCCTCGACGAGGTTGGTCTTGCCCTGCCCGTTCAGGCCCACGAACGTCGTCGTGCCGGGCCGCAGGTCGAGCTCGAGCCGCTCGTAGGAGCGGAAGTCGGCCAGCGACAGGTGCGCGACGTGCACGCGGGACCTAGTGGGTGGAGCCGGTACCGGAGGTCGGCCCGGCGTCCGTGACGGCGTGCCCGCCGAACTGGTTGCGCAGCGCCGCGACGGCCTTGATCGACGGGGAGTCCTCCTGGCGGGAGGAGAAGCGCGCGAACAGCGCGGCCGCGAGGACCGGCATGGGCACGGCGTTCTCCACGGCCTGCTCCAGCGTCCAGCGGCCCTCGCCGGAGTCCTGCGCGTACCCGCGCAGGTTCGCCAGCTTCGGGTCCTCCTCCAGGGCGCGCACCAGCAGGTCCAGCAGCCAGGAGCGCACGACCGTGCCGCGGGTCCACGCCTTGAAGACCGCGGGGACGTCCTTGATGATCCCCTTGGCCTCGAGCAGCTCGTAGCCCTCGGCGTAGGCGTGCATCAGCCCGTACTCGATGCCGTTGTGGACCATCTTCGAGTAGTGGCCCGCGCCGACGCCGCCGGCGTGGACGAAGCCCTCCTCGCGCGGGCCCTCGGGGCGCAGCGCGTCGAAGACGGGCATGGCGGCCTGCACGTGGGCGGTGGAGCCGCCGCACATGAGCCCGTAGCCGTTGTCCTTGCCCCACACGCCGCCGGAGACGCCGCAGTCGACGTAGCCGGTGCCGCGCTCGGCCAGGAGCGTGGCGTTGACCTCGTCGTCGGTCCACTTGGAGTTGCCGCCGTCGATGACCAGGTCCCCGTCGCCCAGCAGCGGCGCCAGGGCGGCCACCGTGTCCCGGGTGATCTTCCCCGAGGGGACCATGACCCAGACGACCTTCGGCGAGGGCAGGGCCTCCACGAGCGCGGCCAGGCTGGGCACGTCGGTGACGGCGGGGTTCGGGTCGTACCCGGTCACCTCGACGCCCTTGTCGCGCAGGCGGGCGCGCATGTTGCCGCCCATCTTCCCGAGACCGACGAGGCCGATGTGCATGAGCGGGGTCCCTCCGTCTGCCGGCGTCCGCCGGCGGTGCTGTTCGCGGGTCGTGCTGTTCACGTCTGGTGGGCCCGCGGGCCGCGGGGGCTGCGCGGGCGAGCTTCGCGGGCGGCCGGTCAGCCGGCCAGCCGGACCGGCATCAGCAGGTACCGGTAGCCGGTGTCGTCCTCCCCGTCCTGCTCGTCCTGCCCGGTGATGACGGCCGGGCGGGTCGGCTGGGTGAACGACAGGCGGGCCCAGGCGGCGCCGAGCGCGCCCAGCCCGTCGAGCAGGAACTGCGGGTTGAAGGCGATGGAGATCTCCTCGCCGACCAGGGTGGCCTCCAGGGCCTCCGAGGCCTGCGCGTCGTCGCCCTGGCCCGCCTCCAAGGACAGCACGCCGTCGGTGAAGCGCAAGCGCACCGGGGTGTTGCGCTCGGCGACCAGCGCGACGCGCTTGACGGCCTCGGTGAGCGCCGCCGTGGACACGACGGCGTGGGTGGGCGACTCGGCCGGGAACAGCGAGCGCACCTTGGGGTACTCCCCGTCCACCAGCAGCGAGGTGGCGTGCCGGCCGGCGGCCTGGAAGCCGATGAGGTCGCTGCCGCCGTCGGCCAGGGCCATCGTGATCGCCCCCGTCGCGCCCAGCGAGCGCGCCACCTCCGACAGCGTGCGGGCGCGCACGAGGGCCACGGCCTCCATGTCCGGCGACGCCGGGTTCCAGCGCAGCTCGCGCACCGCCAGCCGGTACCGGTCGGTGGCCAGCAGGCTGAGCCGGTCCCCCTCGATCTCCATCCGCACGCCCGTGAGGATCGGCAGCGTCTCGTCGCGGCTCGCGGCCACGGTGACCTGGCCGACGGCCTCGGTGAAGGCGTCGCCCGGCAGGGTGCCGGAGGACTCGGGCAGGCCCGGCAGGGACGGGTACTCGTCCACCGGCATCGTCAGCAGCGAGAAGCGGCTGCTGCCGCACGTCACGGTGACCTTGGAGCCCTCGGTGACCATGCTCACCGGCCGGCCCGGCAGGCTGCGGGAGATGTCGGCCAGCAGCCGGCCCGAGACGAGGACCGTGCCCGCGGTGCGCACGTCGGCCGGCACCTCCACGCGCGCCGACACCTCGTAGTCGAAGGTCGACAGCGTCAGGGTGCCCTCGTCGGAGGCCTCCATGAGGACACCGGCCAGGACCGGGACGGGCGGCCGGGCCGGCAGCGCGCGGGCCGCCCACGCGACGGCGTCGGCCAGCACGTCGCGCTCGACCTGCAACTCCACCAGGAACCGCCCCCTCACCCGTGCCGGACCCGCCTGCTGCGGGTCCGCTGCGTGCGCGTCCCGCGGCGACGGCTGCGCTCGCGGGCGGCTTCCGACAGTAGTGGAGAGCACCGACCGGGGGGACCCGGGGCGGGGCGGGCGTCCCGCGGGGGGCCGGTGGGGGGCCGGTGGGCACCCGGTCGGTACGTCCCGCTCGGTGCGTCCCGGTCGGTGCCACCGCTATCGAGCGCTATCGACCGCTACCGCGGCTGTTCGAACACCGCCCGGGAGGTCGTCACTCTCCGCGACCACTATCGGTGCTCCTCCGTCGTCCGGGCCGGCCCCGCCAGGGGCCGTCTCCCCCTCCACCGGCTCGACGCCCGCGCCGTCCACCGCCACCTGTCCACACCTCTCGTGGGTGACCTCTTCGTCATGGGGAGGGGTCCATCGTCGTAGTCGCCCGTGTGGAGGCTGTGGACAACCCGGTGTCGTCGCAGGTCAGCGGTCGATCCACCCCCTCCTGTGGATGGGGACCGCCTGCGGACGGCGACCCCGTCGTGTCCACAGGCCCGTGGACGGCGCCGCGGCCGTCCACGGCCGCGCACACCCGGCACGGGGTCCGTCCACCGCTCGTCCACGGGGTTGTCCACCGGCTGTGGCTCCGCCGTCCACAGGTCTGTCCCCAGGGTGTGGACGACTGTGGACGACCCGGTGCGGGGAGGCCACGACGGGCCGCGGACGCGCAGGAGCCCCGCACGCGGTGCGCGCGGGGCTCCTGGGGCTGCGGGGGCCTGTTGAGGCGTCGGCGGGGCTCGGGTCACCGCCGGACGCGGTGGCTCAGGCGCCGGCCTGCTTCTTGATGCGGTTGGTCAGCTCCGTGACCTGGTTGTACGTGCTGCGGCGCTCGGCCATCTGCTGCTTGATCTTGCGCTCGGCGTGCATGACCGTCGTGTGGTCGCGGCCGCCGAAGTGCTGGCCGATCTTCGGCAGCGACAGCTCCGTCAGCTCCCGGCACAGGTACATGGCGATCTGCCGGGCCGTCACCAGGGTGCGCGAGCGCGACGTCCCGCACAGGTCCTCCAGCGTCACGCTGAAGTACGACGCCGTCTGACCCATGATCGCCGCCGCGGTGATCTCGGGCGTCTCGTCGTTGGGGATCAGGTCGCGCAGCACGATCTCCGCCAGCTGCATGTCCACGGCCTGCCGGTTCAGGCTCGCGAACGCCGTCACGCGGATCAGCGCGCCCTCCAGCTCCCGGATGTTCGAGGAGATCTTGGAGGCGATGTACTCCTTGACGTCGTCGGGCACCTCCAGGCGCTCGCCGATCGCCTTCTTGCGCAGGATGGCGATGCGCGTCTCGAGGTCCGGGGGCTGGACGTCGGTGATCAGCCCCCACTCGAAGCGGCTGCGCATGCGCTCCTCGAAGCCCGACAGCTGCTTGGGCGGCAGGTCGGAGGTGATCACGACCTGCTTGCTGGCGTTGTGCAGCGTGTTGAAGGTGTGGAAGAACTCCTCCTGCGTCTGCACCTTGTTCGACAGGAACTGGATGTCGTCGATGAGGAGGACGTCCACGTCGCGGTAGCGGCGCTGGAAGGCCTGCGCCTTGTCGTCGCGGATGCTGTTGATGAAGTCGTTGGTGAACTCCTCGGAGTTCACGTACCGCACCTGCACCCCCGGGTACAGATTCTGGGCGTAGTGCCCGATCGCGTGCAGCAGGTGGGTCTTGCCCAGCCCGGACTCGCCGTAGATGAACAGCGGGTTGTACGCCTTGGCCGGCGCCTCGGCCACCGCCACCGCGGCCGCGTGCGCGAAGCGGTTGCTGGCGCCGATGACGAAGCTCTCGAAGATGTACTTCGGGTTCAGCCGGGCGTTCTCGACCTTCTGCGTCGCCCGCGCCCGCGGCGCCTGCCGGCCCGTGCCCGGCCCGCGCTCGACCTTGTAGCCGGTGAACAGCAGGTCCGGGTCGGAGTCGTCCAGCGGCGAGCCGGTGCCGTACTCGTCCTCGGGGGCGCCGTCCAAGCCGCTGTCCCCCGGGTGCGTGCCCGGCGCCTCGGCCTCCAGCGTCCCGACCACCGCGACGCGCTCGCGCTCCAGCGTCGAGGCACCGGACGCGGAGGACTCCCCCGTCAGCTCCGGGGCCAGGGTCGCGCCGATCGAGGGGTCCACCGTGACCGCCAGCCGCACCGCCGAACCCAGCTCGTCGCCCAGGGCGCGGGTCAGCGGCTCGCGGACCTTCTGCTCGATGACCTCCTTGGTGAGGTCGTTGGGCACCGCGAGCAGCGCGGTCCCGTCCAGCAGGCCCAGGGGGCGGGTCAGCCGCACGAAGGCGCGCTGGTGGGGGGTGACCCCGCCCTCGTCCAGTCGCGCGACCGCGCGCTGCCAGACGCTGGGGAAGTCGCCGCCGCCGTCGCTGTCCACTCGAGCTCTCTCCCGTCGTGACGGAACCGTTCGACGGGCTTCGTCCACACCTGAGTCCACAGCTTGTGCACGACGCCCGGAGCAGGGGTGACCGGCCCCGTGGGGGACCTGCCGTAGGCCTCCCCGCGCGGACGTCGGCGCGTCGACCCGGGACGGTAACAACGCCGACGGGCGGCGTTCAAGTGGCGGCCACCGCCGGCCGCGCCCGCGAGCGGCCCGCGCTTTGACCCGGGCGGCACCGCCCCCGTACTCTGACGGAGATTGTGCTCCGAGCCGGTAGTGCCCCACGGCCGCGGCGGGAGCCCGGACCTGGCGAGCATGGAGAACTGACGTGAGCAAGCGCACCTTCCAGCCGAACAACCGTCGGCGGGCCAAGACGCACGGCTTCCGCCTGCGCATGCGCACCCGTGCCGGGCGCGCCATCCTCTCCGCGCGCCGCCTGAAGGGGCGCGCGAACCTCTCCGCCTGATCCCGGGGCGACCGCGTGCTGCCCGCGGCGCACCGCCTGCGGCGGCGGGACGAGTTCTCCGCCGCCTTCCGCGGTGCCCGCGCCGGCACGCGCCGCCTCGTCGTCCACTTCTCCCCCGCGGGTGAGCCGGTGGACGGCGCGGACGCCTCCACGGCACCGGCCCACCCCCTGCGGGTGGGCTTCGTCGTGTCCAAGGCCGTCGGCGGGTCCGTCGTGCGGCACCGCGTGCAGCGCCGGCTGCGGCACCTGGCCGCCGCCGCGCTGCCCGGCCTGCCCCCCGGCGGCCTGCTCGTCGTGCGGGCCCTGCCCGCGGCCGCCGACGCCACCTCCGCCGAGCTGGGCTCCGACCTCGACCGCGGGCTGCGCCGCCTGGGTCTGGGGACGCCGCGTCCCGCGGCGCAGCGCCCGGGGACCTCGTGAACGGGGACGGCTCCACCGCTGACCCGGTGGTCGCCGACCGCGCCCAGGACCCGGCGCGCCCCTGGTGGCACCCGGTGCGCTGGCCGTCCGGGCTGCTCGTGCTCCTCGTGCGCGCCTACCAGCTGCTCGTGTCCCCCCTGCTGGGGCCGACCTGCCGCTTCTACCCCTCCTGCTCCGCGTACGCCGTCGAGGCGCTGCGCACCCGCGGGCTCGTCGTGGGCACCTGGCTCACCGTGCGGCGCCTGCTGCGCTGCCACCCGTGGAACCCTGGGGGGGTGGACCACGTTCCGCGGAGAGGCTCGCCGCGGACCAGGTCGGGCCGGTGACCGGCCCGACCGCACCACAGACGGTGCAGGCGGAGCCCCGGCCCCGCCTGCCAGCGCACGGCGACACGTGTGCGCGGTGAGGGGGCCCCGTCCCGGAGGGCCTCGCACACGACCCGCCGCTCAGCCGGCGAGTGAGGGAGAGGACCTGCCCGGATGATCGATTTCTTCTTCGACCTGCTCTACCCCATCCAGTGGGTGGTGGCGTGGATCATGGTCCGCTTCCACGACCTGTTCACGTTCATCGGCCTCGACGCCGAGGGCGGCGCAGCGTGGTCGCTGTCGATCGTCGGCCTCGTCGTCGTCATCCGGACGCTCCTCATCCCGCTCTTCGTCAAGCAGATCAAGGCGATGCGCGGGATGCAGGTCATCCAGCCGGAGATGCGCAAGATCCAGCAGAAGTACAAGGGCAAGTCGGACCCTGCCAGCCGCCAGGCGATGCAGCAGGAGATGATGTCGCTCTACCGGACCTCGGGCACCAACCCGATGGCCAGCTGCCTGCCGATCCTGCTGCAGTCGCCCATCTTCTTCGCCCTCTTCCACACCCTCAACGGCATCGGGCAGGGGCGCTCGATCGGCGCGCTCACCCCTGACCTGGTGGAGCAGGCCGACAACGCCACCCTGTTCGGCTCCCAGCTGTCGAGCATCTTCTGGAACTCCTGGGGCACCGGGGACTGGAACACGATCGTCCTCACCGCGGTCATGATCGTGCTGATGTCGGCGTCTCAGTTCATCACGCAGAAGCAGCTGATGGCGAAGAACACGTCCTCCGCCTCGATGGAGAACAACCCCTTCGCGCAGCAGCAGAAGCTGATGCTCTACATCCTGCCGATCATCTTCGCCGTCTCCGGCGTCCACTTCCCCATCGGTGTGCTCCTGTACTGGCTGACCACCAACGTGTGGTCCATGGGCCAGCAGTTCGTCGTCATCCGGCGCATGCCGAACCCCGGCTCGCTGGCGGAGAAGGAGCTGGCCGAGCGCCGCGCCCGCCGCGCCGCCCGCCGCGGCGAGGTGCTGCCCGAGGCCCCGGCGGGCTCGGAGCACACGGCGACGGCCGCCGCGCCGCCGCGCCGCCAGCGTCAGCAGCCCCGCAAGGGCGGTAGCCGCGAGCAGCGCCAGAAGCGGCCCGGCACCAAGCCGCAGCAGCGCTGAGGACGACCCAGACCCAGGGACCGCGGCCCGCGCCGCGGGCCGGTACCAGCCAGCCACCGGGCGGTGGCGCGCGAGGAGGACGAAGCACGTGAACGGCACGACGGGCGCCGTCGAGGCGCAGGACGACCAGCGGGACGAGCGGGGCGAGGAGGACGTGGCGACCACGTCGGCCGCTGCGCCGGCACCGCGCACCGCGCAGTCGCGGCTCGAGGAGGAGGGGGACGTCGCGGCCGACTACCTCGAGGAGCTGCTCGACATCGCCGACCTCGACGGGGACATCGACATCGACATCGAGAACGGCCGCGCCTCGGTCGCGATCGTCGCCGACGAGGCCGGTACCCCGGCTCTGCGGCGGCTCGTCGGCCGGGACGGCGAGGTCCTCGAGGCCCTGCAGGAGCTGACGCGGCTGGCCGTCCAGGCCTCCACCGGCGACCGCACGCGGCTGCTGCTCGACGTGGCCGGGCACCGCGCCGCCAAGCGGACCTCCCTGGTCGCCCAGGCGCAGGAGGTCGTCGACCGGGTCCGGGCGTCGGGCGAGGCCGAGCGGATGGAGCCCATGTCGGCGTTCGAGCGCAAGGTCGTCCACGACGCCGTGGCCGCCGCAGGCCTGCACAGCGAGTCCGAGGGGGAGGACCCGCAGCGCCGGGTCGTCGTCCTGCCGCGCGAGGTCGCCGGTGGTGACGCAGCGGACGGCTGAGCCGGTCGGCACGACGTCCCCGGTAGGGTGACGGGGTGTCTGACGAGCTCCCCGAGGGGGGGGGGGGGGGGGGGGGGGGGGGGGCCGCCCCCCCCCCCCACCCGGCCCCGCCCCCCCCCCCCCCCCCCCCCCCCCCCACCCCCCCCCCCCCCCCCCCCCCCCCCCCGGGGGCTGGACCCCCCCGCAAAACTCCCCCCCCGGGCGCCCCCCCCCCCCCCCCCCCCGCGACGGCCAGTCCGGCCAGTCGCGGCGGGCGAGTTCCACCAGGTCCGGCGGCAGCGGGGCGAGCCGGCGGCAGCGCGGGTTCGTGCCGAACGC
>NZ_JBEUEI010000059.1:0-11992 GCF_041020755.1 Kineococcus terrestris | reverse complement strand
CGCGGCGCGCGTCAGCACCCCGGTGCCGCCCGCGCCCGGCGCGGACGGCCCCGCGCCCCCCCCCGAACCCCCGCCCCCCCCCCCCCGCCCCCCCCCCAGCACCGCCGCAGCCCCCACGGGGAGGGGCGGGCGCGCCCTCCCTCCGTGATCTCGCTGGGAAGCCCTGCAAGATCACGGAAGGGTCGGGCGGGGGGGACGTTCGGACGGGGTGGCGCAGGAGGGTGGAGCGCGGGTCAGGCGGGGACGTGCGGCCAGGGGCGCGGGCCCTCGCCGTCGAGCTGGCGCAGGAACTCCTCGCACACCCAGCGCTCGAGCGCCGAGACGTCGCCCGGTGTCGCCAGCACCGCCACGTCGCGCGCGCGGCCCAGCTCCTCCACCTCCGCGACGAGCCGGCGCCAGCGCTCGACGAAGGAGCGCTGGTCGGGGAACCGGTCGTACTCCAGGTCCACCTCGGCGCGGCCCTCGGCCGCGGCGCGCAGCTTGTCGGCCTCCGCGCGCGAGAGCGGCCCGCCGTACACGGCGTCCAGCAGCTGCCGCACCTCCTGCGCCGTGGCCCCCACCGCGTCCGCGTCGCGGTTCCCCCCGGGCAGCCCGAGCAGCTGCAGCTCGCGCAGCACCGTCTCGCGGTGCTCGCGCATCCGGATGCCGACCTCGACGGGGTAGCGCAGCAGCCGCAGCGGCGGCCCGGGCGCCGGGTCCGTCCCCACCACGTCGCCCAGCTCGGCGACGACGGCGGCCCACTCCTGGGCGAGCTCGCCGGCCAGCTCCGCCGGGTCCGCGGGCCCGCCCGCGCCGGGGCGCAGCTCGCACCAGACCTCCTTGCCGCCCGGGTGCGGCTCGACGCCGTGGTCGGCGCTGAGCGCGCTGATGAGCGCCAGCCCGCGGCCGGTGCCCGCGGTCAGGCTGCGCGGCACCCAGTGCGGGCGCCGCGGCGAGCCGTCCACGACGGCCAGGCGCAGCCCGTCGCCGGTGCGGCGGGCGGTGAGCGTCATGGCGGTGCGGGCGTGCAGGAGGGCGTTGCTGACGAGCTCGGTGACGCAGACGGCGGCGTCGTCGAGGAGGTCCTCGCCCAACCCGGCCGCCGGGCCGGTCAGCACCTCGCGCAGGAACCGGCGCGCGCGGGCGGGACTGTCGGCCTGCGCCGGCAGCTCCAGCACCCACCCCCCTCCGGTCACGCTGAGCACTTTAGGGGCACCTCACCGTCACAGGGGGTGGCGGGTGTCAGGTCCACCCGCACGGGGTACGACCATGGAGGGGGCCCGGTACGGGCCCGACGACGCCGACCGCGGACCGCCGCGCACCACCCCGGAGGACGAGCCATGGCCCAGCAGGCCCCCGAGACCAAGCAGCCCGGCGACAGCAACCCGCGCCTGACGCGCTGGCACGCGCAGCCCTCCGGCGGCCAGTACTTCGCGGCGGTCGTCGGCGCGACCTTCGTCGTCCTGGGCCTCATCGGCTTCGCCGTCACCGGCGGGCAGGACTGGACCGGCGGGGACGACCCGACCCGCAGCGTCGCCAGCGTCGGCGTCAACCCGCTGCTCAACCTCATCCACCTGGTGCTCGGCGTGGCCGGTCTGGCCGCCTACCTCAAGGCCGGCACGGCCCGCCTGTACGGCCTCCTGCTCCTCGTCGTCGGCGGCGCGCTGTTCGCCTACGGGCTGCTCGTCAGCCCGGGCAGCTCCGCGGACCTGCTGCACACCAGCGACCCCGGCACCGTCCTGCACGCGGCCACCGCCGTCGTCGGCCTGCTCATCGCGCTCCTGCCGACCGGGGCCAACCGCGCCGACTCCGGCAAGGGCGAGCGCTGAGCCCCGCGCGCTGAGGCGGCTCAGCCACCCGCCTCGACCCGCCGCGCCGCCGGCTTGGCCGCGTACATGCGCTGGTCGGCGCGGTGCAGCAGCCGGCCGAACCCCTCCCCGTCGGCGGGGCCGACGGCCACGCCCACGGTGACGGCGGGGCTCAGCCGCCGCCCGGCGACCAGCAGCGGCTCGGCGGCCGCGCGCACCAGCTCGGCGGCCACCCGCTCGGCGTGGGCGGCGGCCCCCGCCGGGTCCAGGCCCGGCAGCACCACGAGGAACTCGTCCCCGCCCAGGCGGGCGACGAGGTCCCCGCGGCGGACCACCGAGCGCAGCCGGCGCGCCACGGCGACGAGCAGCTCGTCGCCGGCGGCGTGGCCCAGCTCGTCGTTGACGGCCTTGAAGGCGTCCAGGTCGCAGAACAGCAGCGCCACCGCGGACCCCGACAGCCGCGCGTCCCACAGCGCGGCCTCGGCCCGCTCCTCCACCCGGCGCCGGTTCGGCAGGCCCGTCAGCGGGTCGTGGTGGGCCAGGTCCTCCAGCTGCTCCAGGTAGGTGCGGGTGCGGTGCTGCTCCTGCTCCAGCGCTCGCTGCGCCAGCACCCGGTCGGTGACGTCGTCCTGCACGCCGATGTACTGCACGACCCGCCCGGAGGCGTCGCGCACCGGGGACAGCAGCACCTCGTTCCACCACGGCTCGCGCTGCGGGCCGCGGTGGTTCAGCAGCAGGGCGCGGTGCTCGCGGCCCTCGGCGATCGCGTCGCGGACCGCCGCCACGGCCGCCCGGTCGGTGTCCTCGCCCTGCAGGAAGCGGCAGTTGCGGCCCAGGACCTCCTCGGCGCGGAAGCCCGAGAGCCGCTCGAACGCCTGGTTGACGTAGACCAGCGGCTGGTCCGGGCGGGTCATGTCGGAGATCGTCACGCCGCTCGTGGTGGCCGCCAGCGCCTGCTGCAGCAGCGCCTCGCCCGTCGTCGCGCCGACCGCGGCCGGGGCGGGAGCCGGCGCGGGGGCCGGGACGGCGGGGCGCTCGGCGACGGCGGCGGCCACCGGGGCGGCCGCGCGCGGGGCCACCCGCGACAGGAACGAGCGCGCCGCCGCGACCACCGTGTCCCGCCGGTACGTCAGGGCGTACTCGAAGACCCGCCGCGCGTCCGGGCCCGTGTCACCGAGGTCGCGCGCCAGCAGCGCCGCGCTGAAGTGCGGGCTGAGGACGACGACGTCCCACTCCCCGCGCACGGGGTCGCGCGGGTCCAGGTCGGCGCCGCGCAGCCCCGGGACCGGCTGGTCGCCCAGCCCTTCACCGAGCGCGCACACGAACCCGGTGCGGTCGACCAGGTCGCGGTAGCGCACCGCTGTGGCGGGCGTGAAGTGCCGGGCCTCCTGGAACGTCGAGGCGACCACGCACGTGTCGCCCAGGCGCATCGCCTCCCGCTCCAGCTGCTTGCTCACCTCGATGAGCAGGGACTTCGGCGCGCGGCGCAGCTCGGTGCCGGCGGGCAGCAGCGCGAACGGGGAGGAGCTGGCCGCCTCGTCGCCGGGCACGGTCGCCGGCAGCGCGATCTCGGCGGCCTCCAGCGCCGGCGCGGGGCCGTCGGCGGGGCGGCCGAACAGCCAGCCCTGCCCCAGCCGGGCGCCCAGCGCGCGCGCCATCACCAGGTGCTTCTCGTCCTCGATGCCCTCGGCGAGCACGAGGGCGCCGGTGGCCTCGGCGTAGGCGTTGACGGCGTTCATGATCTGCGCGACGGCGGGTCCGGGGCGGCGCTGCACCAGGCGCAGGTCCAGCTTGACGACGTCCGGCTGCAGCAGCGGCATGAACGCCAGCGACAGCGGGTCGGCGCCCACGTCGTCCAGGGCGACGCGCCAGCCCAGCTCGCGCACGCGCGCGACGGTGCGCAGCAGCTCCGCGGGTCGAGCCGCGAGCGCCCGCTCGGTGATCTCCAGGACGACGCGCAGGTCGCCGGGAGCGGCCTGCGCGATGGCCAGCAGGTCGTCCAGCGGCGCGCTGTCGAGGACCTCCGGCTCGACGTTGACGAACAGCGCCTGCGGGGCGAACAGGCCGTGCCGGACGGCGCCGCGGAACGCCGCGGCGCGGCACGCCTCGTCGAGGTCGGCGAGGCGGTCGGCGGCGCGGGCGGCGGCGAACAGCGCGTCGGGGCGCTCCAGGTCCCCGCCGCGCGGGCCGCGCGCGAGCGCCTCGTAGGCGACCACGGCGCCGCTGCGCAGGTCCACGATGGGCTGGTAGACGCTGCGCACCGCGCCGGTGGACAGCACGTGGTCGATCGTCGTCACCCGAGGTGCTTCGGCAGGCGGGAGCGCCGCCTGGAGCGGGGTCCTCCGGACGGGCGCGCACGGGATCGCGACCGTCATCAGCCGACACGCCGCGCGCCCGGCCCCGCAGGACGGCGTGTCGGGCGGTGACGGCCGCGATCCCGTACGCCCGGCCGGGTGGCGCGCGGGAACAGCCGCGCGGGGGCGGGGGTTGGCCGCGGACGGTGGGGGCGGACCCGCGCTCCCCGGACAGGAGGAACCGTGACCACCTACGCCGTCACCGCCGCCACCGGCCAGCTGGGCCGCCTCGTCGTGGAGGAGCTGCTGGAGCGCGGGGTGGAGGCCGGCGACGTCGTCGCCGTCGTCCGCTCCCCCGCGAAGGCGGCGGACCTGGCCACCCGCGGGGTGCGGGTGCGCGAGGGCGACTACTCGCGCCCGGAGACGCTGCCCGCGGCGCTGCAGGGCGTGGACCGGCTGCTGCTGGTCTCCGGCAGCGAGGTGGGGCGGCGGGTGGAGCAGCACGCGAACGTGGTGCGGGCCGCGGAGGCCGCCGAGGTCGGGCGCCTGGTCTACACGAGCATCCTCAAGGCCTCTACGACCGGGAACCCGCTGGCGCCCGAGCACGCGGCGACCGAGGAGGCGCTGCGGGACTCCCCCGTGCCGACCGTGGTGCTGCGCAACGGCTGGTACACGGAGAACTACTCCGCCTCGCTGCCGCAGTACCTGGCGACCGGCGAGGTGGTGGGCGCGACCGGCGAGGGCCGGGTCAGCGCGGCCTCCCGCGCGGACTTCGCGGCCGCGGCCGCCGGCGCGCTGCTGGGCGAGGACGCGCTCGTCGGCCTGGACGGCGGCGCCCACGCCGTCCACGAGCTGGGCGGCCCGTCGTTCACGCTGGCGGAGCTGGCGGAGGCCGTGAGCGCGGCCACCGGGCAGCGCGTCGCGCACCGCGACCTGTCCGAGGAGGAGCTGGCCGCGCACCTGCGCGGCGCGGGCCTGGACGAGGGGACGGCCGCGTTCGTGGCGGCCCTGGACGCCTCGATCGCCCGCGGGGAGCTGGAGACGGACCCCGGGGCGCTGGAGGTCCTGGCCGGCCGGCCGGCGACGCCGCTGGCGACGGTCCTCGCGGACGCGGCGGCCACGCGCGGCTGAGGCGGGACGAGCGGGACGTTGGGGGCGCCGCGCCGCCGTCCGCTCGGTGGCGGGCGACGGCGCGGCGCGTCGGGGGCGGGGCCGCGGCGGCGGTGCGCGCGGCCCCGGGTCAGCCGCGCTCGAAGGCGGTGGCCATCCGGACCTGCTCGTCGATGACCTCGCCGATGCGGGCCTGCACGACGTCCAGCTCGCGGATGATCGCGGCGGTGTCGGTGATGCCGCGGGTGACGGAGGCGCTGGAGGACTGGATGCCGGCGATCTGCTCGGCGACGCGCTGGGTGGCGTCGGCGGTCTCGCGGGCCAGGTCCTTGACCTCGCTGGCCACGACGGCGAAGCCGCGGCCGAGCTCGCCGGCGCGGGCGGCCTCGATGGTGGCGTTGAGGGCCAGCAGGTTCGTCTGGTCGGCGATCCCCGAGATGATCTTGATGACCTCCCCGACGGCGGCGGACGCGCCGGCCAGCGCGTCGACCTCGCCGGTCATCGCGGAGGCCTGCCCGACGGCGGAGTCGGCCACGCGGCCGGCGTCGTCGACGGCGCCGCGCAGCCGGGAGACGGTGTCCAGCAGGGCGCGGGAGGCGGCGGCGTTGGCCTCCGTCTGGTGCAGGACGTCCAGGCGCTGGGACACCAGCAGGCCGACGTTGCGCAGCGCCGCCCTGCGCGACTCGGACAGGTCCAGGTACTCGGTGGCGAAGAAGTCCATCGTGCCGACGACCTGCCCCGCGCACACGACGGGGAAGGCGATGCCGGACTTGACGCCGGCGCGGCGGGCGGCCGGCGCGCGCACGCAGTCGGTCACCTCGGCCAGGTCCCGCACGAAGATCAGCTCGCGCTGGCGCCAGGCGCGCCCGGCCAGCCCGACCCCCTCGGGGAAGGAGGCGGCCAGCGTGACCTGCCGGAACTCCTCGCCGGCGGAACCGGACTCCACGCTGAAGCGCAGGGCCTGCTGCTCGGGGTCGAACGCCCAGAAGGAGCCGTAGGCCCAGCCGAAGGCGTCGCGGACGGTGTCCAGGGCCAGCCGCAGCGCGCTGTCCCGGTCGCGGGCCTCGCCGATGGTGGTGACGACGGTGGTGACGGCCTCGCGGTCGCGCAGGGTCTGCGCGAGCTCGCGGCTGTTCAGGGCGGCGCGGCGGGCGTGGGCGATGACGCGGCGGATGGCGTCCCACTTCTCCCGGCGCACGCCGAAGAAGGGCAGCTCGCCGGCGGTGTAGAACTCGAACATCCCGCGCACGGCGCCGTCCTCCAGGACGGGCAGCCAGGTGCCCTGGGCGGCGCCGCCGGTGTGGGCGTCGCGCCAGCGCGGGCAGGAGGCGCCCTGGGCGGGGTCGTCGAACAGGAACGCCTCGCGCCGCTGCAGGACCTGACCGCCCATCCCGTCGCCGGGGCCGACGACGGCGTCGCGGGTGCCGCGCAGCGCGGGCGCGAGGCGGCCGGCCTCGTGGGCGAGGCCGAAGCGGCCGTCGGGGCGGGGCAGCCACACGCCCGCGTACTCCAGGTCCAGGGACCGCAGGAGCGCGTCGGCGATCTTCGCCTGGACGTCGACCTCGTCGCGGACGCCGCCGTCGAGGGCGGCCAGGACGGCTTCGAGCGCCTCGACGTCGCGGGGCATGTCCGCGGGCGGCGTGACCGCGGGGCGGGCCTGTCGTCGGAACACGAGCTGTCCTCCTGCGGACGGGAGCGTCGTCGGCCCCCCGGCGCCCGTCGGGCGGGTGCCGGTCGACCCGTGCTGCAGGTGTCGGCAGCGCGCGCGGACGCCTTGAGCGCGCCCGCCGCGCTCAGCCCTCGAGGGCGGCGCGCAGCGCCTTCAGCCCGCGGTGGGCGTTGCTGCGCACGGTGCCCGGGCTGACGTCCATGAGGTCGGCGATGCGCTCGTCGTCCCAGCCCTCGAAGTGCCGCAGGGCCAGCACGGTGCGCTGCTTGACGGGCAGGCGGCGCAGGCCGGCCAAGAGGGCGTCGCGGTCGGCCAGGCGCGCGGTCTCGTCGGCCGCGCCGCGCTCGGGCAGGACGTCCGACGGGCGCTCGCGCCGGGCGGCGCGGCGCCAGAAGGACGTGCAGGCGTTGACGACCATCCGGTTGACGTAGGCGGCGGGGTCGTCGGCGGCGCTGACGCGCGACCAGCGCAGCAGGGCGCGGGCCAGGGCGTCCTGCACGACGTCCTCGGCGGCGTCGGGGTCGCGCAGCAGCCCGCGGGCCAGGCGCACGAGGGCGGCGCCGCGGGCGGCGACGAACTCCTCGAAGCCGGGGGCGGTGACGACCGGCACCTCGCCGGTGGTGCTCACGCGGCGGCCCCCGGGACGGTCGCGGCGGCGCGCTGGACGACCTGCCCGGTCAGCTCCCGCGCCCGCTGCACGAGGGCGGCGACGTCGTCCTCCTCGGCGGCGTCGTCCAGGCGCACCTCGACGACGGCGTCGCCGGTGCGGGCGACGACGGCGACCGTCCAGGCGGGCTGCTGCCCGTCGGCCGGCTGCAGGGTCCGCGCCCAGCCGGCGACGGCCTCGTCGCCGGGCCAGCCGGCGGTGTCCGCCACGGTCCAGGGGCCGGTGCCCTCGGCGCCGGAGGTGCCGTCGGCGCAGGCGGGCGCCTGCGCGCGGGCGGCGGCGACGTGGGCGGCGGCCGCACCGGCCGCGTCGGCGCCCGGGGCGTCCAGGACCCGCACCGACACGCGCACCGCGGCCGGCAGCGGGGTCGAGCCACCCGCGTCGGCCGGGACGCGCCACTGCGCGGCGCGGCCGGCGGCGACGGTGGCGTCCGAGGCGTCGTCGCGGCACAGGCCCCGCACCACGGGCGCCCCGGGCTCGTCGGCGAGGACCTCCTCCAGCTCGGCGCCCGGCAGGGCGGTCGTCACCTCGGTGTCGTCGGGCAGCGCCCCGGCGGGCACGGCGAGCTCGGGCTCGGCGGGGCGGGTCGCGACCACCGACGGCCCGCGGTCGGGTCCGGCCCCGCGCAGCGCGCCCGCGCCCACGGGCACCGCGACCGCCAGGACGGCCACCGCACCGGCCACCGCACCGGCCACCGCGCGGCGCCGGCGCAGCGTGCGCGCCCGCCCCCGCGCGCCGGCCAGCAGCGCGGCGACGTCAACGTCCGGCCCCCGCCCGCCCGCGCGCTCCAGCGCGCGGGCCAGCGCGTCGTCGCGCCCGTCCGTCCCCCGGTCCCCGTGCTCCACGGCTCCCCCTCCCGGCGCGGTCCCGTCCCGCGGCCCGTGCAGCGGACGCGCTGGGCGGCGGGAGCGTTGCACGTGGGCGCGCGCCCGGCGGGGGCGGTCCGACAGACTGGCCGCGTGCGCCCCTCCTCCCGCCCGACGACCGCGCGGACGCGGGTGGCGGTCGGCCTCGCCGCGGCCGCCGCCGCCGTCCTGCTGGCCGCGGGCCCGGCGGCCGCCGTGGAGCCGTTCCGGGTGGACGCGCAGCTGACCGACCAGGCCGGGGTGGTGGACGGCGCCGGGCAGGTGGAGCAGGCGCTGGACCGCCTCTACCAGGACGAGGGCCTGCAGCTGTGGGTCGTCTACGTCGACTCCTTCGACGGCCTGAGCGGTCCGCAGTGGGCGGACGAGGCGGCGCGGGTCAACGGCTTCGGGCCCGACGACGTGCTGCTGGCGGTGGCCGTGCAGGACGGCGCGTACGGCTCCAGCAGCGACCCCTCGCGGGTGGACGACGCGCGGCAGGCCGCCGCGGACCGGGCGGCGGAGGAGCGGCTGGTCGCCGGCGACTGGGGCGGTGCGGCGGTCGCGGCCGCCGACGCCCTGCGCGGGCAGGGCTCCGGCGGCTCCGCGGGCTCGGGCGGCGGCGGTGCCGGGCTGCTGGTCGGCGGGCTGGTCGTCCTCGGCGGGGCCGGCGCGGTCGGCGCGCTGGTCGTGCGCTCGCAGCGGCGCACCCGCCGGGCCGTCGCCGAGTCGGCGGCCGCCGAGCGCGACCCGCACCACGGCACCCCCACGCCGGAGCTGCTGGCGCAGGCGGACACGCTGCTGGTGCGCTGCGACGACGCGGTGCGCGCCAGCGCGGAGGAGCTGGAGTTCGCGCGCGCTGAGTTCGGCGACGAGCGCACCGCGGCCTTCGCGGCCGCGCTGGCGGGGGCGCGCTCGGCGCTGACGTCGGCGTTCTCGCTGCGCCAGTCGCTGGACGACGAGGTGCCCGAGACGGAGGAGCAGCGCCGGCAAGTGCTGGCGGAGGTCATCGCCTCCTGCCGGCGGGCCGGGGAGCGGCTGGACGCCGAGTCCGACGCGCTGGACGGGGTGCGCGACCTCGTGGCGCGCGCCCCGCAGGTCCTGGACGCCCTCGCGCAGCGGCTTCCGGCGCTGCGCGCGCAGGTGGACCCGGCCCGCGAGGACGTGGCCCGGCTGGCCGCCGAGCACGGCGAGGAGGCCGTGCGCTCGCTGGCGGACGCGCCGGGCGAGGCGGCCGCGCGGCTGGAGCTGGCGGAGCGCTCGGTGTCGCAGGCGCGCGACCTCGTGGGCGACAGCACGCGCGGCGGGGAGCTGGTCGACGCCGTGCACCGCGCCGAGCAGGCGACCGCGCAGGCCGAGCAGCTGCTGGCGTCGGTGCGGCGGGGAGCCGTCGACCTGCGCTCGGCGGTGCAGGAGCTGCCCGTGGCGCTGGCCCGCGTGCGGGCGGCCGCGGGCGCGGTGCGCGACGGCACCCCCGCGGAGGTGGTGGCCGCCGCGGCGGCCGCGGGCGCGACCGCGGACGCCGTCGAGCGCCAGGGGGCGCGGGACCCGCTGGCGGCGATGCACCGCCTCGTGGAGGCCGAGCGGGCGCTGGACGCCGCCCGCCGCGCCGCCGCGCAGGAGGAGGCCGAGCAGCGCGCCGTCGTGGCGGCGCTGGAGCAGGCGCTGCTGGCGGCGCGCGCGGAGGTGTCGGCGGCGGAGGACTTCGTGGCCGCGCGCCGCGGGGCGGTCGGCTCGACGGCCCGCACCCGGCTGGCGGAGGCGCAGCGGCACCTGGAGCAGGCGACGGTGGCCCGCGCGAGCGACCCGGCGGCCGCGCTGGAGCACGCCCGCCGCGCCGACGCCCTGGCCGAGCAGGCCACCGCGGCCGCGCGCCGCGACGTGGACAGCTGGCGGGGCGGCCCGGGTGGTCCCGGCGGCTACGGCGGCGGACGGGGGCAGTCGGACGAGCTGGGCGCGCTGCTGGGCGGCATCCTGCTGGGCGGTTCGGCGCGCCGCGGCGGCTGGGGCGGGTCCCCGGGCGGCTGGGGCGGCGGCGGCTTCGGCGGCGGTTTCGGCGGCGGGGGTTCCCGCGGCGGCTTCGGCGGGGGCTTCGGGGGCGGCTTCGGCGGCGGCGGTGGCCGGCGCAGCGGGGGCGGCGGTTTCGGCGGAGGCGGCCGGCGCAGCGGCGGCGGCCGCTTCTAGGCACGGACGACCGCACCGCGTCGCGGTGCGGGGCAGGTGGCCGACGGGCGCGCAGCCCGCGAGGAGGAGGAGCAGACGTGGCGGAGAAGCAGTCGATCCTGGGGCGCATCGCGCAGCTGGCGCGGGCGAACGTCAACGCGCTGATCGACCAGGCCGAGGACCCGCAGAAGATGCTCGACCAGATGGTGCGCGACTACACGTCGAACATCGCCGACGCGGAGCGGGCGATCGCGCAGACGATCGGCAACCTGCGCCTGGCCGAGCAGGACCGCGCCGAGGACGAGGCGGCCGTGCGCGAGTGGGGCGGCAAGGCCGCGGCGGCCTCCCGCAAGGCCGACGCGCTGCGCGCGGAGGGCAAGGACGCCGAGGCGGACCGCTTCGACGAGCTGGCGAAGGTCGCGCTGAAGCGGCAGATCTCCTTCGAGCAGGAGGTCACGGCCGCCGGCCCGCAGATCGCCGCGCAGACGGAGGTCGTCGACAAGCTCAAGGCCGGGCTGACGTCGATGAAGCAGAAGCTGGAGGAGCTCAAGCGCAAGCGCGACCAGCTCGTGGCCCGGCAGAAGGCCGCCGAGGCGCAGTCGCGGGTGCAGGACGCCGTCGGCTCGCTCAACGTGCTGGACCCGACGTCGGAGCTGAGCCGCTTCGAGGAGCGGGTGCGCCGCGAGGAGGCGCGGGTGGCCGGGCAGGCGGAGCTGCAGGCCGACTCGCTGGAGGCGCAGTTCGCGAGCCTGGAGGACGACGCGGCCGACCTGGACGTCGAGGCGCGCCTGGCCGCCCTCAAGGCCGGCGGCTCCTCCTGACCTCCTGACCCGCCCCTGACCCGCCGCCCGCTGGACCCCCCGTCGTCGCCCCGTCCTCCGCGGTGATCATGGACGGTGCCACGCTCACCCGTCCATGATCACCGCGAGGTGGGGCGGAGGGGCCGGGGACGGACGGGGTCCGGCGGGCGGTGGACCGGGGGCGGGGCGACGGCTCCACCGGAGGCGGGAGGCCGCCGCCGACGATCGGGGGACGGCCGCGGTGGCGCGGCTGCCTACCCTGAGGCGGTGAGCGCCAGTCCGCCCCCCGCGTCCGACCGCTGGTGGTGGTCGGCCGCACCGCGCCTGCGCGACGTGCTCGTCGTGGCGCTGTCGCTGGCCGGTGCCGTCGTCTGGTTCCCGCTGTTCGTCGCCGGCTGGCCCGCGCTGGACCCCGGCGCCGTCGGGGTGCCGCTGGACGTGGACGACGTCCGCTTCCGCCACGTGCTGGCGGCCCTGGCGGTGCTGGCCACGGTGGTGGCGCTGTGGGGGGGGGGGGGGGGGGGGGGGGGGGGGGGGGTGGGGGGGGGGGGGGGGGGGGGGGGGGGGGGGGGGGGGGGTGGGGGGGGGGGGGGGGTGGGGGGGGGGGGGGTGGGGGGGGGGGGGGGGGGGGGGGGGGGGGGGGCGGGGGGGGGGGGGGGG
>NZ_JBEUEI010000058.1:0-12256 GCF_041020755.1 Kineococcus terrestris | reverse complement strand
CCCCGCCCCCACCGCGCCGCCACGGCGCGAGGCCCCCGGCCCGGCGGGGGGGGGGGCCTCGCGCTCGTGCGGGTCCCGGAGGGCTCAGTCCTCCGCGGTGCGGCGGGCGACCTCCGCCCGCTCCCGCTCGATCCGGTCGCCCCAGTAGACGGCGAACCCCCACAGCAGGGCGAACACCGCCCCCACGGCGAACATCAGCGGCACGACGAACCCCGTGGCGACGATCGCCACCTGCAGCGCCCAGCCGAGCGCGTACCCGGCGCGCGAGCGCAGCACCCCCGTGCACAGCAGGCACAGCAGCAGCAGCACCCCGCCGGCCACCAGCACCTCGGTCTGCCGGTCGCGGTTGAGCGCCGACGCCACGAGCGTGGCGAAGAACACGATCATCGCCTCGGCCACGAGGGTCGTGGCGGCGAGCATCCTCTTGGGGTTCCTCACGGACCGGGCCTCCTGAGCAGGGTGCGGACGTCTCCCGCCAGAACGACCGAACCGGCCACGAGGACTCCCGACTGCGCGCCGCCCTCGGCCTCGGCCAGGTCCACGGCCGTGGCCAGGGCCTCGTCGACGCGCTCGGCCACGTGCACGCGGTCCTCGCCGAAGACGCCCTCGGCGACCTCGGCCAGCTCGGCCGGCTCCAGGCTGCGCGAGGTCGAGGAGCGGGTGACGACGACCTCGGCCAGCACCGGTTCCAGCTCGGCCAGGACCGCCTCGACGTCCTTGTCCGCCGCGACCGCGACCACGCCGACCAGGCGGCTGAGCGTGAACGCCTCGGCGACGGCCTCGGCCAGCGCCCGCGCCCCGGCGGGGTTGTGCGCGGAGTCCACCAGCACCGTCGGGGACGTGCGCACGACCTCCAGGCGGCCCGGGGAGGTGACGTCCGCGAAGGCCGCCTCCACCAGCCCGGGCACGAGCGGGTCGCCGGGCAGGGCGATGAGCGCCTCGGCGGCCGAGAGCGCGACGGCCGCGTTGCGCGCCTGGTGGGCGCCGTGCACGGGCAGCAGCACGTCGGTGTAGAGGCCGCCGCGGGTGCGCAGCGACAGCAGCTGCCCGCCGACGGCCAGCGAGCGCGACTCCACCCCGAAGTCGCGGCCCTCGCGCACGACGGTGACGCGCTCGGCGGCGGCCTTGGCCAGCAGGACGGCCGCGGCCTCCTCCTCCTGCGCGGCCAGGACGGCGGTCGCCCCGTGCTTGAGGATCCCCGCCTTGTTGCCGGCGACCTCCTCCAGCGTGGACCCCAGCCACGCCTCGTGGTCCATCGAGACGGGGGTGACGACGGTGACGTCGGGCCGCACGACGTTGGTGACGTCCCAGGTGCCGCCCAGGCCGGTCTCGACCACCGCCACGTCGACGGGGGTGTCGGCGAAGGCGGCGAAGGCCATGAGGGTGAGGACCTCGAAGAAGCTCAGCGGCGGGTCACCGGCCTCCCGCGCGCGCTCGTCGACGATCGCGACGACGGGCTCGACGTCGTCCCAGGCGCGCACGAACGCGGCCCGGGTCAGCGGCTCGCCGTCGACGCAGATGCGCTCGGTGACCTCCGACAGGTGCGGGCTGGTGAACAGCCCGGTGCGCAGGTCGTGCTCGCGCACGAGCCGCTCGACCATCCGGGTGGTCGACGTCTTGCCGTTGGTGCCGGCGACGTGGACGACGCGGTAGGCCAGCTGCGGGTCGCCCAGCAGCCGGCACGCCTCGCGCACCCGCTCCAGGGTGGGGTGGATGCGGTGCTCGGGGTTGCGGCCGAGGATCCCGGCGACGACCTCGGCGTAGCGGGGGTCGTCGTCCGCGCCGGAGGCGCGCCGCTCGCGCTGCTGCCGGCGCTCGGCCGCGGTGGCCGGCGGGCGCCGGTCCTGCGGCACGCGGCCGCGGCGCAGGCCGTCACCGCCGAAGGCGTCCCCGCCGAAGGCGTCGCCCTCCAGCGCGCCCGGCTCCAGGTGGCCGTGCTCCTCGCCGCGGCCGTGGCCGCCGTCGTGCCGGTCCCCGCCGCTCACCGCGCCCCCTCGGTCTTCTCGCCGGTGTCCTCGGACCGCTCCACGGCCACGCGCACCTCGTGCCCCTCCACGGTGGCCACCAGCGTGGCCCGCTCGGCCGGCAGCGCGTCGGCGGAGGCCGCCGAGCCGAACTGCCGGGCGAGGGTCTCGGTGACCACGAGGTCCTGGTGGCGCACCAGCGCCTCCCACACGGGCCCGTCCGCGGCCACCGTGAGGCGGATGCGGTCCGACACGTGCAGGCCGGCCTCGCGCCGGGCCTGCTGCACGAGGCGCACGACGTCGCGGGCCACGCCCTCGGCGGCGTTCTGCTCGGTGACGGTGGTGTCCAGGACGACGAAGCCGCCGCCCTCCAGGGCCGCGGTCGCGCCGCCGCCGCCCTCGACGGTGGTGCTCAGCTCGTACTCGCCCTCGACGAGCTCGACCCCGCCGGCGACGACGGTGCCGTCGGGGCGCTCCTCCCAGTCGCCGGACTTGGAGGCGCGGATGACCTGCTGCACCTGCTTGCCCAGCCGCGGGCCGGCGGCGCGGGCGTTGACGGTCAGCTTGGCGCTGACCCCGTGCCGGGCGGCGTCCGCCAGGGTGCCCAGGGCCACCTCGCGCACGTTCACCTCGTCGGCCACGAGCTGGGCGAACGGCTCCAGGGCGGCCGGCTCGGGCACGAGGACCTCCAGGCGCTGCAGCGGCAGCCGCACGCGCAGGCCGTGGGCCTTGCGCAGCGCCAGCGCCGACGAGCACGCGGCGCGGGCGGCGTCCATCGCGGCGACCAGCTCGTCGTCGGCGGGCAGGTCGACCGGGTCGGGCCAGTCGGTCAGGTGCACCGAGCGCCCGCCGGTCAGTTCGCGCCACACCTCCTCGCTGACCAGCGGCAGCAGCGGCGCCAGCAGCCGGGTCGTCGTCTCCAGCACCGTGTGGAGGGTGTCCAGCGCGTCGCGGGCGCGCTCGGACTCCCCGTCCCAGAACGCCGCGCGCGAGCGGCGCACGTACCAGTTGGTGAGCACGTCGAGGAACTGCCGCACGCTCTCGCACGCCCCGGCGATGTCGTAGCCGTCCATCTGCGCGGTGACGGTGACGACCGCGTCGTGCAGCTTGGCCAGCACGTAGCGGTCCAGGACGTCGGGGGACGTCGTCCGCCAGCGCGGGGTGTGCGAGGAGGTGGAGGAGTACAGCCGGTAGAAGCTGAACGTGTTCCACAGCGGCAGCAGCACCTGGCGCACCGAGTCGCGGATGCCCTGCTCGGTGACGACGAGGTTGCCGCCGCGCAGCACCGGCGAGCTCATGAGGAACCAGCGCATGGCGTCGGAGCCGTCGCGGTCCAGCACCTCGGACACGTCCGGGTAGTTGCGCAGCGACTTGCTCATCTTGCGGCCGTCGTCGCCGAGCAGGATGCCGTGCGAGACGCAGGTGCGGAACGCCGGGCGGTCGAACAGCGCGGTGGCCAGCACGTGCAGCGTGTAGAACCAGCCGCGGGTCTGCCCGATGTACTCGACGATGAAGTCGCCCGGGTAGTGGCTCTCGAACCAGTCGGTGTTCTCGAACGGGTAGTGCACCTGCGCGAACGGCATGGACCCGGACTCGAACCAGCAGTCCAGGACCTCCGGGACCCGGCGCATCGTCGAGCGCCCCGTCGGGTCGTCGGGGTTGGGGCGGGTCAGCTCGTCCACGTGCGGGCGGTGCAGGTCGGCCGGGCGCACGCCGAAGTCGCGCTCCAGCTCCTCCAGCGAGCCGTACACGTCGACGCGCGGGTGCGCCGGGTCGTCGGAGACCCACACGGGGATCGGGCTGCCCCAGTAGCGGTTGCGGCTGATGGACCAGTCGCGCGCGCCCTCCAGCCACTTGCCGAACGAGCCGTCCCTGACGTGCTCGGGCACCCAGGTGATCTGCTGGTTCAGCTCGACCATGCGGTCGCGGATCGCCGTGACCTTCACGAACCAGCTGGAGACGGCGCGGTAGATCAGCGCGTTGCCGCAGCGCCAGCAGTGCGGGTACGGGTGGTCGTAGGTCTCCTGGCGCAGCAGGAGGGCTCCGCTGGGCAGGCCGTCGCGCAGCGCGCGGGCGATCGGCTTGTTGGCGTCGAAGACGTGCTGGCCGGCGAAGTCGGGGACCTCGGCGGTGAAGCGGCCGCGGGCGTCCACGGGCACGACGGGCGTGATGCCGGCGGCGTCCGTGACGAGCTTGTCGTCCTCGCCGAAGGCGGGGGCGATGTGGACCAGGCCGGTGCCGGAGTCGGTGGTGACGTAGTCGGCGGCCAGGACCTGGTGGGCGTGCTCGTCGCGGCCGGCGAAGTAGTCGAACGGCGGGGTGTAGCGCAGGCCCAGCAGGTCGGCGCCGCGGTAGTGGGCGCTGACGCGCCCGGCGGCGTCCTCGCCCAGCTCGCGGGCGTAGTGGCCCAGCCGGGCCTCGGCGAGCAGGAAGCGGCGGCCGGCGTGCTCACCGGCGCCGTCGACGACGACGTAGTCCAGGTCCGGGTGCACGGCCGCGGCCAGGTTGCTGGGCAGCGTCCACGGCGTGGTCGTCCACACCAGCGCCAGGACCCCGTCGAGGTCGGCGCGCGCGGCGTCGCCGGTCAGCCGGAACCCGACGGTGACGGCCGGGTCCTGCCGGTCGCGGTAGACGTCGTCCATGCGGGTCTCGGTGTTGGACAGGGGCGTCTCGCAGCGCCAGCAGTACGCCAGGACGCGGAACCCCTCGTAGACCAGGCCCTTGTCCCACAGCGTCTTGAACGCCCACATCACCGACTCCATGTAGTCGGTGTCGAGGGTCTTGTAGTCGTCCTCGAAGTCCACCCAGCGCGCCTGGCGGGTCACGTACTCCTCCCACTCGCGCGTGTAGCGCAGCACGGAGGTGCGGCAGGCGTCGTTGAACGCCGCGACGCCCATCGTCTCGATCTCGGACTTGTGCGTGATGCCCAGCTGGCGCTCGGCCTCGACCTCGGCGGGCAGGCCGTGGCAGTCCCAGCCGAAGCGGCGCTCCACCTGCTGCCCGCGCATGGTGCGGTAGCGCGGCACGACGTCCTTGACGTACCCGGTGAGCAGGTGGCCGTAGTGCGGCAGGCCGTTGGCGAACGGCGGGCCGTCGTAGAAGACGAACTCCCCGGCGGCGGAGCCGGCGCGGGCGTCCACGCTGGCGCGGAACGTGCCGTCGGCGGCCCACGAGTCCAGCACCCGGCGCTCGATCTCGGGGAACCGGGGGCTGCTGGTCGGGGCGCCGGTCTGCTGGTCCTGCTCGACGTCCGGCTGGTCGGACACGGGTGCTCCTCCGCGGTGCGCGCTGGCCCGCGGGGACGACTCCCGCCGGGGCCGGCGGTGCCGCGGTACCACCCCGCTTGCCGCCGGCGGGCCCCCGCGCGGGGACGCGACGACGACCTCTCGTCGTCCGGCTGTCACGGGCCGGACCCGTCCGGGTCTAGTGGGGTCCCGCCCGGGCGGGCGGAGCCTGTTCTTCCGGAGGCTCGCCGGTGATGGCCGGGTCGACGCCTGTGCGCAGGAGTCTACTCGCCGCTCACAACCCCAGCACGGCCCGCGCGATGAGGAAGTAGACGACCAGGCCGGTGGCGTCGACGAACGTCGTGATGAACGGCGCGCTGACCACGGCCGGGTCGAGCCCGACGCGCTTGGCGACCATGGGCGTGCAGGCGCCGGCGGTGGTGGCCAGCGTGCAGACCACGACGAGGGCCAGGGCCAGCACGAGGGCGATCTCGGGCCCCGCGACGAGGCTGGCGGGCACGGCGCCGATGAGCGAGAGGCCCGTGCCCAGCAGCAGGCCGGTGACGGCCTCGCGGCCCACCACGCGGGGCAGGTCGCGGAAGCGGACGTCGCCGACGGCGGTGGCGCGCACGACGGTCGTGGCCGCCTGGGCGCCCGTGTTGCCGGCCGTGCCGATGAGCAGCGGGACGAACAGGGCCAGGGCGACGACCTCGTTGAGGGTGTCCTCGAAGGCGTCCAGGACGCTGACCGTCAGGGTGGCCGCGGCGATGAGGACGAGCAGCCACAGGATCCGGCTGCGCACCAGGCCCAGCACGCTCGTGGCCAGGTAGGGCTTGCGCAGCGGCTCGGACCCGCCGGCGCGCGCGGTGTCCTCGTCCTCCTCGTGCTCCAGCACCCGCATGGCGTCGTCGACGGTGAACACGCCCAGCAGGCGGTCCTCGGCGTCGACGACGGGCACGGCGACCAGGCCGTGGTCGCGCACGACGCGGGCGGCGACCTCCTGGTCGGTGTCGGCGCGCACGACGACCGGGTCGGAGAGCACGTCGGCGACGGGGACGACGTCGTCGGTGACGAACAGCCGCCGCAGGGAGACCACGCCCTCCACGTGCCGGCCGGCGCCCACGACGGGCAGCGTGTAGATCGTCTCGGCGTCCTCGCCGTGCCGGCGCACGTGGGCCAGGGCGCTGCCGACGCTGAGCCCGGTGGGCAGCGCCACGACCTGCGGGGTCATCCGGCGCCCGGCGGACTCGGGCGGGTAGCCGAGCAGGTCGGTCGTCATCCGCCGCTCGTCGGCGGTCAGCCCGGACAGCAGCCGCGCGGTGACGCCGGCGGGCAGCTCGTCGAGCAGGCCGGCGCGGTCGTCGGGGTCCAGGTCGGCGACGATGTCGCGCACGGCCTCCTCGCGCAGCTCCTGCAGCAGCTCGCCCTGCAGGGCGGGGTCGAGGTCCTCGAAGACGGCCAGCGCGGTGCCCTTGGGCAGCGCGCGGAAGGCGACGGCGCGGGTCAGGGCGTCGACGCGTTCGAGCTCGTCGACGACGGCGGGCACGTCGAGCAGGTCCAGCGCGGCGCGCAGGCCCCGCACGTCGCCGCCGCGGGCGAGGGCGGGCAGGTCGAGGGCGAGGTCGGTCTCTCGGTCGGCCACGGCGCCTGTCTACCGGACGGGCGGGCACCGGTCCCCCGACGCCCGCCCGCCCCTCCTGCCGGCCTCGTGCTGGACGCGTCAGCGCAGCTGCAGGGTCCAGGAGCGCGGCACGGTGGTGGTCAGCAGCACCCGGGTGCCCTCGGGCACGAGGTCGCCGCCCAGCCAGGTGTACCGCTCGCCGGGGTCGACGGACGCCGGCTGACGCGGCCCCGAGCCGGTACCGGGGCCGAAGCGGATCGCGTCCCCGCCGCACGTCCACGTCCCGTACCCCTCGACGAGCTGGTGGGCGCCGTCCTCCAGCTCCTCGGTGCCGGTGAGCTCGCCGTCGCCGGCGAAGGTCAGCTCGACGACGGCGGGCACCTCCCCCTCGCCCTCGGTGCCGGACACCGCGAAGGTCAGGTCGAAGCCGGAGCGCACGTCCCCGTCGACGGCCCGCAGGTCCAGCGTCGTCTCCAGGACCCGCGCCTCGCGCGGGCGGCGGTCGAAGGACATGGCGGCCCAGAAGCGGCCGTCGGGGGTCAGGTCGTAGTCGCCGTCGGGCCGCCGGTCGGCGGGCGCCAGCGGCTGCCAGTACCCCGCGGTGATGCGCTGGTGCAGCCGGTACGCGCCACCGCCGCGCGGGTCGAGGCCGTCGGCGCGGAAGTGGCCGGTGGAGAAGAACCGGGGCGCCAGCCGCACCGAGGACAGCACGGCCGCTCCGCGCCGCCAGCGCAGGAACGTCGGGTTGGTCGAGAGCCCGGAGGCGATCGGCCCGGGACGGTCGGGGTCCTCGCCGCCGTCGGTGCCGGCGAACACCGAGGCGGTGGCGGTCCCGGCGCGCAGCCGGGCCAGACCGGAGGCGGCCAGGACGTGCTCGCCGTCGGTGCCGAGCGGGGCGGACGGCGGCAGGCGGCGGGCCAGCTCGGGGTGCAGCAGGACGTCCGCCCAGGCGTCGCCGTCGAAGGAGCGGGCGAGGTCGTCGGTGCGCTCGTCGATGCGCCGCACGACGGCGGCGCAGCGGCCGTCGCGGTCGGCCAGCGCGGCCTCGCGCCAGACCAGCACACCCTCGGCGACGTCCTGGCGGCCCTTCTGGTCCTGCCGGCGCGAGTGGACCGTCTCGACCGTCCCGTCGTCCTCCAGCAGCAGCAGCTGGGCGTCCAGGCTGCGGCGGACGGTGGCCAGCAGCTGGGTGCGCCCGGTCAGGCGCGCCAGCACCTGCAGGGCGGGGTTCACGACGACGAAGGTGTAGATGACCGAGCGCTCGGAGTACTGCCCGTCCTCGTCGACGTCGATCCCCTCGGCCAGCCACTCCCCGATCCGGCGGGCGTGGGCGGGGTCGGGCAGCAGAGCGTCCAGGCGGGCGAGCGCGCTGCAGATCTCCCACCGGTGGTTGGGGGTGTGCACACCGCCGGCGGCCAGGGCGGGGCCGACGGCGCGCAGCAGGGTGCGCACGCCCTCGCGGACGCCGGCCGCGGCGGGGTCCGCGTCGGCCTCGAGCAGCGCGAGGACCTTGCACAGGTCGTTGACGACGAAGGCGCTGTCCGGCGGCGTGTGCAGGTTGCCCTGGCTCCACAGGCCGTCGGCGTGCTGCGTGGCGCGCAGGGCGGCGACGAGGGCGTCCAGGTGCGGCAGCAGCGCGCGGTCGCGGTACCGGGCGGCGCCGGGGTCGGCGTGGACGGCGACCAGGCGGCGCAGGCTGCGGGCCAGGGCCCGGTTCTGCCACAGGCCGGCCGCCTGGTCGGGGTAGGCGGCCAGGACGGTGTCGACCTGCAGGGCGGCGGCGGCGCGCAGCCGGTCGACGAACGCGCGGTCCGGGCCGGTGAGCGGGCGGCGGCCCCGCCCGCGGTCCCGGTCGGCGGGAGCGGCGGCGGCCGGGGCCGGACCGACCGCGGTGGCCGTGGCGGCGGCCGCGGTGGCGGCGGCGGTCTGGACGACGGTGCGACGTGCGAGCACGGACGATCCTCCTCGATCGGTGGGTGCTGCGGTCCGGCCGGCGAGGCCGGAAAGCGCTTGCCCGCCCACCTCACCACACCCGGCCGCAGAAGTACCTGTCACGCCCGGTACCGCGTACCTCGCCCGAGCGCGTACTGTGCGGGGAGCCCCGGCGCCGCGCGAGCGGTGCCGCCCGTGACGAGGAGGTCCAGTGGCCAGCACCGCCCCACCCGCCCGCGCCCGCGCGCGGGACGTCGTGTTCGTCGACGGCGTCCGCACCCCCTTCGGCAAGGCCCGCCCCGACGGCCTGCACGCCGAGACGCGCGCCGACGACCTCGTCGTGGCCTGCCTGCGGGAGCTGCTGCGCCGCAACCCCTCCCTGCCGCCCGAACGGGTCGAGGAGGTCGCCGTCGCGGCCGCCACGCAGAGCGGGGACCAGGGCCTCGTCCTCGGCCGCAGCGCCGCGCTGCTGGCGGGCCTGCCCGTCACCACCCCCGGCTACGCCGTGGACCGCTGGTGCGCCGGCGCGATGACCGCCGTCACGACGACCGCGGCCTCGATCGCCGTCGGCGCGCTCGACGTGGCGCTGGCCGGCGGTGTCGAGCACATGGGCCACCACCCCCTCGGGCAGGGCCTGGACCCCAACCCGCGCTTCCTCACCGAGCGCATCGTCTCCCCCGACGCCCTGGACATGGGCAAGACCGCCGAGGCGCTGCACGACCGGTTCCCGCAGCTGACGAAGGAGCGCGCCGACGCGTACGCCGCGGCCAGCCAGCGCAAGTTCGCGCGGGCGGTGGCCGACGGGCACGTGGGCGCCGACCTCGTCCCCGTCGCCGTGGCCAGCTCGGCGAAGGGCTGGGGCCTGGCGACCGCCGACGAGCTGGCCCGCCCGGACACGACCGTGGAGGCCCTGGCGGGGCTGCGCACCCCGTTCCGCCCGCACGGGCGCGTCACGGCCGGGAACGCCTCCCCCCTGACCGACGGCGCCACCGCGTGCCTGCTCGCCGCCGAGGACACCGCCGCCGAGCTGGGCCTGGCCCCCCGGATGCGGATGGTCGGGTTCGCCTACGCCGGCGTGGAACCGGGCGTCATGGGCCTCGGCCCGATCCCCTCCACCGAGAAGGTGCTGCGCCGCACCGGGTTGAGCATCGACGACATCGGCCTGTTCGAGCTCAACGAGGCGTTCGCGGTGCAGGTCCTCAGCTTCCTGGACCACTTCGGCATCGCCGACGACGACCCGCGCGTGAACCCCTGGGGCGGCGCCATCGCCATCGGCCACCCGCTGGCCGCCTCCGGCGTGCGCCTGATGACCCAGCTGGCCCGGCAGTTCGCCCAGCACCCCGAGGTCCGCTACGGCCTGACCGCCCTGTGCGTGGGCCTGGGCCAGGGCGGTTCCGTGGTCTGGGAGAACCCCGCGTTCGAGGGAGACCGCGACTGATGCCCGTGCACGTGCGCACCCTGGACCTGCCCGGCGGCCCCGGCCGCCTGGCCCTGCTCACCCTCGACAGCGGCCACGCCCGCAAGCCGTTCGTCCTCGGGCCCACCGGCCTGGAGGAGCTCGGCGCGGCGCTGGAGGAGGCCGGGCGGCTCGTCGTCGCCGAGGGCGTCGTCGCCGTCGGCGTCACCGGCGTGCGGGGCGTCTTCTGCGCCGGGGCCGACCTGAAGTCCGTGGCCACCGCCACCGACCGCGCCGAGGCCCTGGCCACCGGCCGCCTCGGGCACGCCGTCCTCGGCCGGCTGGGCGAACTGCCCGTGCCGACGTTCGCCTACGTCAACGGCCTGGCTCTCGGCGGCGGGCTGGAGACCGCGCTGCACGCCACCTACCGCACGGTCTCCACCGCCGCGCGCGGCCTGGGGCTGCCCGAGGCGCACCTGGGCCTCGTGCCCGGCTGGGGCGGCACCTGGCTGCTGCCACGCACCGCCGGCCCGGACGTCGCCGTCGAGGTGGCCGTGGAGAACGCGCTGGCCGGCAACCGCACCCTCACCGGGCCGCAGGCCGCCGAGCGCGGCATCGCCGACGCCGCGTTCCACCCGGCCGACTTCCTCGTGGAGTCCCTGCGCTGGACCGGCCGGGTGCTGCGCGGCGAGGTCGTCGTCGAGCGCCCCGAGCCGGCCGGCGAGGCCGAGTGGAACGCCGCCGTCGAGCGCGGGCACGCCGTCGCCGACGCCCGCGTGCGCGGCGCGGCCCCCGCGCCGTACCGCACGCTGGACCTGCTGGCCGCCGCCCGCACCAGCGGCCGCGAGGAGCACTTCGCGGCCGAGGACGAGGCGCTGGGCGACCTCGTGCTGTCCCCGCAGCTGAAGGCCGGGCTGTACGCCTTCGACCTGGTGCAGCGGTACGCGAAGGCGCCGGCCGGGGCGCCGCCGGCCGAGCTGGCCCGGCCCGTCACCTCCGTCGGCGTCGTCGGCGCCGGCCGGATGGCCAGCCAGCTGGCGCTGCTGTTCCTGCACCGGCTGCAGGTGCCCGTCGTCCTCACCGACGTCGACGAGGAGCGCGTGGCGGCCGGCGTGGGGTTCGTGCGCGAGGGCGTGGCCGAGCTGGCCCGCAAGGGCCGGATCGACGCCGACACCGCGAACCGCCTGAGCGCCGCGGTTTCCGGTTCCGTCGACAAGGCCGCGCTGGCCGGCTGCGGGTTCGTGGTCGAGGCCGTGTTCGAGGAGATGGGCGTCAAGCAGGCGGTGCTGCGCGAGCTGGAACCCCTCCTGGCGCCCGACGCGGTCCTCGCCACGAACACCAGCTCCCTGTCGGTCACGGAGATGGCGGGCGTCCTGGAGCACCCGGAACGCTTCGTCGGGTTCCACTTCTTCAACCCCGTCGCCGTCCTGCCGCTCGTGGAGGTCGTGCGCACCGGGCGCACCGACGACGCGGCGCTGGCCACCGCGTTCGCCGTCGGCAAGGCCCTGAGGAAGACGTGCGTGCTCGTGCGCGACGCGCCCGCGTTCGTCGTCAACCGGGTCTCCACCCGGATGTTCGACGAGGTCGTGCGGGCCGTGGACGCGGGCACCCCGCTGCTGGAGGCCGAGCACGCCCTGGACGAGCTGGGCCTGCCGATGACCCCGTTCCGGCTCGCCTCGTTCGTCGGCCCGGCCGTCATGCTCCACGTGCACGAGACGCTGGCCGCGGCGTTCCCCGACCGCTACCGCGTCTCGGAGAACCTGCGCCGCTGGGTCGGGGCCGGCGGACCGGACCTCGTCACCCGCAAGGGACCCGTCGAGGAGACCGGTGCGGCGCAGCAGGTCCTGCAGCAGGGCACCGACCCGGTCCCCGCGCCCGAGCTGCTGCGGCGCGTGCAGGACGCCCTGGCCGACGAGGTGCGCCGCCTGCTCGACGAGGGCGTCGTCGCGGGACCGGAGGACGTGGACGTGTGCCTCGTGCTCGGCACCGGGCACCCGCTGTTCACCGGCGGGATCACGCCCTACCTGGACCGGGTCGGCGCCTCCGAGCGCGTCACCGGCCGCCGCTTCCACTGACGGCGCAGCGGCCGCACGACGGCGGGCCCGCCGCCCGGGGAGGT
>NZ_JBEUEI010000057.1:0-14596 GCF_041020755.1 Kineococcus terrestris | reverse complement strand
CCGTGGTCCGGTGGTCATAGCGGTGGGGAAACGCCCGGCAACATTCCGAACCCGGAAGCTAAGCCCACCAGCGCCGATGGTACTGCCCGGGAGACTGGGTGGGAGAGTAGGACACCGCCGGCCACACACCCGTAGAAGGGGGTGCGGGTCCAGGGTTGTTCCGGTCCCTCGCGGGAACGGGCACCCTGGACTCGCACCCCCTTTCTCGCGTTCCTGCGGAACAAGGTGGGGCGCGGGCCTGCTGGACAACCTGAACAGCGACGAGCGAGGTTCGGGCGCGAGCCCGGACGACGGAGGCGAAGCCGACATGGCCGCAGGAGACGAGCGGGACCGCCCGCGCCGCGACGACGCGGGGCGCGGTCCCCGCCGGGACGGCGACCGCACGCAGGGTGGACGCGCCGCGTCCGGCTCCTCCTGGCGCTCGTCCTCCCCGGCTACCGGGCGCCGGTCCGCTCCCGGTGGTCGTGACTCGTCTCCCCGGCGTGGAGCCTCCACCGGCGGGACCGGCCGTCCGGGTCGCGCGACCCGCGACGCCGTCGGCGACCAGCGGCGCTCCGACCGGGCACCGCGCGCCGCGTCGCAGGACGGCCGCTCGCGCGGGCAGTGGAACAGCGATGACCGTCCGCGCACCGACCGGTCGCGGGACGACCGGCCTCGCAGCGGTGGGTACCGCGACGACCGGCCCCGCACCGACCGCCCCCGTGACGACCGTCCGCGCGGGCAGTGGAACAGCGACGACCGGCCCCGCGACGACCGACCGCGGGGGCAGTGGAACCGCGACGACCGCCCCCGCACGGATCGTCCCCGTACGGACCGCTCGCGTGATGAGCGACCCCGCAGCGGCTGGAACCGCGACGACCGTCCTCGTGCGGGGCGACCGCAGGACGACCGGCCCCGCGGGCAGTGGAACCGTGACGACCGGTCGCGCACGGACCGCCCGCGCGAGGACCACCCCCGCAGCGGCTGGAGCCGCGACGACCGCTCCCGCACGGACCGCCCGCGCGAGGACCGCCCCCGCACGGACCGCCCGCGCGAGGACCGCCCTCGCAGCGGCTGGAACCGCGACGACCGTCCGCGTGGCGACCGCCCGGACCGTCCGGCCGGGAGCGGTGGCCGTCCCGACCGGCCCGCGCGCTACGACGACCGCTCCGGCCGACCCGTCCGCGACGACCGCTCCGGCCGACCCGTCCGCGACGACCGCTCCGGCCGACCCGTCCGCGACGACCGCTCCAGCCGTGCCGTCCGCGACGACCGCCGGCCCGGGCCCCGCGGCGACCGCCCCGTGGCGCCGCGGATCCCCGACGAGATCACCGGCCGGGAGCTGGCCGTCGACGTCCGCAAGTCGCTGCAGTCCCTGACCGCGGAGAACGCCGACGTCGTCGCCAGGCACCTCGTGGCCAGTGGTCAGCTCGTCGACGTCGACCCGGAGGCGGCCTGGCAGCACGCCCTCGCCGCCCAGCGCCGCGGCGGTCGCGTGGCCGCCGTCCGCGAGGCCGGTGCCATCGCCGCCTACAGGGCCGGGCACTTCCGCGAGGCCCTGGCGGAGCTGCGCACCGTGCGGCGCATGACCGGCGACGACAGCTACCTGCCGCTGATGGCCGACTGCGAGCGCGGCCTGGGCCGTCCCGAGCGGGCCATCGACCTCTCCCGCGCGCCCGAGGTCGAGAACCTCGACGCCGCCGCCCGCGTGGAGATGCTCATCGTCGCGGCCGGTGCCCGCGCCGACCTCGGCCAGCACGACGCGGCCGTCGTCGCCCTCCAGGTGCCGCAGCTGCGCACGCGCACGAAGGCGCCCTGGCGCGCCCGGCTCTGGTACGCCTACGCCGACGCCCTGCTCGCGGTCGGCCGCGACGCCGAGGGCCGCGAGTGGCTCGAGCGCGCGGCCGAGGCCGACACCGAGGGCGAGACCGACGCCGCCGAGCGGCTCGAGGAGCTCGATGGGCTCGTCTTCTCCGAGGAGGAGTTCGAGGACGACGAGCTGGACGACGAGCAGGACGAGGACGAGCAGGACGAGGACGAGCAGGACGACGGGCCCGGGGACGACGGGCCCGGGGACGACGGCCCCGGGGACGACGAGCCCGACGCGGAGGACGAGGCACCGCGAGCGGGCGGGGAGTCCTGAGCGTGCGCGTCTACTGGCCGACCACGCTGACGGAGCTGGCGCGGGTGGTGCCCACGGGCACGCTCGCGCCGGCGCCCGTCCCGGTGCACGCCGTCACGCCCGCGCTGCGGGACTGGTACGCCGACGCCGACCCCCGCGACCTCGAGGAGGAGCTGGAGTACGTCGCCCTCGGTGACGCGGCGGAGCGGTCCCTGCGCGCCCTGGCCGCCGAGGGCGGCCGCCGGCGCGTCGTCGTCGCCCTCGACGTGCCGGAGACGGCGGCGGCGGCCGACCGGGGGTCCTGGACGGACGCCCAGCGCTCCCGCGTGGACCTGCGGGTCCCGCTGGAGCTCGGGCAGGTCGTCAGCGTCCACGTCGACGACGCCGAGGCCGAGCCGGACGTGGCGGCCGCCCTGGCGGCCCTGCCGGCCGCCGACGCCGGTGACGAGGCCGCCCGCGAGCGGGTCGAGGACGTCGAGGGCCACGAGCTGCTCTGGTACGACGCGACCGAGCTGCCCCTGCTGCTGGCCCTGGGCTGAGCGACCTCCGGGCCCGTCCGGCAGGACGGGCCCGGGCGGGTCTCAGCGGCGGCGCAGCCGCTCGGCGGCCGCCTCGGCCTCCGCGCGCACCAGGCTGGTCACCACCGGCGCCACGGCCCGCTCGACGGCGCGGCCGAGGAACGGCACGTCCACCCGCAGCTCGCCGTCCACCTCGTGCCGCGTGCCGCCGGGCACGGGCCGCAGCGACAGGTCCGCGCGCAGCGCCACGGGCGCCCCGCGCACCGTCAGCCGCAGCGCGCCCGTGCGGGCGCCGTCCGCGGCCGGCGGCCCCCAGCGCTCCTCCTGCTCCAGGACGGCCGTCTCGCCGACGAAGCGGCGCGCCGCGTCCGGCAGCTGGTCGGTGGGCACGGACCGCGAGGTCCGGACGACGACCTGCCCGTCCGACTCCTCCACCTCCACCGAGCTGCTCAGCGCCCCGGACGCCGCGGCCCGCTCCCGGGCCAGGCCCGGGTCGGTGAGCACCGCGAAGACGGCGTCGGGGGCGGCGTCGAACCGCGTGTCCTCTCGCACCTGCACGCCCCGATCCTGCCCGCAGGCCGCGCGCGCCGCGTCCGCGGGTCGCGGGCCCCGGCGCGGGACTAGGGTCGAGGAGCACGCCCGCGGCCCCACGGAGTCCCGATGACGCTCAGCCCCGCGCCCGCCCAGACGGCGCCCACGGTCCGGTCCCTGCTGCGCGCGGCGGCGGCCGGGCGCGGTCCCGCCTGGGACGAGGTGGCGCCCGAGGCGCTGGCCGCCGCCACCTCCGCAGAGCGGTTCCTGCTGGACTACTTCGCGCACACCGCCGAGGAGGACCTCCTCGACCGCGACCCCGGCGACGTCGCCGCGGCCGTCCTGTCGCACCTGCGCGCCGGCCTGGTGCGCGAGCCCGGCCGCACCGTGGTGCGCTGCGTGCCCGGCGACGCCTCGGGGGCCGGTTCGGGCCGCACGACGGTGGAGGTCGTCACCGACGACGTGCCCTTCCTCGTCGACAGCATCACCTCCGCCCTCACGCGCGCGGGCCGCGGCATCCACCTGCTCGTGCACCCCCGGCTGGCCGCCCGCCGCGACGAGGACGGGCGGCTGCTGGACCTGCACGACGTGGACACCGCCGCCCCCGACCAGGACGTGGAGTCCTGGATCCGGCTGGAGGTGGACCGCGACGCCGACGAGGCCTCGCGCGCGGCGCTGGTGGCCGAGCTGGAGGACGTCCTCGACGACGTGCGGGCGGCCGTGCGCGGCTGGCAGCCGATGCGCGGGCGGGCCCTGCAGGTCGCGGACGACCTGCAGCTGAACCCGCCGCCGGGCGTGCCCGCCGCGGAGCTGCGCACCGCCGAGCGGTTCCTGCGCTGGATGGCCGACGACCGCTTCACCTTCCTCGGCTACCGCGAGTACGACCTGCGCGACGGGGAGCGGGTCGCGCGCGCCGACGGCTCCACCGGCGCGGCGGGCGAGGTGTACCTCGTGCCGCGCCCCGACACCGGGCTCGGCGTGCTGGCCGACCGCCCGCGCCGGCCCGCGCCCAGCCCGCGCCTGCTGTCCGGGCCGGTGCGGGACAAGGCGTCCGAGCCGCAGGTGCTGCTCATCACCAAGGCCAACGCCCGCGCCACCGTGCACCGGCCGGCGTTCCTGGACTACGTCGGCGTCAAGACGTTCGACGCCGCGGGGCGGGTCACCGGCGAGCGCCGCTTCCTGGGCCTGTTCACCTCCGGCGCGTACACCGAGTCCGTCAAGCGCATCCCGGTCGTGGCGGAGAAGGTCACCGAGGTCGTGCAGCAGGCCGGGTTCGGCTCCAGCGGGCACTCGGCCAAGGACCTGCTGAGCATCCTGGAGACGTTCCCGCGCGACGAGCTGTTCCAGGCGGACACGGACACCGTCCTGCGCACCGCGCTGGCGGTGCTGCGGCTGCAGGAGCGCCGCCGCACCCGGGTGTTCCTGCGCCGCGACGCCTACCGCCGCTTCATGTCGTGCCTGGTCTACATGCCGCGCGACCGCTACACCACGCGCGTGGGCGCGCGGCTGGAGCAGCTGCTGCTGGAGGCCTTCGACGGCGGCGCCAGCGAGCACTCGCTGCGGGTGTCCGAGTCCGTGCTGGCCCGCGTGCACGTCGTGGTGCGCGCGCGCACCGGCGAGGAGCTCGGCGACGTCGACCCGGCCGACCTGGAGGCGCGCGTGGCGCGCGCCGTGCGCAGCTGGGAGGACGACGTCCTCGACGCCGGGCGCGAGCAGCTGGGCGACGACGCGGGCGAGGCCCTGGTGCGCCGCTGGGTGCGCGGGGCGCCGGGCAGCTACCGCGCGGAGGTGCCCGCCGAGCGGGCCGTGCACGACCTGCAGCGCGCCGAGCAGCTGCTCGCCGAGGTCGACGCGCACGGGGGCGGGGCGGACGGCGGGGCGGGTCCCGGGTCGGCCGGCTGGGAGCCGGACCCCGTCCTGGACCTGCGCGACGCCGCCGACGGCGAGCCGCGCACGTGGCGGCTGACGTCCTACCGCACCGCGCCGGTGACCCTCAGCGCCGTGCTGCCCGTCCTGACGGACCTGGGCGTGGAGGTCACCGACGAGCGCCCGCACGTGCTGGAGCGCGAGGACGGGCGGCGGGTGTGGGTGTACGACGTGGGGCTGCGCCTGCCCGTGGACGTGTGGCACCTGGACGCCGACCCGGCGGCGGCGCGCGCCCGCTTCTGCGCGGCCTTCGCCGCCGCGTGGACGGGCCGCGCCGAGAGCGACTCCCTGGCCCGGCTGGTCCTCGTGGCGCAGCTGAGCTGGCGGCAGGTGGCGGTGCTGCGCGCCCTCGTGCGCTACCTGCGCCAGGTGGGGCTGGCCTACAGCCTCGACTACGTCACCGGCTGCCTGGTGGGCGACGTGGGCCTGACCCGGATGCTCGTGCGGCTGTTCGAGGCGCGCTTCGCGCCCGCCCGCCCCGGCCACGAGAGCGAGCGGGCCGAGGTCGTCGACGCCCTCGTGGAGGAGACGCGCGGCGCGCTGGACGCCGTGGAGGGCCTGGACGCCGACCGCATCCTGCGCGCGCTGCTGAGCGTGGTGCTGGCGGTGCTGCGCACCAACGCCTACCAGAGCGGCCCCGACGGGGCCCCGCACGCGCACCTGTCGTTCAAGCTGGACCCGCACCTGGTGGCGGACGTGCCGCAGCCCGTGCCGCACCGGGAGGTGTGGGTGTACTCCCCGCGCGTGGAGGGCGTGCACCTGCGCTTCGGGGAGGTGGCCCGCGGCGGGCTGCGCTGGTCGGACCGGCAGGAGGACTTCCGCACCGAGGTGCTGGGGCTTGTCAAGGCGCAGGTGGTCAAGAACGCGGTCATCGTGCCCACGGGCGCCAAGGGCGGCTTCGTCGCCAAGAAGCTGCCGGACCCCTCGGTGGACCGCGACGCCTGGTGGGCCGAGGGCGTGGCCTGCTACGAGACGTTCATCGCCGGCCTGCTCGACGTCACCGACGACCTGCGCACCGTCGACGGGCAGCGGGTCACGGTGCCGCCGGTGGACGTGGTGCGCTACGACGGCGACGACTCCTACCTGGTGGTGGCCGCCGACAAGGGCACCGCGTCCTTCTCCGACACCGCCAACCGGATCGCGCTGGCGCGCGGGTTCTGGCTCGGCGACGCGTTCGCCTCCGGCGGCTCGGTCGGCTACGACCACAAGGCGATGGGCATCACCGCGCGCGGGGCGTGGGAGAGCGTGCGCCGGCACTTCCGCGAGCTCGGGCACGACGTGCAGGCGGAGCCGACGACCGTGGTGGGCGTGGGCGACATGAGCGGCGACGTGTTCGGCAACGGGATGCTGCTCAGCGAGCAGCTGCTCGTGGTCGCCGCGTTCGACCACCGGCACGTGTTCCTGGACCCCGACCCGGACCCGGCCGCTTCGCACGCCGAGCGGCGACGGCTGTTCGAGCTGCCGCGCAGCTCCTGGAACGACTACGACCGCTCCCTGATCAGCGAGGGCGGCGGGGTGTTCTCCCGCACCGCGAAGTCGGTGCCGGTCAGCCCGCAGGTGGCCCGGCGCCTGGGCCTGGCGGAGTCGGTGACGAGCCTGAGCCCCGTGGAGCTGGTGCGGGCGGTGCTGCGCGCGCCCGTGGACCTGTTCTGGAACGGCGGGATCGGCACCTACGTCAAGGCGTCCACCGAGACCCACGCGCAGGTCGGTGACAAGGCCAACGACGCGGTGCGCGTGGACGGCTGCGACCTGCGGGTGCGGGTGGTCGGCGAGGGCGGCAACCTCGGCCTGACCCAGCGCGGGCGCGTGGAGGCGGCCACCACCGCCCACGCGGGGCGCGAGGGGCGCGGGGTGAAGCTGAACACCGACGCGGTGGACAACTCCGCCGGGGTGGACTGCAGCGACCACGAGGTCAACATCAAGATCCTGCTCGACCAGCTGGTGACGGCCGGGCGCCTGGACGCCGGCGAGCGCGACGCGACGCTGCTGCGGATGACCGACGAGGTCGGGCACCTGGTGCTGCGCGACAACTACGACCAGAACGTCGTCCTCAGCGTGGAGACGACGTTCGCGGCCGGGCTGCTGCCGGCGCACCGGCGGATGCTCGACGTGCTGGAGGCCTCCGGGGCGCTGGACCGGTCGCTGGAGGCGCTGCCGGCCGACGCCGAGCTGGACCGCCGGGCCCGCGAGGGCCGGGGGCTGAGCACGCCGGAGCTGTCCGTGCTGCTGGCCCACGCCAAGATCTCCCTGGGGCGGCGGCTGCTGGACAGCGACCTGCCGGACGAGGAGTGGGTGGCGGCGGCCCTGCGCGGCTACTTCCCCGCCGAGCTGCGCGAGCGGTTCGCCGACGGCATCGGCGAGCACCCGCTGCGCCGCGAGATCGCCACGACCGTCGTCGTCAACGAGGTCGTCGCCACCGGCGGGCTGACGTTCGTGTTCCGGGCCGCGGAGGAGACCGGCAGCGCCCCCGAGGAGGTGGTGCGCGCCTTCGCCGTCGCGCGCCGGGTGTTCGGGCTGGACGAGCGGGCCGCGGCCGTGGAGGCCCTCGACGGGCGGGTGGACGCCGAGGTGCAGTCCGAGCTGCGCCAGCTGCACCAGCGCCTGCTGGACCGCTCGGTGCGCTGGTGGCTGCACGCGCGCCCGGACGGCGTGGACGTCGACGCCGAGACGGCCCGCTTCGCCGGCACCGTCGGCGAGCTGGCCGGGCGGGTGCCCGCGCTGCTGCGCGGCCCGGACGCGCAGGAGGTCCGCGCCGACGCCGAGCGCCTGGCCGGGCGGGGCGTGCCCGAGGAGGAGGCGCTGGCCGCGGCGGCCCTGCTGCAGGTGTACCCGCTGCTGGACGTCGTGGAGGTCGCCGAGCGCACCGGCTGCCCCGCCGAGGACGTGGCCGCCACCTGGTTCGCCGTCTCCGAGCGCTACGAGATCGGCCGGATGCTCGACAGCATCTCCGCGCTCAGCCGCGCCGACCGCTGGCAGTCGCTGGCCCGCGCGGCGCTGCGCGGGGACCTGTACGCGGCGCTGCGCAGCATCGTGACGGCCGTCCTGACCCACGACGCCGGACGGCTGGACGGGCCCGTGCGCGAGCGCGTGCAGGACCCGGTGGCCGCCGTGAAGGCGTGGGAGGGCGCCAACGCCGTCCTGCTGCAGCGGGCGCGGCAGACGCTGCAGGAGATCGCCGCGGCCGAGCGCACCGACCTGGCGGCCCTGTCGGTGGGCCTGCGGACGCTGCGCACGGTGCTGCGGGCGCAGTGAGCCGGGGCGCGGGCGGTCGCCCGGGTCGCCGGGCGGGCGGGCCGTAGGCTGCCCGGGTGCCCACCATGGCTGACCTCCTGCACACCCGGACCGGCCTGGACGGGCCCGAGGCCGAGTGGCTGCGCCTGCTGGTCGGCGACTGGCAGCTGATCTCCGACCTGTCCTTCGCCGACCTGGTCCTGTGGGTGCCCTCGGCGGACCGGCAGCACTTCGTCGCCGTGGCGCACTGCCGCCCCACCACGGGCCCGACGGTGCACTACGACGACGTCGTCGGCTCCGTCCTGGAGCGCGGCCGGCGCCCCCAGGTGGACACGACCTTCGACGAGGCGCGCAGCCTGCGCGGGCGCGACCCGGAGTGGGACGACGACGTGCCGGTGCGCGAGGAGACCATCCCGGTGGTGCGCGAGGGCGTCGTGCTGGGCGTGCTGTCCCGGCACACCAACCTGGCGACCTCCCGCACGCCCAGCCGGCTGGAGCTGAACTACGTCAAGTGCGCCGACGACCTCACCCGCATGATCGCGGTGGGGGACTTCCCGCAGACCGCCGCCCCGACGGGCCCGCGCCGCGGGGCGCCGCGGGTGGGCGACGGGATGCTGCGCCTGGACGCCGAGGGCGTGGTCACCTACGCCAGCCCCAACGCCCTGTCGGCCTTCCACCGCGCCGGGCTCATCGGCGAGCTGGTCGGCGCGAACCTGGCCGAGGTCTCCTCCAGCCTGGCCGCCAGCCACCTGCCCGTGGACGAGTCGCTGCCGCTGGTGGTCACCGGCCGCGCGCCCTGGCGCACCGACCTGGAGACCGACGCGGCGACGCTGTCCATGCGCGCCATCCCGCTGACCCGCCGCGAGGGCGGCGCGGGCCCGGTGCGGGTGGCCGCGCTGCTGCTGGTGCGCGACGTGTCCGAGCTGCGCCGGCGCGAGCGCGAGCTGATGACCAAGGACGCGACGATCCGCGAGGTGCACCACCGGGTCAAGAACAACCTGCAGACGGTGGCGGCGCTGCTGCGGCTGCAGTCGCGGCGCATCGCCTCCGAGGAGGGCCGCTCGGCGCTGCAGGAGGCCATGCGGCGCGTGGAGACCATCGCCACCGTCCACGAGACGCTCTCGCAGGGCATCGACGAGAACGTCGACTTCGACCAGGTGCTGGACCGCTGCCTGATGATGGCCGCCGAGGTGGCCGCCCCCGGCTCCGACACCGGCGCGCCGCGGGTGCGCACGGTGCGCGAGGGCCGCTTCGGGGAGCTGCGCCAGGAGGACGCCACCGCGCTGGCGCTCGTGCTGACCGAGCTGGTCACCAACGCCGTCGAGCACGGCTTCGGCGACGGGGGCTCGGGGACGGTCGTGGTCCGCGTGGAGCACACCGACGCCGACCGCATCGACGTCGTCGTCAGCGACGACGGCATCGGGCTGCCCGACGACTTCCAGGTGGGCCGCTCGGGGCTGGGCACGCAGATCGTGCGCTCCCTGGTGGCCGGCGAGCTGCGCGGGCGCATGGAGTTCGGGCCCAGCAGCAGCGGCGGCACCGAGGTGCGCCTGGACCTGCGGGTGCGGCGCGGCACCTCGCCGATCGGCAGCGTCCGCACCTACTGAGGGCCGCCGAGGGGCCCGCGGCGCGGGGCCCGGACGCGCGAGAGCCCCGGACCGGGCGGTCCGGGGCTCTCGCGGGCGCGCCGGGGCGCGCGGTCCGTCAGCTCAGCTGGCGCGGCGGGCGCGCGCGGCGCGGCGCTTGAGGGCGCGGCGCTCGTCCTCGCTCATCCCGCCCCAGACGCCGGAGTCCTGGCCGGACTCCAGCGCCCACTTCAGGCACGAGTCGACGACGTCGCAGCGGCGGCAGACGGCCTTGGCCTCCTCGATCTGCAGGATCGCGGGACCGGTGTTCCCGATGGGGAAGAACAGCTCCGGGTCCTCGTCGAGGCAGGCGGCACGGTGGCGCCAGTCCATGGGTCCACTCCTTCTAGCGTTGCGGTCTCAGTTCGCTCGCGCGACGAACCCACCGGGGGCGGGAGCGACACGCTGGATCCCTGAGCACCGGCTACGCCGGCGGTGCCGGGACGTCTGGTCACCGGGCCTCGTGAGCCCAGGTGCCACCACGTCGGGGATCGCGTCGGCGTCAAGGTTCACACCTGTCGCGTCCCACCACAAGGGGTCAGGGCTGCGGGGATCGCGGAGGAGCGTGTCGTGTTCGTCACACGCACGTAACACGATGGACCCCTCCCGGCAATCCCGACGCCGCTCGACCCCCTCCGGACGGCGGACCCGCGGGTGTCGGGGGCCGTCGTACCGTGCTCCGGTGACTCGCCTCCAGACTGGGCCCGGACCGCGCAGATCGCCACTCGTGACGCTCGTGGCGCTCCTCGTGGTCGCGGAGGCCGTCCTGCTCGTGGCCGGCGCCGTCTCCGCGCTGCTGCTGTCCGACGGCGACGCCGCCCCCTCCGGGGTGCGCGACGCCGACCTCGTCGCCGTCGGGCTCGTCGCCTTCGCCGCCCTGTTCGCCGCCGGGCTGGGCCTGTGCGCGTGGGGGCTGCACCAGGGCGCCACCTGGGCGCGCTCGCCCGTGCTCGTGTGGCAGGTGCTGCAGCTGGCCGCCGGCCTGCCGGCCTTCGGCGGCGGCGCCGCCTGGCTCGGCGCCCTCGTCGCCGTGCCCGCCGTGCTGGTGATCGTCGGGCTCTTCCTGCCGCCGGTCGTCGCCGAGACCGGCCGCGGCAGCGTCCCGCGCTGAACCGGCCGGCGCGGGGTGCTCAGCGCTCCGGCGGGCCCAGCCCCTCGCGCAGCTCGCCCAGCGTGCGGGCCAGCAGGCGGGACACGTGCATCTGCGAGATGCCCACCTCGGCGGCGATCTGCGCCTGCGACATGCCGCGCACGAAGCGCAGCGCGAGGATGCGGCGCTCGCGGGGGGCCAGCGAGGCCAGCAGGGGCCGCAGCGCCTCGCGGTTCTCCACGTCCTCCAGCCGCTCGTCGGTGCTGCCCATCGAGGCCACGGGGGAGGTCGGCGAGCCGGTGTCCAGCGGCAGCGTGCTGTAGGCGTTGGCCGACTCCAGCACCTCCAGGACCTCGTCCGGGTCGCTGCCGGTGCGCGCGGCCAGCTCGGTCACCGTGGGGGCCCGGCCCAGCTCGTGGGTCAGCTGCTCGCGGGCCTCCGACAGCGCCCGGCCGGCCTCCTGCCAGCGGCGCGGCACCCGCACCGCCCACCCGCGGTCGCGGAAGTGGCGCTTGACCTCCCCGAGCATCGTCGGCACCGCGTACGCGCCGAACGGGACGCCGCGGGCCGGGTCGAAGCGGTCCACGGCCTTCAGCAGCCCGATGGTGGCCACCTGCGTCAGGTCGTCGTGCGGCTCCCCGCGCCCCAGGAAGCGCGCGGCCAGGTGCTCGGCCAGGGGCAGGTGGTGGTGCACCAGCCGCTCGCGCAGCACCGCCCGCTCGGGGTCGTCGGCGGCCAGCTGCGCGTAGCGCGCGTGCAGCTCGGCGACCTCGTCCCGCGCGTCGTCCGGCGCCGCCCCGGGGGCCGCCCCGGGAGCGTCGTGGGGGGTGCCGGCCTGCGGCGGGTCGGCGTCGCCCGGGCCGTCCGGGGCCCGCGGGTCGTGCTCGTGACCGGCGCGCCGCCCGTCCGCGGGCGCCGTGGCGGCGCGCGCGTCCCCGCTCACACGACCTCCGCCGCCGCGCCCGCCGTCGTCCCCGCCAGCCGCGTGTGCCGCAGCACGATCCAGGCCCCGGTGGAGGAGGTACCCGTGAAGACCTCGCCGACCAGCGCCTCCAGCACCGCCCACGCGAAGCTGGAGCGCTCCGGCAGCTCCCGCGCCGGCCCGCGCACCTCCACCTCCAGCGAGCCGTCGCCCAACCGGAAGGTCGCCAGCAGCTCCTGGTGCGCGCTGGCGGGGTCCAGCAGCAGCGTGCAGGCCTCGTCGACGGCGATGCGCAGGTCCTCGATCTCGTCGAGCGTCAGGTCCAGGCGGGCGGCGAGCCCGGCGCTCGCGGTGCGCACGACCGTCAGGTAGGCGGGGTCGGCGGGGACCCTCAGCTCCACCAGGTCGCTGGCCGGTCCTCCTGCGGGGCTCGTCACGGGAGCGTCCTCTCGTTCGCGCGGGCGGGGCGGACCCCGCCGGTCCGCAGCAGCAGCTTCGCAGACGCACAGGGTGCATGGGTCATGACGGTGAGTCACCCCCCGCCAGGCCGGCGAGCCCCGTGCCGTCGAGGCGCCAGACCGTCCACTCGTCCTCCGGCCGCGCGCCGAGGCTGCGGTAGAAGGCGTGGGCAGGAGTGTTCCAGTCCAGCACCCACCACTCCAAGCGCCCGAAGCCCTCCGCGGCGCACACGCGGCCCAGCTCGGCGAAGAACGCCCGGCCCAGGCCGCGGCGCCGGTGCCGCGGGCGCACGTACAGGTCCTCCAGCCACATGCCGCGCCGGCCCTGCCAGGTGGAGAACGTCGTGTACCACAGGGCCATCCCGGCGACCTCGGGCCCGTCGGGGCCCTGCACCTCGCCCAGCAGGCAGCCGATCCCGGAGCCCGGTGCCAGCGCCCGCGCGAAGTCCTCCGCCGTCGCCGTGGCCTGCTCCGCGGCCCGCTCGTACTCGGCCAGCTCGCGCACCACCGCGGCGATCTGCTCGCCGTCGGCGGGGGTGGCGGCCCGCACGGTGACCGGCCCGGCGGGCGCGGTGCCGGGGGCGGGCGGGACGTGCCGGGCGGGCGGGACGGGAGCGCTCACCCCGTCACCGTAGGTGCCACCACCCGCACCGCCGTCCACGCCCCGTCGACCACGACGAAGCCGGCACCGGGGCCGGGGCCGGGACCGGGGGCCGGCAGGGGACGCCGGCCGAGCACCTCGGCCGGCACCAGCGGCCCGCGGCCCAGGAGCACCAGGACGCGGGCCGCGCGCAGCCGCGCCCCGAGCCCGCGGAAGGCGCCGGCGACCTCCGCGCCGCCCGCGCTCGCCACCAGGTGGGCACCGGCGTCCAGGGCCGCCAGCAGCACGTCCTCCAGCGCCGACCCCGGTGGCGGGATCCCGTCGAGCAGCACCAGCGGCCGCGGGACCCCTCGCAGCCGCGCGGCCAGCGCGCCCGCGTCGTGCCCGGCGCCCACCGGCAGCGCGTCCGGGCGCTGCTGCGCCAGCGCCCGCAGCAGCGAGGAGCGGCCGCTGCCGGGCGGGCCGTGCACGAGGACCGGACCCGCCGCGGGGTCGAGGAGCACGGGGCCGCCGTCGTCGCCGCCGTGCCCCAGGAGCAGGGCCGGTCCCGGACCCCCGGGTGCCGAGGGCACCGCCCGCGAGCGCGGCGGCAGCGGCGCCACCCGCAGCCGCGCCGGCGGCCGGTCCACGGCGGGCCCGCCCTGCGCCGGGAGCACCACCTGCACCTCGTGCGCTGTCCCGTCGCGCACCAGCAACCCCCGGCCGGGGACGGCCGCGCGCGGCACCAGTGACACCGGCACCCCCGCCAGGGCCGCGTCGGCGCGGTCGGCCAGCCGCAGGAGCACCACCTCGGCCGCCGACGCCGCCAGCGGGGAGGTCAGCAGCGGGCGGTCACCGGCCACGGCGACGCGCACCCCGGCCGCCGACCCCTCCCGCAGCAGCCGCAGCAGGGCCTCCGCGCCCGTGCCGCCGCCCGCGCCGTCGCCCACCTCCGTCCCCGCCAGCACCGGGGACCACGCCTCCCAGCCGTCCACCAGCAGCAGCACCGGCGGCGCGCCGGGCGGGGCCCCGGGCGGGACGTCGAGGCGCTCCAGCAGCCGCTGGAGCACGCGCGCGGCCCGCCACGGCTCGTGCCGGGCGACCACGGCGCCCGTGCCCGGCAGCCCCGCCAGGCCGGCCAGCGCGCCGCCGCCGTCCAGCACCAGGACGTCCGCGCCCCGCGCCAGGCCCGCGAGCGCCAGCGCGCGCAGCAGCGTGCTGCGGCCGCTGCGCACGGTCCCCACGACGAGCAGGTGCTCACCGCGCTCCAGGTCCCACGCCGCGCGGCCGCGCGCCTGCTCGGCGGGCAGGTCCAGCAGCCCCCACGGCAGCGCGCCCGCGCCCGCGTCCGCGCCCGGCGGTGCGGGCAGGTCCGCGCCGCTGACCCGCGCGGGCAGCGGCGGCAGCCACGGCGCCGGCGGGACCGGCACCCCGCGCCGCGCGGCCGCCCCCGCGGCCGCCGCGACCAGCCGGGCCAGGCCGTCGTCCTCCCGGGACGCGGCGGGGGGGGGGGGGGGGGGGGGGGGGGGGGGGGGGGGGGGGGGGGGGGGGGGGCGGGGGCGGGCGGGGGGGGGGGTGTGCTCCTTAATCTCACAACGAGAGCAGCGGACCCCC
>NZ_JBEUEI010000056.1:0-18464 GCF_041020755.1 Kineococcus terrestris | reverse complement strand
GCTGACCACCCCAGCGTGGTGGCCGTACCCGACAGGACGTGTCGGGTACGTCAGTCCGCCTCGTACTGCCGCGCCGTTGGCGCGGGCGCCGCGGCGCCCGCCCCTCGTCACGTCCGCACCGTCAGCGCAGCCACCGGTGCAGGCGCTTGGCGCGCACCGCCGCCCACGCCTCGTCGAAGTCGGCCTCGCTGGCCGCGGCGTGCGCCTCCTCCTGCGCGTACAGCCGCCCGTAGGCGAAGGCGACCTCCGGCGGCGCGGACGCGGCCAGGTCCCGCAGCCGCTGGCGGGTGACGACGGAGTCCTGGTGCTCGCCCAGCACCTCCTGCACGTCGGTCACGGCGCTCGCGAACCGGGTCGCGTCCTTGCCGAAGACGACGGCGACGGCCTCGGCGGCGTAGCGCACCTGCTTGGCGGCCTTGCGCGCCTCGTGCAGCAGCTCGTCGCGCTCGGCGCCGGTGCCGGCGCGGTCGGCCCGCTCGACGAGCCCGGCCAGCCCTTCGAACGTCCTCGCGACCCGGCGCGGCAGCACCTTCGCGGCACGGCGGCGGCCGCGGTCGGTGAGGCCGGGGGCCTCGACGAGGTCCTGCAGGGCGTCCAGCAGCGACTGGTAGCGCTCGGAGTCGAGCTCGGCGAGCACGCGGTCGTGCGCGGTGCGGTAGTCGCCCTCCAGCTGCTCGGCGACCAGCGCCGGGACGGCGCCGGTGGCCGCCGGGTCGGCGGGCTGCTCCTGGGCCGGGACGTCGAGGGAGGCCACCGACCGCACGAGGCGGTCGCGCAGCACCTCGGCGTCGCGGGCGGCGCCCAGCTCGGCCGCCAGCCAGCGCAGCTCGTCGCGCAGCGGCTTGGTCGGCGCCGACAGCAGGGGCTGGAAGGTGCGCAGGGCGCTGCGCAGGCGGCGGGTCGCCACCCGCATCTTGTGGACGCTGTCGGGCTCGTCGCGGCGCACGCGCCCGTCCTGGTCGAGGACCTGCTGCACCTGCTCGGCCAGGTGCACGAGCAGGACGTCGCCGGCGCGCGAGCGCGCGGTGAGGTCGGTGCGGCGGGGGCCGGCGTGCCGGACGCGGCGCGTGCCGGAGCGGCGACCGGGGCGGCGGGCGGGCCCGGCAGCAGGCCCGGGGGCCTGCGCCGCCTCGTCCGCGGCGGCCTCGTCGCGGTCCTCGTCGCGAGCCTCGCCGCGGTCCTCGCCGGCGTCCTCGTCGGGAGCCGCCCGCGGCGCGGGGTCCTCGTCCCCGCCACCGGCCAGCACCCGGGCGAGCTTGGAGCCGGTGGCCGCGACCCGCAGGCCGGCGGCCCGCAGCCCGGCGTCCACGGCGTCGAAGACCTCGCGCTCGCCGTCGACGAGCTCCAGCTCGACCTCCCGCCAGCGCTGCACGGCGCCCGAGGCCTCCCCCGCGCCCTCCAGCGGCAGCAGGCGGCGCGCCTCGACGGTGTCGTCGGCCAGCTCCAGCAGCCGGGTCCCGGCGGCGTCCAGCACGGTGCGCGTGCGGCGGTGGGTGTCGACCCGGGCGACGGGGACCAGCGGCCGGCCGCCGGTCACGTCCTCCACGAGCCGGCGCAGCGCGACCGGCACGGTCCGCACGGCCCGCCCCAGCGGCACGCGCTGCTCGGTGCGGGCGCCGTCGCCGGCGGGGGTCTTCAGGTGCCAGCCCTCGTCGGCGCCGCCGGTGCGGCGGCGCACGGTGACCTTGGCGGCGGCCAGCCGCAGGTCGTCGGTGTCGAAGTAGGTGGCGCTCAGGTCGACCTCGCCGAGGTCGCCCTCGCGCAGGCCCCGCTCGTCGGCGCCGGGCACCTGCCGCAGGGCCGCCGCCAGGTCCGGCGGGGCGGCCTCGGGTGCCACGTCGTACTTGACCTCGATCTCCTCGTGAGCGCTGACCATGAGCACCGTTCTACCGCCGCCCCGGGGCGGTCGCCCGGCGGCGGCCGGCTCGCGGGCGGCCCGCCGCCGGGCCCGTCCCGCCGCTACTCCTGCGCGAGCACCCGCACGTCCCAGGCGCCCAGCCGCAGGCGCTCGCCCGCACCGACGCGCTCACCCGTCAGCAGGTCGCGCAGCGCCACCGGCGCGACGACCTCGCACGGCTGCCAGGACCAGTCGTGCACGACGTGGACGCGGGTGCCGTCGGCGGCGGTGGCGGAGCTGACCCGCACCGCCTCGGGCCCGCGCCAGCGGCGGGCCGCCGCGTCCCGCCGGTCCTCGCCGAGCACCGGGGCGGCGAACCGGCCGGCGAGGGCGGCGGCGGTCCCCGGGTCCGGCACGGTGCCGACGACGGTGACCCGGCCGGCGCCGTGCCGGGCGGAGGTGATGGCCGCGAAGCGGCCGAAGTGCGGGTGCTCGTACCCGGCGAGCACCTCGGCGCCCTCGGGGCGCAGGCAGTCCACCCAGGTCGTCGCGCTCGCCCCGGCGGGCAGGGCGGGCGCGCCGGCGGGCACGGTGAGCGGCAGCGGCCCGGTGAGGTTGGAGAACTCCTGGTAGGAGACCGCGGCCGCTCCCGCCAGCCGGGCCGGCTTGACCTCGCGCCGGGCGCGGGCCAGTTCGTCGGCGTACGCCGAGCGCGGCCCCAGGACCAGGTGCCCGCCGGCCCGCGCGTAGGCGGCCAGCAGGTCCAGCAGCGCGTCCGGGGCGACGTACAGGGCGGGCACGAGCAGGACGGGCAGCTCCCGCGCGAGCTCCGCGGGGTCCACGCCGGGGCCGCCCGCCGGCAGGAGTTGGCGGTCGTGCACGACGCGCGCGCTGAGCGCGGCGTCGAACACCCCGCGCGCCCACACGTCCACCAGCCGGTCGTGGGCGCGCTCGTCGCCGTCGAACCAGGTGGTGCCGCCGCCGGAGTTCGTGGGCGGCTGGAACGCCAGCCCGTGCTTCGAGGGCACGGACACCAGCAGGCCCACGTCGGCGTCCGGGCGCAGCCCGGCGACGGTGGACCCCGCGCGGGCCAGCTCAGCCCCGAGCTGCGCGACCTGCTGGTAGACGCGGCCGGGCCGCTGGTCGTGCGGCAGGACGCCGCCCCAGTACGTCTCCGTACCGGTGTGCAGGGTGTGCCAGTGCCAGTACTCGACCATCCGGGCACCGCGCGCCACCAGCTGCCAGGCCACCTGCCGCCACTGCCCGTCCCAGGCGGGCAGGTTCACCGAGGAGCCGCCGATGGGGCCGGCGTTGGTCTCGGTGACGAGGAACGGCGCCTGCTTGGAGGCGCGCATCCGGTCGGCGGTGTGCACGAGGGACCACGTGCCCGACGTCGTCCACCCCTGCACCGGGGACTCCTCGGGCGAGGGCACCGCGAGGCCGTCCTGCATCGCGTAGTAGGGGTTGCCTGCGGCGACGTCCAGGTCGTCGAAGACCTCCCGCTCGTCGACCGCCTGCCGGCTGTACGACACGCACGTGGTGACGAACTGGTCGTCCCGGCCGGCGGCGGTCGCCACCTCGCGGACGATGCCGGCCTGCCAGGAGATGAACTCCGTCGTCAGCCGGCACTGGAACGCCCGCCACGCCAGGTCGTACTGCGGCTGGGCGTTGCCGTGCGGGCTCCACAGGTCCGCCCAGCGGGAGAGCCGGTGCGACCAGTACGTCAGCCCCCACGCCTCGTTGAGGGCGTCGACGTCCCCGTAGGCGGCGCGCAGGTCGTCGACGAAGGACTGCACGACGCCCGGGTTGTGCAGCAGGTGCCAGCCGGGTTCGTTGTCGACCTGGAAGCCGACCACGGCCGGGTGGGCGGCGTAGCGGCCGACGACGGCGCGGACCACGCGCTCGGCGTGGAAGCGGAACGCCGGGTGGGTGAAGTCCACCTCCTGCCGGCCGCCCCAGCGCAGCCGCCGGCCGTCGGCCAGCTCGCCGGCGATCTCCGGGTGCTTGCGGGCCAGCCACATCGGCACCGCGTAGGTGGGGGTGCCCAGCACGACGGAGATCCCCCGCTCGTGGGCGCCGTCCAGCGCGGGCGCGAGCCAGTCGAGGTTCCAGACCCCGTCGCGCGGCTCCCACGTCGACCACACCGACTCCCCCACCCGGACCACGCTGACGGACGCGGCCGCCATGAGGTCCAGGTCCTCCTCCACGCGCGGCTCGGGCGTGTACTCGGGGTACCAGGCGGCCCCGAACAGCACGCGCTCCGGCAGCCCGCGGGGCGTGCCCGCGGGCCCGTCCAGGACGCTCACCCCTTGACCCCGCCGGTCGCCAGGCCCGTCTGCCAGTACTTCTGCAGGTACAGGAACGCGATGATGAGCGGCACGATCGAGACGAGCGAGCCGGTGATGACGCTGGAGAACAGCACCTGCCCGCCGGAGCCGGCCGCGGCGGCCGACTGCCAGCGCGCCAGGCCCAGCGTCAGCGGGTACAGGTCCGGGGTGCGCAGCATGATGAGCGGCAGGAAGTAGTTGTTCCACGTCGCCACGAGCGCGAACAGCAGGACGGTGACGAACCCGGGCGACAGCAGCCGCAGCGCGACGGTCGCGAAGATCCGCAGCTCCCCCGCCCCGTCGACGCGGGCGGCCTCCATGAGCTCGGTGGGCACGGCGTCGGCCGCGTACACCCGCATGAGGTAGACGCCGAACGGACTGACCAGGCTGGGCAGGATGACCGCCCAGCGGGTGTCGGTCAGCTCGACCCCGGCGAACAGCAGGTACGTCGGGATCGCCAGCGCCGTGGTCGGCACCATGATCGCCCCCAGGACGATCGAGAACATCAGCCTGCCGCCGGGGAAGTCGTACTTGGCGAACGCGTACCCGGCGGCCGTGGCCAGGAACGCCGCCCCGACGGCGCTCACCCCCGCGTACAGGGCGGTGTTGCCGATCCACGTCCAGAAGACGCCGCCCTGGGCGGTGAACACCTGCTGCAGGTTGGTCCACAGGTTGATCTCGTCGAACCACAGCCCGAAGGTCGTGAACAGCTGCCGGTTCGTCTTGGTGGACGCCACCACCAGCCAGTACAGCGGAAGGAGGAAGTACGGCAGGACGAGGATGACCAGGACGGTGAGCAGCGGGCTGCGGCGCTTGAGGGCGCTCGGCCTGCGCCGCCCCCCTCCTCGCCGCCGCCCGGTGACCCCCGGGACGGGTGCGGTGGTGGTCATGCGTTGCGCTCCCGGCGCTGGGACGACAGCTGGACGACGTAGGACACGACCGCGATCACCACGGCCAGCAGGAACGCGACGGCCGCCGAGTAGTTGATGTTCTGGCTCGTGAAGGCGAGGTTGTAGGCGTACAGGTTCGGCGTGTACGCGGAGTCGATGACGGCGGGGGCGAGGACGCTCAGCAGCTGCGGCTCGGTGAACAGCTGGAAGCTGCCGATGATCGAGAAGATCAGGGTGAGCAGCAGGGCGGCGCGGATGGCCGGCACCTTCACCGACCACGCGATGCGCAGCTCCCCCGCGCCGTCGACGCGGGCCGCCTCGTAGAGCTCCGCGGGGACCGCGCGCAGCGCCGCGAACATGATGATCATGTTGTAGCCGACGAACTCCCACGTGACGATGTTCATGATCGACCCGAGCATCCAGTCCGCGCTGAGGAAGCGCGGTCCGGGCAGCGACAGGGCGTCGGCGATCTGGGCGAACGGCCCGAAGTCCGGGCCGTACAGGTAGCCCCACATGAGGGTGGCGACCACGCTGGGCACGGCGTACGGCAGGAACACCGCGAGCCGCACGAAGCGCTGGAAGTGCAGCAGGCCGGAGTCCAGCAGCAGGGCGAACAGCAGCGCCAGGCCCAGCATGAGCGGCGCCTGGACCAGCAGGAACAGCCCGACGCGCCCGACACCGCTGAGGAACGCGGCGTCGGTGAGGGCCCGGACGTAGTTCTCCAGGCCGACGAAGCTGGTGCCGCCGATGAGCTGCTCGCGGAACAGCGACAGGTAGGCGGCGTAGCCGAGGGGGACGACGAGCATGGCGGCGAAGACCACCATGAACGGCGCCACGAGGAGGTAGGCGGCGCGGTGCTGCCGGCGCCGCGCGGGCGAGGTCCGCTGCCGCGGCGGGCGGGCCGACCGGCCCGCCCGACCGCGCGCGGTCGTGGTCTGAGTGCTCACGTCGTCGTCAGGGCCGTCACTCGACGGTGAAGCCCTGCTCCTCCGCGTACCCCTCCAGCTGCTGCTCCCACTGCGCCAGCGCCCCGACCATGTCGCCGCGGTCCGCGATCGCCGGGCCCATGACGTCCTCGTAGGAGGAGTAGACGTAGTCCATGAACGGCAGCCACCCGAAGTCGGTGTTCACCTGCTCGGAGGCCTCGGCGAACAGCTGGTTGACCTGCTGCCCGCCGTAGAACTCCGGCGCGGCGTCGATGAAGGCGGGGTCCTCCAGGACGGACTGCGACGGCGGGAAGAGGAACTGCTCGGTCGCCAGCGCGAGCGCCGGCTCCGGCTCCACGTTGATCCAGCGGGCCAGCTCGGCGGCCGCGATCGGGTTGGCGCTGGAGGCGACGACGGCGTCGGTGGACCCGCCCCAGTTGCCGGTGCTCTGCCCGCCGGCCTCCCACTGCGGCAGCTGCGCCGCGCGCCACAGCCCCGACGTGTTCTCGGCCGAGCCCTGCAGGAAGACGGGACCCCACGCGGCGGCGACCCAGGTGGCGTAGGTGCCGTTGGACAGGCCCTGGTACCACTGGTCGGTGAAGTCGGGGTCGACGGCGACCAGCTCGTCCTGGACGAGGCCCTGCCAGTACTCGACGACCTCGGTGACCTCGGGGGTGTCGAGGTCGATCGACACCGTCTCCTCGCCGTCGTAGCTGAACGGCTGGGCGCCGTTGGCCCACATGAGGCCGATCATCTGCCCGGCCTGGTTGGGCGGGAAGTCGGTGATGTAGCTGTCGGGCTTGGCCTCGCGGTAGGTGCGGGCGGCCTGCGCGAACTCGTCCCACGTGGTCGGCGGCGCGACGCCCGCCTCGGCGAACAGGTCGTCGCGGTACAGCAGACCCATCGGTCCGGTGTCCTGCGGGATGCCGTAGACGGCGCCGTCGCGCGTGACCTGCTCCCACACCCACTCGGGGTACTGGCTCTCCAGGTCGCTGATGCCCTGGTACGGGGACAGGTCGAGCAGGTCGCCGCCGACGAGGAAGGAGGAGATGTACTGGTACTCGATCTGCACGACGTCGGGGGCGCCCTGACCGGCGCGCAGCGCGGTGCGCAGCGCCGTGTACTGGTCCAGGCCCTGACCGGCGTTGACGACGTTCACGTCGATCTCCGGGTACGCCTCCTCGAACATGGCGACCTGGTTCTCGATGTCGGGCACCCACGTCCAGAACGTCAGCTCGGTGGGGGTGCTCATCGCCTCCTCGAACTGGTCGGCGGAGACGGGTTCCGCGGAGCCGCCGCCGTCGTCGGACCCGCCGCCGTCTCCGCCGCTGCACGCGGCGAGGGCGAGGGCCGACGCGAGGGCGGCGGCGAGGGCGATGCTGGGGCGGCGCGGGAAGAACACAGGTACTCCTTCGTCCGTGGTGCTCGCGGTGCTGGTGGTCGTGCGGGGTCGTGCTGGGTGGCGGCGAGGCGTCAGGGGCTCGCACCACCCCCTCGCCGCGCGGGGCCCGAGCTGGCCCGGACCACCAGGTGCGCCGGGACGGTCTCCGCGCGCTGCGGCGGCGCCCCGCCCTCGACGAGGGCGACGAGCAGCTCCACGGCCCGGCGGGCGACCCCCGTGACGTCCTGCCGCACGCTGGACAGCGGCACCGGCAGGAACTCCGACTCCGGCAGGTCGTCGAACCCCACGACGGCGACGTCCTCGGGCACCCGCAGACCCGCCTCCAGGAACGCCTTGACGGCGCCGATCGCCATCGAGTCGTTGCCGGCGAACAGGGCCGTGGGCCGCTCGCCGGGGCGCGCCAGCAGTTCGCGCGCCGCCTCCCACCCCGAGCGCGCGGCCCAGTCGCCGCGCGCGGGCTCGCCCACGGGGGCCCCGGCGACCTCCAGCGCGGCCCGCCAGCCCGCCTCCCGCAGCCGCGCCGGGCGCGAGGCCGGCGGTCCGCTCACGTGCGCGACCGTGCGGTGCCCGCGCGCGAGCAGGTGCTCGACGGCCTCGCGGGCACCGGCCTCCTCGGCGGCGCTGACCGAGCGGTGCCGGGGGCTGACCGGCTCGACGGCGGCGGCCGTCACCAGGGGCACGTCCGGGACGCCGGCCAGCGCACCGACCTCGCGCAGCGGCTCGCCGAGGACGACGCCCTCGGCGCCCAGCGCGACGGCGCGCTCGACGGCGTCGCGGGCCGCGTCGTCGTCGGCGTCCTCGGGGACGGTCACCACGACGGTGCCGTAGCCGCGCTCGCGGGCGGCGCGCTCGGCGCCCAGGACGTGCTGGGCGACCCCGTGCAGCGCGGCCTCGACGGAGACGATGCCCAGGACGTGGGTGCGCCCGGCGGCCAGGGCGCGGGCGGCGGCGTTGCGCCGGTACCCGAGCCGCTCGACGGCGTCGAGGACCCGGTCGCGCACCTCGGGACGCACCTGCGGGGAGCCGTTGACGACGCGGGAGACGGTCTTGGGGCTGACGCCGGCGGCGCGCGCCACGTCGTCCATCACCACCGAGCCGGTGCTGCGACGGGGGCGCTCGCCCGGGGCCGTCACCTCGTCCACGGCGCTCACCTCCTCGTGACAGCGCTGTCAACGGGAGGACCGTCTCCTGTCGTGACAGCGCTGTCAAGAGAGGCGCACCCGTTCGTGACGTTCGTGACCCGAGCGTCACCGCCGAGACGCCGGGCCGCTCACACGTCCGGGCGGCAGGGCCCGGCGCCGAGGGCGGCCAACCCCGCCAGGTCGCCGGCGGCGAAGTCGCGCTGCCACGACGTCTCCGGGTGCATGAGCTGGCCGGGGTCGTCCACGTGGTCGAGGCCCACCAGGTGGGCCAGCTCGTGCTGCACGACCGCCAGCACCAGGGCCTCCCCGCCCGGCAGCGCCAGCAGCTCACCCAGCTCGGGCGCGTCCAGCTCGACCTCCCCGGACACGTGCGCCGGGTCGGCACCGGGCAGCTCGACGGTGGAGGGGCCGGCCCGCCCCAGCACGTCCCCGGCCAGGCCGGGCACCTCGGCCGGCGAGGTCCACGTGACGAGGACCGGCGCCCACCGGTCCCCGTAGCGCTCGGGCTGGTACGCCTCGCGCTCGGGCGAGGGCCCCTCGTCGGTGGTGCCGTCCTCGACGAAGCGCAGGCCGGACGCGGCGCTCACGCGCTCGACGGCCCGCCGCAGCAGCTCCTGCCCGCCGGCGGGCGCGCCGTCGGTCCGCACCACCCAGTGCACGGGCCGGCACGGGTCCCAGCGGACGGGGGCGCCGTCGGCCGCGGTGGCCAGGGGGCGCCACGTCGCGCCGGTGGCGGCCTGCGCGGGCACGGGCTCCAGCCGTCCGTCCGCGGAGCCCGTCCCGGGCGGCGGCGTCCCGGGGGTGCCCACGGCACCGGGCACCTCCCGCAGGACACCGGTGGTGTGCGCCCACGCCGCGCCGCCGACGACGGCGAGGACGACGAGCGCCGCCCCGACCCCGTCCGGCACCCGCCGCCGGCGCCGCGGCGGCACCGGGACGCGCCAGGGGGCGGGGTCGGCGCGACGGCCGTGCACCTCGTCGAGCGCCCAGCGCGGCACCCGCCCCGTGGGCGAGCGCCGCAGCGCCTCCGGTCCCGCGTCCTGGTGCACCGCCGTCCTCCCCGGCGCCCGCCGCGGTCGCCCCGCGGATCGTCGCCCGAGCGCCGCGGGCGGAGGCCGCCGCGGGGCGGAGGACGACCCGCCCGGGCCAGCGGGGGCACCCGGACGGTGCCGCGGGCTTCACCCGGACGGCGCAGCGACCGATCCACGCAGGGCGGCGGTCCCGAACCCGGAGCGACCGACCGCACCGAGGAGGAACCGACCATGGCCGAGCCCCGAGCAGACGCCACCACGATCCGCGACCACGTGCAGCGCCTCGCCGACGAGCACCCGCCCGTGGACCTGGCCTCGGCCGACTACACGCTGCGCGACCCCGCGGCCGTGCGCGAGCGCTTCGGGACGGTGCTGGACTACATGGCGCGCGTGGAGATGGAGGTCGAGCGCAACGTCCTGGAGCTGGCCGTCCTGCTGCCCGGCGTCGGCGAGACCGACCGCGCGTTCTACGCCGACGTGTGGGGCCCGCAGGAGGAGCGGCACGGGGTGCTGCTGGACACCCTGGCCCAGCACCTGGGGATGCCACCCGTGCAGGCCGACCTGGACGGGGTGCCGGCGCGGGTGCGCGTGCTCGGGGCGCTGTCCCACCTGCCGTTCGTGCACGAGGTCGTCCGGCTCCTGTACTACCTGACCGGCGCGGCGACGGAGAAGGCCGCGATGCTGGCGTACCGCTCGATGAGCCAGGGTCTGGGCGCGATGGGCGAGACCGCCGTGCAGCGCACCGTCGTCGACGCGATCAAGGTGCAGGAGCCCGGGCACTTCGCGTTCTACCGGCTCAGCGCGCAGGAGCTCGTGCGCTCCGGAGCCCTCGCGCCGTGGCAGCTGCACCTGGCGCGCTTGCTGCGCTCCAAGCGCTACGGGCTGGTCGGGGCGAGCACCCGCGAGCAGCGCACCGACTTCGGCGGCGTCATCGTCGAGCTGGGCCTGGACGAGCAGCTGGAGAAGAACGTGCGCGACATCTCGCGGCTGGAGACGCAGCTGCTGTGGGCGCGCGGGCAGGGGATGGACGTGCCCGGCTACGCGCTGGCCGCCTTCCGCGACGCCGCCGCCAGCTACCGCGAGCGCAGCGGTCAGCAGCTGGCTGCCTGAGGGACGGCGAAGGCCCCGGTCCACCGGACCGGGGCCTCCACCGCGCTGAGCGGGTGACGGGAATCGAACCCGCGCTATCAGCTTGGGAAGCTGAAGTTCTACCATTGAACTACACCCGCACGGCCCGCGGTCGCCCACGAGCCACCGGCATCCTAGCGGACGCCCCGAGGGGCCCTCGACCCTCCCCGCGGGCCCACCGGCGGGACCGTCGCTCCCCTGTACCGTGACCGCCGTGCTGCTGTCCGACCGCGACATCCGGACCGAGCTGGCGTCGGGGCGGGTGGCCCTGGACCCCTTCGACCCGTCGATGGTCCAGCCCTCCAGCGTGGACGTCCGCCTGGACCGCTGGTTCCGCCTCTTCGACAACCACAAGTACTCGGTCATCGACCCCTCGCAGGAGCAGCCGGAGCTGACCCGCCTGGTGGAGGTCGAGGGCGAGGACCCGTTCGTGCTGCACCCGGGCGAGTTCGTCCTCGGCTCCACGTTCGAGGTCGTCACCCTGCCCGACGACGTGTCCGCGCGCCTGGAGGGCAAGAGCAGCCTGGGCCGCCTGGGCCTGCTGACGCACTCCACGGCCGGCTTCATCGACGCCGGCTTCTCCGGCCACGTGACGCTGGAGCTGTCCAACACGGCGACCCTGCCGATCCTGCTGTGGCCCGGCATGAAGATCGGCCAGCTGTGCTTCTTCCGCCTCTCCAGCGCCGCCGAGCACCCCTACGGCAGCAGCGCGACGGCCTCGCGCTACCAGGGCCAGCGCGGGCCGACGCCCAGCCGCTCGCACGCCGGCTTCCACCGCACCCGGGTGTGAGGCGCGGGCGTTCCCCCGTTCGGGCGTCGGCGCGCGCGGCGGGCTACAGCCCGGGGCTCCGCGCGCCGTAGGGAAGGCGTGGAGTCCTCGAGTCGCGGGGGAGCCCGGCGACGGTCGCCGGCCCCCGCCCGGAGCGCAGGAGGTGCAGCCGTGAGCGAGCAGCCCGTGCCGCGCCCCGCCGCACCCACCGGTCTCCTGGCCCCCGCGCCCCGCGGCGCGACCGGCCCGGTCGGCGCCGCCGGCGCCGTCGGCGTCGCCACCGTCGCGCCCGTCCGCGTGGGCCGGCAGGGCATCCACGACCGCGAGCGCCGCCTCGTCGCCTACGAGCTGCTGTTCCGCGCGCACGGGCGCGCGCACGCCGACCTGCCGCTGGGCCCGGAGCAGGACCACGCCACCTCGCAGGTGATCAGCGCGACCTTCGGCGACTTCGGCGTCGAGCAGATCGCCGGGGACAAGCTGCTGTTCCTCAACCTCACGCGCGGGTTCATCACCGGCGAGCTGCCGATGCCGTGCTCCCCGCAGCAGGTGGTGCTGGAGCTGCTGGAGCACGTCGAGGTGGACGACGAGGTGCTGGCCAGCCTGGCGCGGCTGCGCGCCGAGGGGTACCGGGTGGCCGTCGACGACTTCGACGGCGACCCCGGCCGGCTGGCCGCGGTGGCGCTCGCCGACTACGTCAAGGTCGACCTGGAGGCCACGGGCGCGGCGTTCGAGGACGTCGTGGCGACCGTGCGGGAGCTGAACCCGTCCGCGACCGTGGTCGTGGAGCGCATCGAGGACGAGGAGGCGTTCCAGCGGTGCCTGCGCGCCGGCGGCGACCTCTTCCAGGGCTACCACCTGCAGCGGCCGGTGACGCTGGAGTCGATGAGCCTGACGCCCTCGCAGATCGTGTGCCTGCGCCTGGTGCGGGCGCTGACGGGCACCGAGACGAGCATCGGCGAGATCGAGAAGCTGGTGGCCACCGACCCGGCGCTGAGCGTGCGGGTGCTGCGGACGGTCAGCTCCGTGGCCGCCGGCACCAGCAGCGAGATCACCTCGCTGCGGCAGGCCGTCGTGCTGCTGGGGCGCCGCCAGCTGCTGTCGTGGGTGGTCCTCATGCTGCTCGGCGGGGTCACCAGCGTGGACACCGAGGCGCTGACCGCGGTGCTGGCCCGGGCCGGCGCGTGCGCGAAGCTCGCCCCGCGCCAGTACGACGTCGCCTACACGGCCGGGCTGCTGTCCGGCGTCGCCGAGGCCCTCGGCCTGGACCCGCGCGAGCTGGTCGAGACCACGGGGGTGGCGGCGTCGGTGCGCGCGGCGCTGGTGGAGCGCGAGGGTCCCGCGGGCCGGGCGCTGGAGGCGGTGCTGGGCCACGAGGACGACGACGCCGTCCGCGTCGCCGGTGCCGGGCACACCCTGTACGAGGTCTCGCGCGCCTGGCTGGGCGCGCTGAGCGCGGCGATGGCGACGGTCGGCGCGGTCCACAGCGACGGCTGAGGAGCCCGCGGGACCCCCGCGGGGCCACGCCCGGAGCCCTCCCGCGCCCCGGGCGGCGGACGACGGCGTGCGGCTGCCCGCGGGCCCGGCCTAGGCTCGGGGCGTGAGCGACCACGGGGACGACGGTCCGGTCGGCGTCCCCGACGCGGTGGGCCCGGCCGACGAGGGCGAGGAGCGCGCCCTGGAGGTCGCCGGGCGGGTCTTCGAGTCCGCCCGCTCGGGGCGCCTGCGGGAGCTGACCCTCTACCTCGACGCCGGCGTGCCGGTGGAGTCCACCGACTCCGACGGCAACTGCCTGCTCATGCTGGCCGCCTACCACGGGCACGCAGCCGTCGTGCGGGCGCTGCTGGCGCGCGGCGCCGACCCCGACCGGGTCAACGCGCGCGGGCAGACGCCCCTGGCGGGCGCCGTCTTCAAGGGCGAGCGGGACGTCGTGGCGGCCCTCGTCGACGGCGACGCCGACCCGTACCTGGGGACGCCGACCGCCCTGGACGCGGCGCGCTTCTTCGGCCGCCAGGACCTGCTGGACCTGCTCGAGGTGCCCGACGTGCCCGACGCGGAGGCGTGAGCGCACCCGCGCGCGCCCGCGCGTGAGCGGGCGGCGGGGCGCGTAGCCTGATCGCCGCCCGCGCCGCGCGGGCGGGGGACGGGTCCGGTCGGGTCGGCACGAGCAGCGCACGGGGGCGAGCGGGTGGTGGCGAGCGGTCGACGTCGCCCGGTCCTGCGCCACCCGGCCCAGGTCGTCGCCGTCGCCTTCGCGGCCGTCGCCACGATCGGGACCCTGCTGCTGTGGCTGCCGACGTCCCGGCGGGGAGTGGGCGGCGCCACCTTCGTCGAGGCCCTGTTCACCGCGGTCAGCGCGCTGTGCGTGACCGGCCACACGATCGTCGACACCCCCACCCACTGGTCCACCGGCGGGCACGTCGTCATCCTCGCCCTCGCCCAGGTCGGCGGGTTCGGGATCATGACGTCGGCGTCGCTGCTGGGCGTGCTGGCCGCGCGCCGGATGGGCTTCAGGACGCGCCTGCTGGCCTCCACGGAGTCGCGCGGGCTGGGCCTCGGCGACGTGCGCGTCGTCCTCCTGGGCGTCGTCAAGGTGTCGCTGACGGTGGAAGCCGTCGTCGCGGTGATGCTGTCCACGCGCCTGTACGTCGGCTACGGCGAGACGCTGCCCCGGGCGATGTGGGAGGGCACCTTCCTGGCGATCTCCAGCTTCAACAACGCCGGGTTCGCGCTGCGCTCGGACAGCATGGTCGGCTTCGCCGAGGACCCGTGGATGCTGCTGCCGTCCGTCGCGGCGACGGTGATCGGCGGGCTCGGCTTCCCCGTGCTCATCGAGCTGCGCCGGCACCTGCGCCAGCCCCAGCGGTGGTCGGTGCACACCAAGCTGACGGTGGTGACCTCGAGCGTCCTGCTCCTGGTGGGGTGGCTGTTCTTCACCCTCAACGAGTGGCGCAACGAGGCGACCTTCGGCGCCCTGGCGTGGTGGGCGCGGCCGATGGCCGGCCTGTTCCTCGCCGTCGGCACCCGCAGCTCCGGCTTCAACAGCGTCGACGTCGCCGAGCTGAACAGCGGCTCCTGGCTGGTCGCCGACGTCTTCATGTTCATCGGCGGCGGGTCGGCGTCCACGGCCGGCGGCATCAAGGTCACCACCTTCGCCCTGCTGCTCATGGTGATGATCGCCGAGTTCCGCGGGGAGTCCAGCGTCTCGGTGTTCGCCCGGCGCATCCCCGAGCGCGTCTACCGGCAGGCCCTGACGGTCGCGCTGGTGTCCGTCGGCGTCATCGTCGGCTCCACGATCCTGCTCGTGGAGACCACCCGGCTGCCCGCCGACCAGGTGCTCTTCGAGGTGGTCTCCTCGTTCGCGACGGTGGGCCTGTCCACGGGGCTGCCCGCGCAGATGCCGCAGCACGCGCAGGTCGTGCTGACCGTCCTGATGTTCGTGGGGCGGCTGGGGCCCATCACCCTGGGCTCGGCGCTGGCGCTGCGCGAGCGGCGCCGGATGTACGAGTACCCGGAGGGACGGCCCATCATCGGGTGAGCCGCCCCGGCGGGGCGCAGGAGCACGAGCAGGTCGTCGAGGGAGGAGCGGACGTGGCGAAGCGGTCGTCGCAGGCGTCGCCGCGGTCGGTGGTGGTGATCGGCCTGGGCCGGTTCGGCCGGTCGCTGGCGCTGGAGCTGATGGAGGGCGGGGACGTCGACGTCCTCGGCATCGACTCCGACCCGGCGCTGGTCGACGACCTCGCCGGGCACCTCACCCACGCCGTCGTGGCCGACTCCACCAAGGAGGAGGCGCTGCGCCAGCTGTCGGTGCACGAGTTCGACCGGGCCGTCGTCGGCATCGGCACGAACCTGGAGGCCAGCATCCTGACGGTCTCCACGCTGCTGCAGTTCGGCATCCGCAACGTGTGGGCCAAGGCGATCAGCGAGTCCCACGCGCGGATCCTCACCCAGCTGGGCGCGCACAAGGTCATCCGCCCTGAGCACGAGATGGGTCTGCGGGTGGCGCACCTGGTGCGCGGGCGGATGCTCGACTACATCGAGTTCGAGGACGGCTTCGCGATGGTCAAGACGACCCCGCCGACGCCGCTGCTGGGCATGACGCTGGGCGCGGCGCAGCTGCGCAGCAAGTACCGGGTGACCGTCGTGGCGCACCATTCCCCCGGGGAGGGGTTCACCTACGCGACGCCGCAGACCCTCCTGGAGGAGGACGACGTCATCATCGTCTCCGGGCAGATCCGGGACGTGGAGGCGTTCAGCTCGCTGTCCTGAGGGCGCTCAGCCGGCGGCCTCGTCCCGCTCCTCGTCGGGACCGCGGCGGTCGACGCCGGGCAGGCGGCGGCGCTCGGGCTCGCCGCGCTCGGCGCGGGTCAGGTCGATGAGGCTGCGGCGGTCGCGGCCCGCCCGACGCTCGTCGTCGCCCGTCCCGTCGTCCTGGTGGCCCGGCCCGTCGGCCCGCTCGTCGATCACCCCTCCATGCCACCACGCCGCGTCGCCTCTTGTCACGCGCAGTCACCCCACCTCGCGGTGATCACGGAGGGCTGTGCGTTCACCCGTCCATGATCACGGTGCGGGGAGGGGGTCAGGAGATCTGCAGGCCGCCGTTGACGTCGTAGGTGGCGGCCGTGATGTAGCCGGCGTCCGGACCCAGCAGGAACTCCACCAGCGCCGCCACGTCCTCGACCGTGCCCACCCGGCCGACCAGGCCGTCCGCGGCCATCGCCGCCCGGCGCTCGTCCGTCAGCGCGCCGCCCATGATGTCCGTGTCCACCGGACCCGGGGCGACCGCGTTCACCGTCACGCCCAGCGGGCTCACCTCGCGCGCCAGCGCCCGCGTCAGCCCGATCACCGCCGCCTTCGAGGCGCTGTAGGCGACCTTGGAGTACGTGCCGCCGCCGCGCTGGGCCGACACCGACGAGGCGCTGACGATCCGCCCCAGCCCCCGGTCGACCATCCCGCGCACGAAGCGCTGCGTCACCAGGAAGGTGCCGCGCGCGTTGACCGCCATGACGCGGTCCCACTCCTCCGGCGTCGTCTCGAGGAACGGCGTCGGCGAGCTGATCCCCGCCAGATTCACCAGCCCCACCACCGGCGGCAGCTCCCGCTCCACCTCCGCGGCCGCCGCGTCCACCGACGCCGGGTCCGCCACGTCCACGCGGACACCGGCGGCGGCCGCGCCCAGCTGCTCCAGCTCACCGGCGACGGCGCGCGCCGCGTCGCCGTCGAGGTCGAGGACGGCGACCGCCCAGCCGGCGCGCGCCAGGCGGTGGGCGACGGCGCGGCCGATGCCGCGCGGCGACCCGGCTCCCGTGACGACGGCGGTGCGGGCGGTGGGGAAGTCGGTGGTCGGCTCGGCGGTCACGGGGGTCCTCCTCGACGGTGGGGCGGTCCGGGGCCCCGACCCTACGGCCCGCCTCGACAGCCGCCACCCGCGCGGGCACCCTGGGCGCCGCGGGCGATCACGCGCCCGCCGCCCCACCGGAGGATCACCGTGGATCTCCAGCTCCTCGCCGCGCTCGTCGTCGGCATCGCCGTCATCGTCCTCGTCGTCCTGCGCACCCGCCTCGACGCCTTCGCCGCCCTGCTGGTCGCCGCCCTCGTCACCGGCGCCGTCGCTGGCTCCGCGCCCGGCGACACCCTGCAGTCCGTCATCACCGGGTTCGGCAACACCCTCGCCTCGATCGGCATCGTCATCGGCCTCGGCGTGGCCGTCGGCAAGGTCCTGGAGGTCTCCGGCGGCGCCGACGCCCTCGCCCGCGCGTTCGTGAAGGCCCTGGGCCGCGGCCGGGAGCCGTGGGCGCTCGGCGGCACCGGCGCCCTCGTGTCCATCCCCGTCTTCTGCGACTCCGGGTACGTCATCCTCAACCCGCTGGCGCGCTCCATCGCCCGCCGCCAGCGCCGCGGCTACGTCACCCTCGCCCTCGCGCTCGGCTGCGGGATGACGCTGACCCACCACCTCGTGCCGCCCACCCCCGGGCCGCTGGGCGTGGCCGGCATCCTCGGCGCCGACCTCGGCGGGCTCATCCTCGTCGGGGCGCTGTTCGCGGTGCTGCTGCTGCCGGTGGTCGTCCTGTACTCGGTGTGGATCGGGCCGAAGCTGGAGGACGAGGTCACGCCGCAGGTGCGCGAGGCCGTGTACGCGGGGGCGGCCGCGGGCTCGACGGGCTCTGCGGGCTCGACGGGCTCCGCGGGGTCCGGCGGCGACGCGCCCGGCGAGCCCGCGGCGCCCGACCCCGCCGCCGCGCTCGGCGAGCCGCCCGCCGGGGCCGGCCCGCACCGCGTCGGCGCGCTGCGCGGGGCCCTGCCGCTGCTCGTGCCGCTGCTGCTCATCGTCGCCGGCACGGTCACGACGGCCGTCGACCGCAACGCGCAGGGCGTCCTGCAGGGCGACGAGGGGTACGAGCCGTCCACGCTCGCGCAGGTCTTCGCCTTCGCCGGCAACCCCGTGGTGGCGCTGCTCGTCGGCCTCGTCATCGCCGTCTACGGGCTGCTGCCGCGCTGGACGACGCGCGACCGCGTCAGCGGCTGGCTGGCCGACGCCGCCGCGTCGGCGGGCCTGATCATCCTCATCACGGGCGCCGGCGGCGGGTTCGGGCAGGTGCTGCGCGACTCCGGCGTCGGGACCGCGCTGGCCGAGGCCGTCGCCTCGCTGTCGCTGCCCGGCGTCCTCGTGCCGTTCCTCATCGCCACGCTGGTGCGCCTCGCGCAGGGCTCCGGGACCGTCGCGATGATCACCGCGGCGTCGGTGAGCGCCCCGCTGGTCGACGGCCTGGGCCTGTCGCCGCTGGCCGCGGCGCTGGCCTGCTGCGCGGGGTCGATGGTGTTCAGCTACTTCAACGACTCCTACTTCTGGGTCGTCACGCGCTTCACCGGGCTGGAGGGGACCGCGGCGCTCAAGGGGTGGTCGGGCCTGACGACGGCCGCCTGGGCCGGGTCCATCCCCCTCGTCCTCATCGCCGGCGCGGTCCTCTGACCCTCCACCCCGCGGTGATCACGGACGGGTGAGCGCTCACCCGTC
>NZ_JBEUEI010000055.1:0-18715 GCF_041020755.1 Kineococcus terrestris | reverse complement strand
CGTTCCGGTCGTGGAACCCGTGTTCCGACGACCGGAACGCTCCACTCGTGGTGAGACTGCGCTCGGTCAGCCGGCCAGCCAGGCCAGCACGTCGCGGTGCAGGGCCTCGCGGTAGTCGCCGTGGACGGCGTGCGGGGCGCCCGAGTACACCTTCAGCGTCCCGTGCTGCACCAGTTCCGCGGCCTTGAGGGCGGAGGCGCCGATGGGCACGATTTGGTCGTCGTCGCCGTGGGCGATGAGGACCGGCACGTCGAGCGCCTTCAGGTCGTCGGTGAACTCCGTCTCGGAGAACACCGCCACGCAGTCGTAGGCGGCGACGAGGTTCACGAGCATCCCCTGGCGCCAGAAGTCGTCCTTCTCGCCCTGCGAGACGTCGCGGCCGTGGTTGGCGCCGAAGAAGCTCTCCGCCAGGTCCTTCCAGAACTGCGAGCGGTCCTTCAGGACGTTCTCGCGGATGCCGTCGAACACCTCGACCGGCAGGCCGTCGGGGTTCGTGTCCGACTTCACCATCTGCGGGGGGACGGCCCCGAAGGTGACGACCCGGGCGACCCGGCCCTCGGCGTAGCGGGCGGCGTAGCGCACGACCTCGCCGCCGCCGGTGGAGTGGCCCATGACGATGACGTCGCGCAGGTCCAGCGCCTCGACGACCGCTGCGAGGTCGCGGGCGTAGGTGTCCATGTCGTGGCCGACGGCGGTCTTCTCGGAGCGGCCGTGGCCGCGGCGGTCGTGGGCGACCACGCGGTAGCCGGCGTCGGAGAACACCTTCAGCTCGACCTGCCAGGCGTCGGAGCTGAGCGGCCAGCCGTGGCTGAGCACGATGGGCTGACCCGATCCGGCCTCAGTGTAGTAGATCTCGACGCCGTCGGGGGTGGTGACGTGGGGCACGGGGGACTCCTCTCGAAGGGCCTGCCTGCGCGCGCGCCGGTGCCGGGAACCTGGAGATCGCGGCGCGCGGGGTGAGCGTGCCACCTCCGCGTGGGCCTGTCACCGGAACGTCCCACCCCTCTCAGGGGGACGTGCGGCAACCGGCGAGCAACCGGACGGTCATCGCCCGCGCCTCCGCGCGCCCGTACCCGGGCCCGAGGACGGCCAGGTTCCCCACCGCGCGCAGCAGCGTGAGCGCCGCGACGTCCGGGTCGACCTCCCCGGCGTCCTGACCGGCGCGCAGGAGGGCGTCGCAGGCGGGCACCAGCTCGTCGAGGATCAGCGCGTGCAGGTTCGCCAGGGCGGGGTCCTCCGAGCGCAGGGCGTCGCTCAGGCCGTGCTTGGTGACGAGGAAGTCGAGGAAGGCGGCGACCCAGAGCTCCAGCGCCTCGACCGGCCGGACCGGCTGCGCGCGCAGCCGCTCCGCCAGGTCCACGCACTCGGTCACCTGGTGGCGGTAGACGGCGCTGACCAGGTCGGCGCGGGTGGGGAAGTGGCGGTAGACGGTGCCGACTCCCACCCTGGCGCGCTCGGCGACGGTGCGCACGGGCGCCTGCACGCCGGACTCGACGAACACCGCGGCCGCCGCGGACAGCAGGGCCTCGCGGCTGCGCTGCGCACCGGCCAGGCGCGCTCCGGTCATGGGGGTCACGGGGCCTCCGTCGCTCGCGGAACGATGTTCCGCTAATGTTCGCGGAACGATGCTCCGCCGAGTCTGGCAGAGCGATCCCCTCCTGGAGGCCGCACCGTGCCCACCCCCGTCCCCGACCGCCGCCTCGTCGCGATCGAGCCTCTGCTCGTCCCCACCACCGGGCGCGGCACCGACCTGCACGTCAAGGTCACCGCCCCCGCCGACGGCCACGACCTGCCCGTCCTCGTCTTCTCCCACGGCAACGCCTGGTCCATGGACGGCTACGGACCCCTCGCCGCCCGCTGGGCCGCCGCCGGGTTCGTCGTCGTCCAGCCCACCCACCTGGACGCGCGCCGGTACGGCCTCGGCGTCGACGACCCCCGGTTCCCGGGGATCTGGCGCACGCGGATCGCCGACCTGCACGCCGTCCTCGACCACCTCGGCGATCTCCTCGACCAGGTCCCCGGTCTGAGCGGCCGCGCGGACCGCGCGCGGGTCGCCCTCGCCGGGCACTCCTGGGGCGGTCAGAGCGCCGGCGCCCTCCTCGGCGCCCGCGTCCTGCCGCCCGCCGGCGACCCGGAGGAGGACTTCCGCCACCCGGCCGTCCGGGCGGGAGCGCTCATCGCGGCCCCCGGCACCGGCGAGAGCCTGACGGCGTTCGCGCACGAGCACCTGCCGTTCATGCGCCCCGACTTCTCCACGCTGACCACCCCGACGCTCGTGGTCGCCGGCGGCCGGGACGACTCCGCCCTGTCCACCCGCGGGCCGGACTGGTTCACCGACGCCCACGTCCTCAGCCCCGCCCCCACACGCCTGCTCACGATCGCCGAGGGCGAGCACACCCTCGGCGGCCTGGCCGGGGAGGCCGTGCGCGAGACCACCGACGAGGACCCCGAGCGCGTCGCCCTCGTCGCCGACGCCGTGGCCGCGTACCTGCTCGACGTCCTCACCGGCGACGGCACCGCCTGGCGGGAGGTCGAGGAGCGGGCCCGGCGCAGCCGCGTCGAGGGCGGCTCCGGCGTGTTCGACGTCGAGACGTCGCCGGTTCCTGCAGTCTCGCGCTGGTGACCTCGACCGAGTGCTCGCGTGCGCGAGACGGATTGTGTCACCCTTTAAAAGGTGACACAATCGATCGGTGAGGACGGTCTGGGTGCGCAGCGCCCGCCGCCACCGCGTCGGCCGAGGCTCTGCCCAGCACGTCGTCCGCACCGCGGTCCCGGTGGTCCACCACGTGCCCGGCCGCGACCCTCAACTGTGGTGGGTCGGCCCGGACGAGCGCGGCCGGGTGCTGGAAGTCATGGCGGTGTGGCAGGAGGAGCTCCTCATGTTCGTGCACGTCATGCCCGTGGCTCTGCGAGAGAGGAAGAACCGATGAGCGCGAAGGACCAGGTGCGTCTGCCCGGCGGTGTCGTCTCCGTGGCCGAGGAGGCGGAGTTCGACCCGTCGATCGACGCGGCACGCGACCCGAGCGGTCGTCGCTACGACGACGCCTACTTCGACGAGCTCGCGGACGAGGCTGAGCGCTCGGGACCGCCGCAGCTGCGCCGCGGTCGCCCGTCGTTGGGGTCCACGTCGAGCGGACACTCGCCGCGGCTTTCGACGCGTGTCCCGCAGGACGTGGACGACGCGGTGCGCGCAGCTGCGGCGCGCCAAGGTGTGACACCGGCCCAGTGGTTGCGGGAGGCCATCGAGCAGCGGCTGGTCCGCGGGTAGGCGGGGCGAGCCGCTCACCCCGTCCCGGCGCGGACGAGTTCCAGCACCGGGATGACCCGCACGCCCGCGGTCATGCGCTCGTACTCGGCGAAGCCGGGGGAGCGGCGGACCTGCTCGGCGTAGACGGCGTCGCGCTCGTCGCCGGTCAGCTCGCGCACGGTGACCGGGAACGTCTCGGTGCCCCGCTCCACGCGGGCAGTCCCCGCGGCGAGGAGGTTGGCGTACCAGCCGGGGTTCTCCGCGGCGCCCCCGTTGGAGGCAAAGACGTAGAACGCGTCCCGCGTCCCCTCGGCGGGCTGGTGCACCGCCGGGGTGACGAACTCCCGGCCGCTCGTGCGGCCGACGTGGTGCAGCAGGACCAGCGGCATCCCCGCGAACCGCCCGCCCACCCGGCCGCCGTTCGCGCGGAACTCCGCGACGACCCGCTCGTTCAGCGTCGCCGGCTCAGCCACGACCCTCACCCCGCACCCGGTCGCGCACGACGGCGACGTCACCGGCGAACAGGCCACCGGGGTCGACCGCCAGGCGCACGCCCTCGACCCGCGCGCGGGTCTCGTCGTCGTAGCTGCGCTGCGGCTGGTCCGGCCGGTCCACGAAACCCGGCGCGGTCCTGCCCGTCAGGTGCGGTCGCAGGACCTCGCGCACCGCCGCCAGCCGCTCGCTCGTGGCCGCGCCGGCCGGGCCGACCGCGTAGTGCAGCAGCGGCGCCGCGAACCGGTCGACGACCCCGCCGGCGCTGGGCGGGCGGGCGATCGCCCCGCCGAGCTGGCGCAGCTCCAGCGAGACCAGACCCGCTGCGGCGTCGAGCAGCTCGGGCCAGTCCGCGTCGTCCAGCTCCCCCACGAGGGCGGTGCCGGAGCGGAACGCCACCGGGTCCGGCGGGTCCAGGTGGACGTGGGCCAGCGCACCCGGCGCGGCCGGCGCCCACGTGTCCTCGACGGGTTCCGCGAGCGCCCGCAGCGGGCCCAGCAGGTCCTCGGCGGTGCGCCGGGCCGCCGGCAGGTCCGCCGCGGTGGTCGCGGTGACCGCGCCGTCCAGGACCAGCGCGCGGCGGCCGGCCACCGACGCCGGCAGCCCGGGCAGCGGCGGCAGGTCCAGCACCCGCAGGCTCGTGCTGACCTCGGGCGGGGCCGTGCGCGTCCACGCCTGCCAGACGGGTGCCAGCCGCGCCGCGTCGGCGACGTCCCACACCGCCCGGCCGGTGACGACCGCGTGCACCGGGAGGAGTTCCACCTCCGCCTCCACGACGACGCCGAAACCCCCGCCGCCACCGCGCAGCGCCCAGAACAGCTCCGGGTGCTCGTCCGCGCTCGCCTCCACGACCCGCCCGTCGGCCAGCGCGAGGGTCAGCGAGCGCACCGCGTTCGCGGCCAGCCCGTACCGGCGGCCGTAGAAGCTCACCCCGCCGCCCAGCAGGTAGCCGACGACCCCGACGGTGGGGGAGGAGCCGTGCAGGGCGGTCAGCCCGTGCGGCAGCACCTCCGGCAGCACCTCGCCCCACGTGCGCCCCGCCGGGATCCGGGCGGTGCGGGTGCGCGGGTCCACGCGAACCGGCCCGTCCAGGAGGGGCCGCAGCAGCAGCGACCCCGCCAGCGGGCCGGTGCGCCCCGCCGCGTGACCGGTGGTGCTGACCCGCAGCGGCAGCCCGCTGCGGGCCGCGGCCCCGACGGCGTCCACGACGTCCTGGACGCTGCGGGCGGTGGTCGCCGCGACCGGGTCCACCGGCTCGGCCAGCTGGTAGGCGGCCGTCGCGGCCGCGTGGTCCGCGGTGCCGGGCGGGGAGAAGGGGGCGAGCCCGGTGGCGGTCGGGGCGGCGGTGGCCGTGGTCACGACCGCTCCGCGGTGGAGGCGTCCCCGGCCAGGACGACGACCTTGCCGGGGATCCGGCCCGCGGCGGCCTCGGCGTGCAGGGCGGGCAGCTCGGCCAGCGGGATCCGGCGGGTGACCTCCAAGGTCAGGGCGCCGGAGTCCAGGAGGGACACCAGTTCCGCCAGGCGCTCGCGGTTCGGCTTCACGAACACGGTCCTCGCGCTGACGCCACGGGACTCGTCGCCGGGGGTGGGGATGAACGCCGTGGTGCTGACGACGGTGCCGCCGTCGCGGACCAGCGCCACGAGGGCGGTGAACCCCTCCGGGTCGAGGGGGGCGAGGTTGACGAGCACGTCCACCTGCTCCGCGACGGCCTCGAGCAGGTCGGTCGTCGTGCGGTCGACGACCTCGTCGGCGCCCGCGGCGCGCACCGCGTCGGCGCTGCGCGGGCTGGCGGTCGCCACGACGTGCACGCCGGCGCGCTTCGCCAGGGCGATCGCGTACTTGCCGACGACACCGCCGGCCCCGACGATCAGGACCCGCTGGCCCGCCGTCAGCCCGCCCTCGTCGAACAGCGCCTGCCACGCCGTCAGCGCCACCGACGGCAGGCCCGCCGCGTCGGCCAGCGGGACGCTCGCGGGCGCTGCGACCAGCGCCTGGGCGGGCGCCACGACGAACTCCGCGGCACCGCCGTCGCGCTCCATCGGCAGGAACCCGACGACCGGGTCCCCGGCCGCCAGGTCGTCCACGCCCTCGCCGAGCGCCTCGACCGTGCCGGAGACGTCGTACCCGGGCACGTGTGGGAGCACGACCGGGATGGGCAGGAACCCCGCCCGCATGCCGTTGTCGGCGGCGTTGAACGCGGAGGCCGCCACCCGCACCAGGACCTCACCGGGACCGGGGACGGGCTGCTCGACCTCCTCGTGCTGCAGGACCTCGGGACCGCCGACCTGGTGGAAACGCACTGCCTTCATCGCCGCACCTGCTCCTTCGAGGTCCCCTGAGGAGCTCCGCGGACCTGTTCCGCGGACCTGGGGACGACACGAACCTCGCAGGTCCCGGCGCGCTCATCCTGGGCCGGCTCGGCCCACCTTCACGACCGCCGGGCCGTCGACCGCGCCGACGACCTCCGCGAGCTTCACCGCGTCGGCCGAGCCCGGCGCCGCCGTCAGCATCACGGCCGCCAGGTCGTCGCCGGGGATGGCGATGAGGTTGCCCGCCAGCGTCAGCGTCTCGCCGTCCGAGCGGGTGAACGCGGCGCTGCTCTCGTAGACCTCCACGGGCCGCGGCGCGCGCCACTGGCCGTCGAACCGCGAGCTGCGGGTGCGCATCTCGTCGACGAGGGCGGCCAGCGACGTGTCGGCCGGGTAGCGCAGCACCGCCGCGCGCAGCCGCGCCACCAGCACCGACTCGTGGTCGGTCGCGTCCGCCGCGGACTGCTGGAAGCCGTCGAAGGGGGAGCAGAACGCCCGCCAGGCGACGTTCCAGTCCCAGCGGTCGCCCGCGAGGTCCCAGTGCTCCAGCGCCAGGAAGGTGCTGTTGGCCGCCACGACGTTCATCGCGGCGTCGTAGACGACCATCGGGGTGTCCGCGAACCGCTCCAGCAGCCGCGTCGCTCCCGGGCCCAGCTCGGTGGGCACCTGCCCCTCCGCGGCCGCGTACCCGGCGAGCGCGCACAGCCGCTCGTAGTCCGCCCGCCCCGCCCGCAGCGCCCGCGCGACGGCGTTGACGACGGCGGCCGACGGGTGGCTGCGGCCCTGCTCCAGCCGCCGCACGTAGTCCGCGGACATGCCCGCCAGGTCGCCCAGCTCCTCGCGCCGCAGCCCCCGCGTCCGCCGCCGTCCCGCCGGCAGGCCGACGCTCTCCGGTGCCGTGGCCTCCCGCAGGTGCCGCAGCGCCGCACCGAACCCGTCCTGCTCCACGGCGGGAGCATGCCCCACGGCGCGCCCGGCCGGAAGGCGCGTCAGCCGTCCGCCACCGGGCGCAGCGCCAGGTGACGCCCGCGCCACCGCCGCTGCAGCCAGCGGTCGTGCGTGGCGACGACGACCGCGCCGCGGTGCTCCTCGACGGCCTCCTCCAGCGCGCCCACCAGCGGCAGGGACAGGTGGTTGGTGGGCTCGTCCAGCAGCAGCACGTCCGGGGGGTCGGCGACCAGCACCGCCAGCGCCAGCCTGCGCTGCTGCCCGAGGCTGAGGTCGCCGACCCGGCGGTCCTCGTCGTGGCGCGACAGCAGCCCCGTCGCGGACGGCCGCAGGTCCTCGGCGCGCGCGGCGCCGACGAGGTCCGCCCACACCTGCCGGACGGTCCGGCCGGCGCCGCGTCCGCGCGGGTCGGGCAGGTCGACGTCCTGGGTGAGCAGGCCCGCGCGCCCGGACCGGCGGACGTCGCCGCGGTGTTCGATCAGACCGGCGAGGGCGTGCAGGAGCGTGGACTTGCCCACCCCGTTGGCGCCCGTGACGAGCCACTTCTCCCCGTGCCCGACCGTCAGGGTCGTGGGGGCCAGGCGGCCGGGGACGTGGACGTCCTCGGCTGCGAGCACCGGTCCGCCGTCGTGCTCGCGGACCGCGCCGAAACCCCGGAACCGCAGCGGCGCAGAGGGTCTGCGCACCTGCTCCTCCTCCAGCTCGGCGAGCCGGGCGCGGGCGTCGGACACCCGCCGCGAGACGACGCGGGCGTTGCGGTCGGCGTAGAACTTCTGCGCCGCGCGGCCCTCGGTCCGCGGCCTCCAGTCGGCGTGGCCGACGACCTGCTCGCGCTCGACGGTGGCGCGCAAGCGCTGCAGCTCCTCCTGCTCGTCGCGGAACCGCTGCTGCCAGCGCTGCCGTTCCCGCGCGCGCCGCAGCAGGTGCTCGCTGTACCCGCCGGCGCCCGTGGTGGCGCGGGCGGCACCGAGCCCGGTGCCGGTGTCTCCCGCGGCGAGGGGGCCGGTCAGCTCCCGCGGCAGCGGGGAGGGGTCCAGGTCCACCACGCCCGTCGTCGCCTCGTCGAGGAACGCGCGGTCGTGGCTGGCCAGCAGCACCGGCCCGGGCCAGGTCAGCAGCACGTCGCGCAGGTGGGCGGTCGCGGTGTCGTCCAGGTGGTTCGTCGGCTCGTCCAGCAGCAGGACGTCCGGGGCGCGCAGCAGCAGCCACGCCAGCGACAGCCGGGCCCGCTGCCCGCCGGACAGCTGCCCCGTCGGCCGGTCCCCGGGCACCGCGCCCAGGCCGAGGGCGGCGAGCGTCGTGGCGGCGCGGGCGTCGGCGTCCCACACCCCGGCGCGCTCGGCGTCCTCCACCGCCGCCGCGTACGCCGTGGCGGCGGTCGCGTCGTCGGGGGCGGCGGCCAGCGCGGCGGCGGAGAGCTCGACGGCCGCCGCGGCCCGGCGCACCGGCGCGAGGGCGTCCTCCACGGCTCCGGCGACCGTCGTCGTCGGCGCGAACGGCGGTTCCTGGTGCAGCAGCCCGCGCGCCGGGACGCGACCGCCGGGGGCGGTGGCCGTCACCGTCCCCGCGTCGAGCACGAGCAGCCCGGCGGCCGCGCGCAGCAGCGTCGACTTGCCGGAGCCGTTCTCGCCGACCAGGCCGACGCGCTCACCGGCCGCGACGACGAGGGACACGTCCGTCAGGACGCGCCGGGCGGCGAAGGACACGGACACGCTGTCCAGGCGCAGGTGGGTGCTGGGGTTCGTCACGGGGCTCCTGAGCGGTCCACGGGGCTCCCGCCGGGCCGGTGGCCGCGGGGCGGGAGGGGACGGGCTCAGGAACGCACGCAGCCAGCGTGGACCCGGGGCGTCGCGGGGTCAAGGTGTTTCCGGAGCCCCGGGACCCGTCGCCGGCTCAGCGGGTGGTCAGCGTGTCCTCAGCGGGAAGTAGACCGAGTAGTCCTGGTCGACCACCTCGTGCAGGGGGACCAGCCGGGTGGAGCGCTCCTGGCCCGTGGTGCGGTACCCGCGCAGCCACTCCGCCCACTGCCGCTCGTCGTCGGGCGCGAGGTGCGCCTCCGGGCGCTGGAGGTCGTCCACGACGAGGGCGGTCTCCGCGTCGGTCAGCCCCGCCAGGACGAGGGGGCCGACGACGAACGCGACGGTGGTGGGCTCGTCGGGGACCGGCTCCGCGCGCAGGCGGTGGGGGAGTGTGACGTGGAACTCCGAGCGGCCACCGCGGTGGTCGAGGACGAGGAAACCGTCCACCGCCTCCGCGCGGACCTCCTCACCACCCGCGGTGCTGACCGCGGGCCCGCCGTGCACCCAGCCGGGGACCCGGACGCGCACCCGCGCGGGCACGTCGTCCCCGGAGACCACCGTCACGGACACCCGCCACTCCTGCGGGCGGTGCCGGTCCCCGGCCGCGCCGGCGTTGGCGTCGGGCCCCACCCGCACCGCCGAGTCGCTGCGAGCGACCTGGACGGTGACGGGACCCCCGGGACGCCGCGCGGTCCAGGTGGCGTTCACGAACTGGGCGACGACGAGGGCGTCCGCCCGCGCGTCCTCGTAGAAGACGTAGGAGCTGTGCCGGGTGTGCGCCTGCACGAGCGTGCCGTGGCAGCACCAGAAGTCCTCCGTCGGGTGGCCCCAGCGCTTGCGGGAGCCGCCGGCCAGCGGCAGGAAGTACGCCACCATCCCGGTCCGGGGGTTCTGCTGGGCGAGGATCCCGTTGTAGAGGTTGCGCTCGACGTGGTCGAGGTAGCTGCTGTCCCCCGTCCACCGGAACAGCACGTCGGCGAGCCGGATCGTGTTGTGGACGACGCAGTGCTCCTGGTTCTTGCCACCGCGCCGGGCCGCGAACTCGAAGGGCGGCGTCCAGACCTCCCCCGAGGTCTGACCTCCGGTGGCGAAGGTCCCGCGCTCGGTGACCGCGCAGCGCCAGTAGGCGTGCACGACGTCGGCCCACCGGCGTTCACCGGTCACCTCGAAGGCCCGGGCGGCCCCCAGCACCTCCGGGATCGTGGTGTTCGCGTGCGTGTTCGTCAGGACGTCGACGCCCGCCACGAGCGGGTCGAAGAGCCGGGCGCGGTAGTAGCGCTCCAGCAGGTCGCGGAACACCTCGTCGCCGGTGAGCTCCAGCAGGTCCGCCCAGACCTCCAGCATCCCGCCGGTCTCCACGTCGAGGACGTCGTCGAACTGCTCGCGGGTGAAGGACGCCGACCAGCGCGCGAACCAGCGTCCCGCGCGCCGGGCGACTTCCAGAGCGCGCTGGTCACCCAGGTCGCGCGCGGCGTCGACGAGGCCCATGAGCGTCTTGTGCAGGTTGTACTGCGGCGCCCACACCTCCCGGCCGGCGGCGACGCGGTCCAGGAAGACCGGTGGCACGCCGAAGACCCACTCGCCGCCGTTGGCCTCCTGGCAGCGCTCCAGCTCCGCCACGACGCGGTGCGCCCGCGCCCGCAGGACGGCGTCCCCGGTGGCCGCCGCCTCGCGCGCCGCCGCGGAGAGCCAGTGGCCGAGGAAGTGGCCGCGCATCTGGCTGCCCCCGGGCGTCTCCCAGCCCCAGTGCCGGTCCAGCCCGCGCTCGGACGGGTCACCGGCGCCGGGTCGCAGGTGCCAGTGGAAGCTGGAGGCGATCCCCGCCTCCAGGCGGTGGTTCTGCAGCAGGTTCTCGTCGGTCAGGGAGTCGAGGTACGCGTGGTTGAGCGCACGGCGCTGCTCGAACAACCCCGGGTCGAGGGTGACGGAGCCGAGCTCCGCGGGGGAGATGCCGTTGACCATGGTGACCTTCCACGACTGACGGGTCCGCGCTGACCCGGCCATCGTGCTGCACGGCGGCCGGCGTCCCGACCCCGGCCCGTCGCGGTCAGTGCGCGGGGTCGAGGTGCCGGCGCGGCAGCGGGCTGGAGTAGACGACGCTGGTCGTGATGCCGCCCAGCGTCGCCAGCTTGCCGGTGATGCGTTCCAGGTCGCGCATCGACCGGGCGAGGACCTTCAGGACGAAGCAGTCGTCGCCGGTGACGTGGTGGGCCTCGACCACCTCGGGGGTGACGTCGAGCAGGTCGTGGAACGGCTTGTAGTTCCCCGTGGGGTAGGTCAGCCGCACGAACGCGGTCACGGTGTAGCCCAGCGCCTCCGGGTCCAGGACGGCGGTGTAGCCGGTGATGACGCCGGTGTCGGTCAGGCGCCGCAACCGTTCGGCCGTGGCGCTCGCGGAGAGGTTGATGGCCCGCGCCAGGTCAGCCACGCTGATCCGGCCGTCCCGCTGGAGCTGCTCCAGGACGCGGTGGTCGGTCGCGTCGAGCGCGGGCCGGGGATTCATCGCCACGGCTGGGAAAGTACCAGTGGATCCACGGCGAGGACGCCGGACGACCGTCGAACGGTGGTGGTCCGTCCGGCCCTCGCCGGGTTCGATGGTGGACATGCCGAACCCGATCTCCGCGGTCGACTTCTTCGCCGCCCAGCTGGCCCACCAGACCGACCCCGCCGACCTCGCCGCCGCCCGCGCCGCCGGTGCGGCGCCCCTCGTGCTCGACGTGCGCTCCGCGGCGGGCTGGGCCCAGGGACGCATCCCCGGCGCGGTCCACCTGCCCGGTGAGCGGGTGCGCGACGGCATCGCGGACCTGGCCCCGGACCTGGACACCCCGGTCGTCGTCTACTGCTGGGGACCGGGGTGCAACGGCGCCACCAAGGCCGCCCTCGCGTTGGCGTCGATGGGCTACACCCGGGTGCAGCAGCTGATGGGGGGTTTCGAGTACTGGGCCCGCGAGGGACTGGCGGTCGCCACCGGCAGCGGGCGCTCCCGGCGGGCCCCGGACGAGCTCGTCGCCCCGGTGCCCGCGCCGTGAGCGCGGCCGGCACCGGTGGCGGCACCGGCGACGGGCACGCCGCGGTCCGCCGCGTCCACGCCGTCGGGGACGTCAGCGGGCTGCGCGCGTTGGTGCTCGACCACGTCCGGTTCGAGGGCAGCGGTGCGGTCGTGCCCGACGACTGGGCCGACAGGGTCGACGCGCACCTGCGCGCCGGGAGGCTGCGCGTCTTCGTCGCCGAGGTGCGCGACCGGGTGGTCGGCTACGCCAGCCTCACCGACGAACTGTCCACCTGGACCGGTCAGGGGTACGCCCACCTGGACTGCCTGTACCTGCACGAGGCCCACCGGGGACGGGGGACCGGGCGCCGGCTGGTCGCCGCAGCGGTCGACGACGCGCACCGCCGCGGACTCGGGCAGGTGCAGTGGCAGACCCCCGCCTGGAACCGCTCCGCCACCGCCTTCTACGAGCGGCTCGGAGCGACGCGCACGGCGAAGGAGCGGTTCACGCTGGCGCTGCCCGTCGTCGGCGCTCGTGCGTGAGGACCCTCCCGGCCGGCGGCCGGGCCGGGAGGGTCCTCAGCGCCCCGCCCACACCGACAGCCGGTCCGCGCGCAGCACCAACCGCCACCCGCACGCCCCGACCCACGCCGCGGTGTCCGCGCCCTCGACGCGGTTCGCGACCGTCGGGTCCACCACGAGCGCGGCCGCCGCGCAGTCCGGCGCCACGGCGCCGGTCAGCGCGAGGTCCGGGCGCAGGCGGCCCAGCGCCTGCGCGTCCCCCCACACCACGACCGGCGCGGTGGTGGCGGGCAGCTCGCGGGCCACGACCCGGTAGTCGGCGGGAGCGGTCGTCGCCACCCGCGCCAGGTGCCCGGCCGCGACCGTCGCCAGCGGGGCGAGCACCACGACGACGAGCACCGCCCCGGCCAGCCGCGCCGCCGCCGCGCGCGGGCGGGTCAGCAGCGCGTGCACCGCCACCGCCGCCAGCACGAGCAGCGGCGGGACGGCGACGTCGTGGTACTGCGGCAGCTTCAGCGGGCTCGCCACCAGCGCGGCCGTCGTCGCGGCGAGCGCCGCCACCACCGGCAGCCCGGCCCGCCGTCGCACCACGAGCGCCGCACCGAGCAGCGCCGCCGCCCACAGCACCGCCGTGCCCGCCGCGCCCAGGTACTGCGCCTGGAACCACCACGCCGACCACCACGGCGGGAACGCCGACACGGTCCCGGCGACCTCCTGGACCGCGCCGCGGCCGGCGTGCTCCAGCTGCCAGGCGACCACCGTGCGCAGGCCCCACCCGAACCGGTCGCCGTGCGGCAGGTAGGTGGCGCAGAACACCACGACTGCGACCGCGCCCGCCAGGACGGCGCCCGGCAGCGCCGCGCGCCAGGCCCGCCGGTGCGTCCACAGCGCCGCGAGCGCCACCACCGCCACCGCCGCGCCCGTCAGCTTCGAGGCCGTCGCCGCGCCCACCGCCAGACCGAGGACCGCCCACCGGCCGGGCGTCGACCGGTCCGCGACGCGCTGGGCGGCCAGCACCGCGCACGTCGTGAACAGCAGCAGCGGCGCCTCCAGCGTCGCCCGCCGCGCCACGTGCGCGGGCACCACGCCCGGCGCCAGCGGCAGCGCGCACCACAGCAGCGCCGCCAGCAGCCCCGCCCACGTGCCCGCCAGGCGGCGGGTCACCGCGAACAGCACCACCGCCACCAGCACCCCGCACACCGCGGCCGGGACCCGCTCGGCGCTCAGCGACCCGTCGCCCAGCAGCCCGCCCAGCCCGATCAGGTGCTTGGCCAGCGGCGGGTGCTCCGGGTTCGGGGTCACGTCGCCGCGCCAGTACGCGGCGCCCGCGTCGCGGTAGACCAGTTCGTCGCCGTTCGACGTCTCCACGCCCAGCCGCCAGCCGAACGCGAACACGCCCAGGGCCAGCACCGCGAGCCCCGCCAGCCACCGGCCGGCGGCCGCCGCGCGGGCCGGGCGCGGCGGTGCGCTCACGACGCTCGCGGGCGGGGACGCGGGGGAGGACACAGTGACGAGACGGTAGCCGCCGCGCCCGCCCGGTCCCGCGCGTGAGCCGCCGGGCGCGTCACCGGCGGTAGGTTCGCGGCCACGATGAGCACGACCGCCGCGCCCCCGGACGCACCCGCCGCACCCGCCCGGACGCGACGCGGGCCGTCGCTGCTGGCGGCGGCGCTCGCGTTCGCCGCCCTGACGTGGGTGGGACTGGCCCGCTGGAACGCCGGGCGCTCCGGCGCCTTCGACCTCGGCGTCTTCGCCCAGTCCGCGCAGTCGTGGGCGTCCGGGCGCCTGCCGTACAGCGACATCCGCGGGCTGCCGCTGCTGGGGGAGCACTTCAGCCCCGTCACCGTCCTGTTCGGCGCCGGGTGGTGGGTGTGGCCGGACCCGCGCTCGCTGATCGTCGTGCAGGCGCTCGCCCTCGCCGCGGCCGTCGGCGTCGTCCACGCCACCGCCCGCCGGCACCTGGGCGCGGGCGCGTCGGCGGTCGTCGCGGCCCTGTTCACCGCCTCCTACGGCGTCGTCAACGTCGCCCGCCTCGACGTGCACGAGGTCGCCTTCGCCGTCCCCCTCGTCGCGCTGGCCTGCTCGGCGCTGCTGGAGCGGCGGCTGCGCGCGGCGATGGCGTGGTCGCTGCCGCTGCTGCTGGTCAAGGAGGACCAGGGCCCCACCGTGGTGGCCGTCGCCGCCGTCGCGTTCCTGCTCGCCCGCGGCGCCGACCGCCGCCGCGTGCGGCTGCTCGCGGTGGGGACCGCCGCGGCCGCCGTCGCGGGCACCGCGCTCGCCTTCGCCGTCATCTGGTGGGCCAACCCCGACTCGGTCGTGCCGCTGTTCGAGCTGCGCTTCGCGGGGGAGGCCGCGCCCGCCGAGCCGCTGACGTGGTCGGCGGACGGGCAGCCGCGCGCGGAGCTGCTGCTGACCGTCCTCGCCACCGGCGGGTTCGTGTGGGTGCGCTCGCCGCTGGCGATGGTCGCCGTGCCCACCCTGCTGTGGCGGCTGGCCTCCCCGTACGAGAGCTACTGGTCCACCCGCTTCCACTACGACGCGGTCGTCATGCCCGTCGTGGCCCTCGCCGTCGTCGACGTCCTGCGCCGGCTGCGGCCGCGCGCCCGCCGCGCGCTGCTCGCCGGGATCGCCGTCGCGAGCGTCACCGTCAGCGCCGGCACCTACCGGGCCGCGAACTTCGTCGCCGACCCCCTCGACGCCGACACGTGGCGGCCCTCCGCCGCCACCCGGGACCTGCGGGCGCTGGCCGCCGACCTGCCCGCCGGCTCGCTCGTCGCCGCCGACAACGGCGCCGGCGCCTACCTGGTCACCCGGCACACCGTGCGGATCTTCACCAACACCGACCCCGTCACGGCCGACTGGATCGTCGTCGACACCCGCATCGACGGCGCCGGCGCCACCCGCGCCGGCAAGCTCGCCCTGCTGGAGCAGCTGCGCGTCCTCGGCTACCGGACGCTGGAGCGCGGCAGCGCCGTCGCCGTCGAGCTGCCGTGCCGCGGCACCGTGTGGCTGCCCGAACCCGGCCGGGACTCCCCGCTGCCGCCGCCGGTGTGGGAGACGGGCTGCTGAGGCGTCCGCGTCCTCACGCCGGCCGGCGGCACGTGAACGACTGCCGCGACGACATCACCAGCGGCTCGCCGGCCTCGTCCGGCACCGGCAGCACCGTCGGCGTCCAGTACGTGCGCGGGAACGCCAGCCAGCCGTAGGCGCGCTGGTGCGCGCCCAGCCGCTCGCGGGACTCCGGGTCGCCGGGCTCGACCTCCCCGCCCAGACCCATGAGCGCCTCGTACACGTCGGGCGGCACGTCGCGCCGCTGCGTCAGCTCCGGGTCCCGCGGCCACGTCGCCACGCACGTCCACGCCTGCGGCTCGCGGGCCAGCAGGGCCTCGCGCACGGCCCAGTGGTCGGGGTGCTCGTACTCGGCGTAGCGGGAGTCGCCCTCGCAGGGGTGGTCGGTGCAGGTGCCGTCCGCGGCGCGGTTGCGGCCCGCGCCGGGGGAGTCGTTGGTGTAGGCGGCGCCCACCACGGTCGCCAGCGGCAGGTCCGGCAGCACCGTCCCGCGCAGCCCCAGCACGGCGTCCACGGCCGCGTCGACCACCTGCGGGGTCAGCGACCCGTCCCCGCCGTCCACCGCGACCCGCGCGCCCGACTCGCCCACCCAGGTCGTCGCCGGTGCCGCCACGCCCGGCACCTGCACCTCGCCCTCGACGAGGTCGTCGAGGGTCTCGCGCCAGCCCTCCACGGCCGTCGCCTCGTCGAGGAAGGCGTGCCAGCTGTCCAGCCGCGCCTCGGCGCACGACGGCGTGCCCGGACCCTCCGGCAGCGGCTCCGGCTCCCGCTCCCCCCAGCCGGTCCGCAGGGTGCGCTCCAGCTCCTCCGGCGCGCACTTGGTGGTCGACTCCCCGTGCGTCAGCGTCACGAACACCGGGTACGTGCCCGGCCCGCGGCCGGTCACCAGCGACCAGCTCTGCAGCTCGTCGTCGGGGTGGGGGCTGACCACGAGCAGCAGCTGCTCGGCCAGCGTCGCGGGCGGCAGCGGCGGCGAGCACCCCGCCAGCAGGCCCGCGGCCACCACAGCCGCCGCCAGCCGACGTCGCGCACCCCGCACCGCCGCATCGTGCCACCCGTGCCCGCCGCCCGCCGGTCGCGCCCCGGGCGGCTGGCAGCATGGGACGCCGTGGACGGCCCGCGTCCGCGGGGGAGGAGCACCGTGACCGGGTCCGCCACCGGCGCCCCCGGCGTCGACCGCGCCGGCCGCACCGCCCGGCCCCGCCTGTCCAGCCTGGACGTCGTGCGCGGGCTCATGCTCGTCGTCAGCGTGAGCGTCAACAGCCTGCTCGTCGTGCCCGCCTGGTTCGACCACGCCGAGTGGGACGGCGTGCACGGCATCGACCTCGTCTTCCCGGTGTTCGTCACCCTCACCGGCTGCGGCCTCGGCTTCGCGATGCACCGGCGCACCGACGTGCGCAGCCTGGCCCGCCGGGTGCTCGTCCTCGTCGCCGTCGGCCTGCTCTACAACGCGCTGACCACCGGTGCGTGGGACCCGGCCACCTGGCGGGTCACCGGTGTCCTGCAGCTGTACGCGCTCGTCGTGCTCGTCCTCGTGCTGCTGCACCTGCTCACCCGCTCCTGGCGGGGGTGGCTGGCCCTGACGGCGGTCCTGGCCGCCGCCCACACCGCCCTGCTGGCCGGGTGGGCCGCCACCTGCCCGGGCGGGACGCTCACGCGGGAGTGCAACCCGTCGGGGTGGCTGGACGTCGCCGCGTTCGGCGCCGACCACGTCTACCGGCTGGGCGCCGCCGGGCACGACCCGGAGGGGCTGGTCGCGGCGTCCGGCGCGGTCGTCAGCGCCGCCGCCGGCGCCACCGTCGGGCACCTGCTGCTCACCGTGCGCGCCTCGGCGGCCGGTGAGCGTCGCGGGCCGTGGGCGGCGCTGGGGCCCGTGGCCGCCGTCGCCGCCGCCCTGGCGGCGCTGGCGTGGCTGGCCGTCGCCGTCCCCGGGGTCCTCGGTGTCGAGGTCCCGGTGCTGAAGCGGCTGTGGAGCGCGCCGTTCGGGCTGTCGGTGGCCGTGGGGGTCGCGCTCGCCCTCGTCCTCGCGCACCTCGTGCTGGACCGCGCGTCCACCCCGCGGGCGCTGCGGGCGGCCACCTGGCCGCTGGTCGCGCTGGGCCGCAACAGCCTGCTCGTGTACTTCGGCTCCCACGTGGTCACCGCGCTGCTGGCCCGGCAGGTCGACGCCGACGGGCGGTCCCTCAGCGAGCGCACCGCCGAGGCCGTCGCCGTCGGCGGGCACGAGCAGGTGCCGTACACGGTGCTGGTCGTGCTGGCGTGGACGGCGCTCGCCGCGCTCCTGCACCGGCGGGGCGTGTACCTGCGGCCCTAGGACGCGCCGCGGGTCAGGGGGCCGAACCGTCGCGGGCCGCGCCGGGCGCCGGGACGACCGCGTCCTCCGGCTCGTCCGGTTCCCAGCGCAGCAGGTCGCCCGGCTGGCAGTCCAGCACCTCGCACAGCGCGGCCAGCGTGGTGAACCGCACCGCCTTGGCGCGCCCGTTCTTCAGGACGGCGAGGTTGGCGGGGGTGATGCCGATGCGCTCGGCGAGCGTCCCGACGGACATCTTGCGCCGGGCCAGGAGGACGTCGACGTCGACGACGATGGGCATCAGACGACCTCGTCCAGCTCGGCGCGCAGGGCGCGCGCCTCGCCGTCGCGGGCCACGGCCTGCGCGAGCAGCGTCCGCAGCACCAGGACGACGAGGGCGACCCCGCCGACGAGGACGCCCGCCCCGCCGACCAGGAGCACGACGCCCGGTGCCACGGCCTCCCCGGGGGCCAGGACGACGCCGAGGGCGAAGGCGAGCAGGGAGGCGGTGGCGACGGCGCCGGTGATGACGTCGACCCAGCGGAACGCCGCGTGCGAGAACACCGTCCCGCGCCGCACCATCGTCAGCAGCCGCCACACGCAGACCGCGCACACCTGCACCGCGACGATCCCCAGGACGACGATCACCAGGACCGGGGTGCGCAGGGCCGCCACGTCCGGGCCGGCGCCGGCGAGGTCGCGCGCCAGCAGCGGCACCAGGAAGAGCTGCAGGAACAGGGAGCCGGCCAGCACCGCCACCACGACGGCGCGCAGCGCGAGCTCGGTGAGTCGCCGCACGGGAACCTCCTCTTGTCGACGGACGAGAGGAATCTACCGTTTTTCGATAGGTCGGGCAAGGTCGGCGGCGGTCGGGCGAGGTCGTGCGCCGCGACGCCGACGGAGCCGGTCCCGCACGGCTCCGCGTCCCGGGGGGGGGGGGGGGGGGGGGGGGGGGGGGGGGGGGGGGGGGGGGGGGGGGGGGGGGGGGGGGGGGGGGGGCGGCGGGCGGGGCCGCCGGGGGGGCGGCGCGGGGGGGGGGGGCGCCCG
>NZ_JBEUEI010000054.1:0-18730 GCF_041020755.1 Kineococcus terrestris | reverse complement strand
GCCGGCCCCCTCGCGGGGACCGGCGCCCTCGGCGCGCGGTGCGGTGCGGGTCAGCGCGAGTAGTACTCGACGACCAGCTGCTCGTCGCAGGTGACGGGGATCTGCTCGCGCACGGGCAGGGCCTGCACGCGGGCGGTGAGGTCCTGGCGGGCCACGTCGAGCCAGCCGGGGATCTCGTTGTCGCTCCAGCCGCCCTCGGCCGCGACGATGAACGGCGTCTTCGTCTTGGAGGCCGCCTTCACCTCGATGACCTGGCCGGGCAGGAGGCGGTAGGACGGGCGGTCCACCTTGCGGCCGTCGACGGTCAGGTGACCGTGCACGACCATCTGGCGGGCCTGGTAGATCGTGCGGGCGAACCCGGAGCGCCACACGACGGCGTCGAGGCGGGTCTCCAGCAGCTGGACGAGGTTGTGGCCCGTCTTGCCCGGCTTGCGCTTGGCCAGGTCGTAGGCGCGGCGCAGCTGCGTCTCGCTCACGTCGTACTGGTAGCGCAGGCGCTGCTTCTCCTTCAGCTGCGTCGCGTAGTCCGACGCCTTCTTCTGCTTGCGGCCGTGCATGCCCGGCGGGTACGGCCGGCGGTCCATGAAGCGGGCGGCCTTCGGCGTGAGGGCCACCCCGAGCGCGCGGCTGATGCGCACCTTGGGTCGGGCGTTGTTCATCCGTCCTCCTGATCGTAAGGTGAGCCTGACCTCAGTCGAGCGGGTGCTCGGCGCGGTGAGGACACCGCGAGGCCAGGACGATCGCGCTCCGGAGGAGAAGACGACGTGACCGGGTGGACCACGACGCCGGACTGCGGTCCGGAGCGCACCGACCACAACTCTAGGGCCTCCGGGCAGGTGCCCCGGACGCGAGGCGTCCCCGGCACCCCCTCCCCCGGCGCGACGTCGCCCGCGCAGTCGCCCGCGCAGTGGGCGCGCACCCTGGCCCGCGGCACCGTCGCCGGCCTGCTGCACCTGCCGCGACCGCCGCACGGGCACGCGCCCGGGCACCCGGGCGAGGACGCGCGCGAGGGCCAGCTGCGCGGCGGGGCGGCGGCGCACGAGCGGCGCACCGACCCCTTCCGGGTGCAGCACCTGACCGACGACCGCGGCGGCCTGCTGCTGCTCGTGGAGGACGCCTCGCCGCTGCACGAGCGGCTGCTGGACCTGCTGGGCACCGGCGCGGGCACCGGCGCGGGCACCGGCGCCGGGCGCGGGACGGCGGCCGTCCTGGACGTGCTCGACGTGCCCCCGGGGCAGGCGGCGCTGCCGCGGGCGCGGCTGGGCGTCACCGGCTGGGTGGAGGGCGTGCCCGTGGCCGAGCAGCGCCGGCTGGCGCAGCGCGCGGCGGCCGCGCGGCCCCTGGGCAGCCTCCTCGACGTCGGTTCCACGCGCAGCCTGTGGCGCCTGGAGGTCGCCGACGTGCGCGTCACCACGGACACCGGGGTGCACCTGGTCGGCGAGGAGGCCTTCAGCACGGCGACGCCGGACCCGCTGTACGAGGACGAGGACCACCTCGTGACCCACCTGGAGGCCGCGCACCGCGACGCCCTCGTCGGGTGGGTGCTGGGCGCGCTGGAGCCGCAGGAGGCGCGGCGGGTGCGCGAGGTCGCCGTCGTCGGTCTGGACCGCTACGGCCTGGACGTGCTGTGCACGGTCGGCTCGGCCACGACGCGGCTGCGCGCGGCCTTCGCGGAGCCGCTTGGCGACCCCTCGCAGCTGGCGGGGGCGCTGTGCGGGGCGTTCGGCTGCCCGTGCGGGGGCCGCCGGGGCTGAACGACCGCGGGGCGTCGTGACGGCCGGGCCGTCAGCGGGCCGTCAGTACCAGTTGACGGCCTGCGAGTGCGACCAGGCGCTGCACGGGGTGCCGTAGCGGTTCGCGATGTACTCCAGGCCCCACGTGATCTGGGTGACGGGGTTGGTCTCCCAGTCCGGGCCGGCCGCGGCCATCTTCGAGCCGGGCAGCGACTGCGGGATGCCGTAGGCGCTGGAGGTGGGGTTGTCCGCGTCCCAGCGCCAGTCGCTCTCCTTGGTCCACAGCGACTCCAGGCAGGAGAACTGCTCGGCGCTCCAGCCGCGGTCGGCGACCATGACGCGGGCGACGCCCTTCGGGTCGCGCTGGGCGTTCCGGGTGGCCTCGGCCTCCGCCGCGCGGCGGGCCTCCTCGGCCAGGCGGGCGGCCTCGGCGGCGCGCGCCTCCTCCTCCAGCCGGCGCTGCTCGGCGATGCGCTCGTCGGCGGCGGCGCGCACCTCGCGCTCGCTGAACCAGCCCTGCGCGGCGTCGGTGCGGAAGTCGGCCAGCGCGGCCTGAACGAGGTGGTCGGGCACGGCCGTCTCGGCGGCCTCCGCGTCACCGGTGGGGGCGAAGGAGGCCCCGGCCAGGCCGAGGGCCGTGGCGCCGAGGACGGCGGGGGCGGCCCAGCGCGCCCAGCGGCGGCGGTGCAGGGGCTCGCGGTCCTGCTGCGCGCGGTGCTGGGGCTCGCGGTGCCGGGGCTCGCGGGCGGCGCCGTCGGCGGGGCGGTGGCTGCGGGCGGAGCGGGTGCTGCGGGGCAAACCGGGCCTTCCCTCGGTCGCCCGGCCCACGCCCGGTCGATCACGTCCTCCCCGCGCGGGCACGCGGCTCCGCCGTGGCGGTGCGCTCGTGGGGCCCGGTCGGCGGCCGCGGCCCCCGCGCGGGCGGGTTCCGGGCCGTCCTGCGCGGCCGGCGTCCCCGCGCGGGGGACGCGCACCGGCCTCGCGGGGTGCTGTCGGGGGACGACGGTGCCCGGTCCGGCGCCCCGAGGGCAAGCTGAGGACCCGCGGATCATCACGATGAGGTCACGTGACGGCCACGATCCGTCGACTTTCGTGACGCATCTCACGCGGGTGTGCGGGTCGGAGGAGGTTTGACGCGGCCCGGTGACCTCCGGTTCCCGGTGCCCGCCGCGACCTCGTCGGACGCGGCGGGCACCGGACCTGGTGCCGGGCTCAGGCCCCCGGGCCGTCCAGCAGCTCGGTGACGAGCGCCGCGACCGGCGAGCGCTCCGAGCGCGTCAGCGTCACGTGCCCGAACAGGGGGTGCCCCTTCAGCGCCTCCACGACGGCCGCCACCCCGTCGTGCCGGCCCACCCGCAGGTTGTCGCGCTGGGCCACGTCGTGCGTCAGGACCACCTTCGAGCCCTGCCCGATGCGCGAGAGGACCGTCAGCAGCACGTTGCGCTCCAGCGACTGCGCCTCGTCCACCACGACGAAGGAGTCGTGCAGCGAGCGGCCGCGGATGTGCGTCAGCGGCAGCACCTCGAGCATCCCGCGGTCGGCGACCTCCTCCAGCACCGCCGGCGCGACCAGCGCCTCCAGGGTGTCGAAGACCGCCTGCCCCCAGGGGCCCATCTTCTCCGCCTCGGTGCCGGGCAGGTACCCGAGGTCCTGCCCGCCGACCGCGTACAGCGGCCGGAAGACGACGACCTTGCGCTGCTCGCGGCGCTCGACGACCGACTCCAGCCCCGCGGCCAGCGCCAGCGCCGACTTGCCCGTGCCGGCGCGCCCGCCCAGCGACACGATGCTCACCGCCGGGTCCAGCAGCAGGTCCAGCGCGATGCGCTGCTCGGCCGAGCGCCCGTGCACCCCGAAGGCGTCGCGGTCGCCCTTGACCAGCCGCAGCGCCTTGTCGGCGCCGACGCGGGCCAGCGCGTGCCCGCGCGGCGAGGACAGCACGACCCCGGTGTTGCAGGGCAGCTCGCGACCCTCGGGGTGCTCCAGGCGCCCCGACTCGTACAGCGCGCCGACCTCCTCGGCGGTGGCGGCGAGCTCCGTCACGCCCGTCCAGCCGGAGTCGGCGACCAGCTCGGCGCGGTACTCCTCGGCGCTCAGGCCCACCGCGGAGGCCTTCACCCGCAGCGGCACGTCCTTGCTGACGACGGTGACGTCGAGCCCCTCGTCGGCCAGGTTGCGCGCCACCGCCAGGATCCGCGTGTCGCCCGCCGTGGCCAGCGGGCCGGTGCGCAGCGCCGAGGGCAGCGAGGACGCGTCGGAGTGGTTCAGCTCCACCCGCAGCGTCCCCCCCTCCTCGCCCACCGGCACCGGCCGGTCGAGGCGGCCGTGCTGCACGCGCAGGTCGTCCAGGCGCCGCAGCGCCTCGCGGGCGAAGTAGCCGAGCTCGGGGTGGTGCCGCTTGCCCTCCAGCTCGCTGACGACCACGAGCGGCAGGACGACGTCGTGCTCGGCGAAGCGCGCCAGCGCCCCGGGATCGGCCAGGAGGACGGAGGTGTCGAGGACGAAGGTCCGGCGCGTCCCGGTCGGGTCGCCGGTCGCGGGGGTGGGGGTGTGGACCACGGACGTCTCCCGTCTCGGGAGCCTCGCGCTGCCCGCGCGGGGACTCCCCTCAGCGGCGGACGGGACGCGACGTGCGGGGGGCACGCGGTCCGGCCCCCCTGCTGCGCTGGACAGCTCGCACGGCGACCTCCCGGGCGGGGAGCGAGCGCCCCCCGTCACCACCGACGCTAGCCGCCGCACCCGCCCGCGGCGGGACGAACACGCGGGGCGGGCACCCGGGAGGGTGAACATCGCAGCACCCGCCGGTGAGCGGGAGGCGACGGCGCTCAGGTGCCGAAGCGGCGCTCGCGGGCGGCGTAGGCGCGCAGGGCCCGCAGGAAGTCCACCTTGCGGAAGTCCGGCCACAGGACCTCGCAGAAGTAGAACTCCGAGTGCGCGGTCTGCCACAGCAGGAAGCCCGACAGGCGCTGCTCGCCCGAGGTGCGGATGACGAGGTCGGGGTCGGGCTGGCCCTTGGTGTAGAGGTGGGCGGCGATGTGCTCGACGTCGAGGACCTCGGCCAGCTCCTCCAAGGTCGTGCCCTTCGCGGCGTGCTCGCGCAGCAGCGAGCGCACGGCGTCGGCGATCTCGCGGCGGCCGCCGTAGCCGATGGCGACGTTGACGACGCCGGTGCTCACCCCGGCCGTCCGCTCGGCCAGCTCCCGCAGCCGCCCGGCGGTCGCCCCCGGCAGCAGGTCCAGGGCACCCACCGGGTGCACGCGCCAGTGCTGCGTGGCGGCCACGCGGGCGACGGCGTCCTCGACGATGTCGATGAGGGGGGCCAGCTCGGCGGCCGGGCGGGCCAGGTTGTCGGTGCTCAGCAGGTAGAGGGTGACGACCTCGATGCCCTCGTCGGCGCACCAGCCCATGACCTCGAGGAGCTTGTCCGCGCCGGCGCGGTGGCCGTGCGCCGTGGAGGCGCCGAACGCCTTGGCCCACCGGCGGTTGCCGTCGACGATGATGCCCACGTGCCGGGGCAGGGCCGTCTGGTCCAGCGACCGCTCGAGCCGCCGCCCGTACGCGCCGTAGAGCAGATCGCGGAGGGCCATCGGCGCTCACGGTACAACCGCGGATCGCTGCCCCGGCGCACCGTCGCGGCGCACCTGCACGGGGTCTCCCCGGGACCTGCCGGCACCCCGCCCGCATCCTGTCCGCGGCCGCCCCGGCGTCCCCCGTCCGGGGGTCCGGGGCGGCCGCGCGGGCTCGAACCTACGGTTGCGTAACGTAGGCTCGCAGGATGACGCACGAACCCGTCGCGGACGCCGTCCGGGGCCTCGGCGACCGCCTCGAGGCCGCGGTCAAGCCCCGCCTGCGGGGCTGGCTGCACGCCGGCACGTTCCCCGCCGCGCTGGTCGCCGGGGCGGTCCTCGTGGCGCTGGCCCCCACGGCCGCGACGCGCGCGGCCGCCGCCGTCTTCGCCGTCACCGCCGCCCTGCTCTTCGGCACCAGCGCCGTGTACCACCGCGGCAGCTGGACGCCCCGCGCCAGCGCCGTCCTGCGGCGGCTGGACCACAGCAACATCTTCCTCATCATCGCCGGCACCTACACGCCGCTGGCGGTGGCGACGCTCGCCCCGGACCGGGCCCGGACCCTGCTGGTGCTCGTCTGGGCCGGCGCGCTGGCCGGGGTGGCGTTCCGGGTGTTCTGGGTGGGCGCCCCGCGCTGGCTGTACACGCCCGTCTACGTGGCCCTGGGCTGGGTGGCCGTGGGCTACCTGGGCGACTTCGCCCGCGGCGGCGGCACCGCCGTCGCCGTCCTCGTCGTCGTCGGCGGCCTGCTCTACACCCTCGGCGCCCTCGCGTACGCGACCAAGCGCCCCGACCCCAGCCCGCGCTGGTTCGGCTTCCACGAGGTCTTCCACGCCTTCACCGTCGTCGCCTTCGCCGCGCACTGGGCGGCCATCCTGGTGGCGACCGTCCGGCACGGCGGCTGAGGCGGAGCGCGCCCCGGCGCGAGCGTGCGGCAGGCTGCGGCCGTGACCGCCGCACCGGACGCCCCCGCCGCCCGCCCGGCCCCCCGCACGCCCCCGCGGCGCTTCGCCGTGCTGGGCACGGGCCACTGGGCGCGCACCTGCCACGGCGCGGCGCTGGCCGCGCACCCCGACGTCGAGCTGGTCGGGTTCTGGGGCCGCGACGCGGGGCGGGCGCGCGAGGCGGCCGCGTCGCTGGGCGGGGCGGCCGGGGCGGTGCGCGGCACCGACGACCTCGACGCGCTGCTGGCCGACGTGGACGCCGTGACGCTGGCCCTGCCGCCGCACGTGCAGGCGGCCGTGGCGGTGCGCGCCGCCCGCGCCGGCCGGCACCTGCTGCTGGACAAGCCGCTGGCGCTGGACGTCGGGACGGCCGACGGGGTCGTGGCCGCCGCGCGGGCGGCGGGCGTGGCGTCGGTGTCGTACATGACGTACCTGTTCCAGCCGGAGGTCACCGACTGGCTGGCCCGGACGAGCGCCCTCGCCGCCGAGCACGGCCCGTGGGAGGGGGCGCTGGCCCGCTGGGCGGGCACGATCGACGTGCCCGGCAACCCGTACGCGGGCTCGGTGTGGCGCCGCGAGCGCGGCGGGCTGTGGGACACCGGCCCGCACGCCCTGTCGGTGCTGCTGCCGCTGCTCGGGCCCGTGGTGCGCGTGGGCGGGGGGCGCGGGGTGCGCGACGCCGTCGTCGTGGCGTGCGAGCACGCCTCGGGCGCGGCGAGCGCGCTGTCGCTGACCCTCACCGCCCCGGCGAGCGCCGGCGGCTCGTGGGCGACGGTGTGGGGGCCCGGCGGCCGGCACGACCTGCCCCGCTTCACCGGCACGCCGCAGGAGGGGTTCGCGCGCGCCGTGGACGCCCTGCGCGCGAGCGCCGAGCAGGGTGACCGGCACCCGCTGGACGTGACCTGGGCCCGCGACGTGGTCGCCGTGCTGGCCGCCGCCGAGGAGCACCTGGCGCGCCCGGCGGCCGAGCGCACGACGGCGGTGGCCGCCGGCTCCTGAGGGCGCTCAGGCGCGCGGGACGTCCCGGGGCCCGTCGAGGGGCCCGCCCTCCGGACCGTCGCCGGGCTCCTCGCCGCGGGCCGTGGCCCGGGCGCGCTGCTCGCGGGCGCGCTCCTCGGCCTCCACGCGCGCCCGCTGGTTGACCCGCTGCACGCGCCGGGCCATGCCGCGGCCGAGGAGGTAGACCGCCAGCGCCAGCACGAACAGCGACGCGAAGCCCCACAGGCCCGGGGTGACGAGGTCCGGGTCGAGGGTGGCCGCCCCGCCGGGCGACGGCGACGGCGAGGCCGCCACCAGCGCGGCCAGCGCCACCGCGCTCACGCCGGCACCCGCGCGCGCAGCCCGGCGAACAGGTCGTCCTCGGGCAGCTCGGTCGGCACGTGCGAGAGCGCCAGGTGGTAGTCCTCCGTCGGCCACAGCTCCTGCTGCAGCTCCAGCGGCACGCCGAAGAAGAAGCCGTCCGGGTCGATCTGGGTGGCGTGCGCCAGCAGCGCGCGGTCGCGCACGGGGAAGTACTCCGCGCACTCCACCCTGGTGGTGATCTCCAGCTCGGTGCGCGGCGGGCCGTCGCTGGCCTCGATGCGCGCGATCCACTCCACGTACGGGGACTCCAGCCCGCGCGCGAGCAGCGCCTCGTGGAAGGTGCGGATCCGGGCGACCGAGAACCCCGCGTGGTAGTAGAGCTTGGAGGTGCGCCACGCCGGGCCGGCGGCCGGGAACCGGTCGGGGTCGGCGGCCGCGTCGAACGCCTCGCGCGAGACGCGGTGGCACATGACGTGGTCCGGGTGCGGGTAGCCGCCGGACTCGTCGTAGGTCGTCATGACGTGCGGGCGGAACTCGCGCACCACGTGGGTCAGGGCGTCCACCGTGAACTCCAGCGGCTCCAGCGCGAAGCAGCCCGCGGGCAGCGGCGGCAGCGGGTCGCCCTCCGGCAGGCCGGAGTCCACGTAGCCCAGCCAGCGGTGCTGCACGCCCAGGACGCGGGCGGCCTCCGCCATCTCGCGGCGGCGGTACTCGGCCATGTCGCGCAGCATCCGCGGGTCGCCCTGCAGGCGCGGGTTGAGGACGTCGCCGCGCTCGCCGCCGGTGCAGGAGACGACGAGCACCTCCACGCCCTCGGCCGCGTACCGCGCCGTCGAGGCGGCTCCCTTGCTGGACTCGTCGTCCGGGTGGGCGTGCACGGCCATCAGCCGCAGGCTCTCCGCCACCGGTGCTCCCCTCTGCCTGGCTCGTCGCCGACGGGTGCGACGATCGGGGTACATCTTCACCGATGCCCCGCGGCGCGCCGCGCCGGGCGGGCCCGCCCCGGGCGGGACCGGGGGCGGAGCGGCGGGAACGGCGGGAGGGCGGGGTCGTGAGCGGCGAGGACGGGACCGGGCGCGGCGGCGGCACGCGCGCCCGCACGGGCGCGGACCCCGACGCGGACCTGCTGGCCGAGCGCTACGGGCGCCGCCGGCCGGGCGCCCGCCCGTGGTGGCGCCGCCCCCTGCCGCTGGCCGGCGCCGTCCTGGGGGCGCTCGCCCTGCTGGCGTGGATGGGGTGGGCGGCGGTGGTGCAGACGCGCGGGCCGGCGGCCACGGAGGTCGCCCACCGCATCGTGGACGACTCCACCGCCGAGCTGCGCTTCGCGGTCACCCGCGACCCCGGCACCGCCGTGACCTGCGCCGTCAGCGCCGCCAACGACCGCAACACCGAGGTGGGCCTGGTCGAGGTGCGGGTGCCGCCCAGCGACGGGCGCACCGTCGAGCTGACCACGACGGTGCGCACCGTCGAGCGCGCCGTGACCGTCGGCGTGGAGTCCTGCGTGGCCGCGGACTGAGCCGTCCGCTCCCCCGCGCCCGCCCCGTCCGCACCGCGACCGGGTGGAGACCGGCCGCGGATGCGGCTACGGTGGGCCGTTCCGAGTCGCTCGCTCCCGCTGCCGCGGGGCCGGGCGACTCCGCTTTTCACCCGGCGGCACCCGCGGTGCCGCCCGTTCGTCCAGCACCTGTGTGCACCACGGTCCGCTCACCACCCGGGTGAGCCGGGCCACGAGGTTTCGAGGAGTCATCGTGAGCGAGACGACCACCGGCAGCGGCACCTGGCTGACCCAGGACGCGTTCGACCGGCTCAAGGCCGAGTACGACCACCTGTCCGGTGAGGGCCGCACCGAGCTCGCCCGCCGCATCGAGCAGGCCCGCGAGGAGGGCGACCTCAAGGAGAACGCGGGCTACCACGCCGCCAAGGAGGAGCAGGGCAAGCAGGAGCTGCGCATCCGCCAGCTGCGCCACCTGCTCGAGACGGCGCAGGTCGGCGAGGCCGCCACCGCCGCCGGCGGCGAGGTCGTCCTCGGCTCCGTCGTGACCGTCGAGCTGGCCGGCGAGGAGGTCCGCTTCCTGCTGGGCAGCCGCGAGGTCGGCGACGGCGCCGGCCTGGACGTCTACAGCGAGAAGTCCCCGCTGGGGGCGGCCGTCATCGGCCGCAAGCCCGGCGACGAGGTCGCCTACACCGCGCCCAACGGCCGCAGCGTGCCCGTCAAGGTGCTCTCCACCGAGCCGTTCACCGGCTGACCCGGCGGCTCACCGCCGTCCGGGGGCGTCCTCCGCGGCGTCCCCGGGCGGCTCGCCGTCCGCGCGGCTGGGCGGCGGCACGTCGGGGGCCAGCGGCGCGTCGGAGTCCTCGATCTCGGCGACCTCCGGGGTGCGGCCCCGGCGCGCCAGCGCCCCGACCCCGGTGTTGAGGACGGCCACGAGCGGTACCGCGAACAGCGCGCCGGCGATGCCGAAGACGGTGGCGCCGGCCGCGACCGCCAGGACGACCGCCAGCGGGTGCACGGCCACCGCGCGGCCCATGAGGAACGGCTGCAGCAGGTGGCTCTCCACCTGCTGCACCCCCACCACGACCGCGAGCATCAGCAGCGCCGTCACCGGGCCGTGCGCGACCAGCGCCACGAGGACGGCGACCGTCCCGGACAGCAGCGCGCCGACGATCGGCACGAACGCGCCGAGGAACACCAGGACGCCCAGCGGCAGCGCCAGCGGCACCCGCAGCAGCGCGGCGCCGACCGCCACCCCGGTGCCGTCCGCGAGCGCCACGACGATCGTGGCGCGCATGTAGTGCGTCAGCGTCACCCACGACTGCCGGGCGGCGTCGTCCACCGGCTCGCGCGCCGGGCGCGGCAGCAGCCCCACCAGCCACGTCCAGATCCGCCGGCCGTCCAGCAGGTAGAAGAACGTCGCGAACAGCGCGATGAAGAACCCGGCGACCAGGTGCCCGGCGGTCGTGGCCACCGACGCCGCGCCCGTCAGCAGGGTGTCGCGGTTGGCGGCGACGGCGTCCTCGGCCTGCTGCACCAGGTCGCTGATCGAGCCCCCGCTGAGGTTCAGCGGCGGCCCCGTCAGCCAGCGCTCGACCTCGGCGACCCCCTCCCGCGCCTGCGCCGACAGGTCCCCGAAGCCCTGCGCCACCTGCTGCCCGACGAGGGCCACCAGGCCGCCGACGACGGCCGCGGCCCCCAGCATCGACACCAGGGCGGCCAGCGCCCGCGGCAGGCCCGAGCGGTGCAGCGCCTCCGTCAGCGGCAGCAGCAGCGCCGCCCCCAGCAGGGCGACGAGGACGGGGACGAGGACCTCGCTGACGAAGCTGAGGCCGTAGGCGAGGACGACCACCCCGAGGACCACCACGACGAACCGCCACGCCCACTCGGCGGCCGTGCGCAGGGCCGGGCTGACGTAGGGGTGGGGGTGGGCGGGGCGCTCGGGCACCGGGTCATGGTGCTCCCGCCGCGGCCGGCGGGCGCCACCGGGCGCGGGCGGGCGCCGCCGGACGTAGGTTGCCCCGGTGACGACCAGCGCGAGCCTCCCGCTGCCCCTCGACGCTCCCGACGACCTCCCCCGCACCCTGGGCGCGCTGCGCGCCTCCGGCCACGAGCACGTCGCCGTGAAGGAGGAGCTGCGGCGCAACCTGCTGGCGCGCATGCGCGCCGGCGAGGACCGCTTCCCCGGCGTCGTCGGCTACGAGGACACCGTGGCCCCCGAGCTGGAGCGGGCCCTGCTCGCCGGGCACGACGTCGTGCTGCTCGGCGAGCGCGGGCAGGGCAAGACGCGCCTGCTGCGCTCCCTGGTGGGCCTGCTCGACGAGTGGACGCCCGTCATCGCCGGCAGCGAGCTCAACGAGCACCCGTACGCCCCGCTGACCCCCGCCTCGCGGCGGCGGGTCCTGGCCGAGGGCGACGACCTGCCGGTGGAGTGGCTGCACCGCTCGCTGCGCTACGGCGAGAAGCTGGCCACCCCCGACACCTCCGTCGGCGACCTCATCGGCGACGTGGACCCCGTCAAGGTCGCCGAGGGCCGTCCGCTGGGCGACCCGGAGACCATCCACTTCGGCCTGGTCCCGCGCACCAACCGCGGGGTCTTCGCCGTCAACGAGCTGCCCGACCTGGCCGAGCGCATCCAGGTGGCGCTGCTGAACGTGCTGGAGGAGCGCGACATCCAGGTCCGCGGGTACCAGCTGCGCCTGCCGCTGGACCTGCTGCTGGTGGCCAGCGCCAACCCGGAGGACTACACCAACCGCGGGCGGATCATCTCCCCGCTCAAGGACCGCTTCGGGGCGGAGGTGCGCACCCACTACCCGCTGGAGGTCGACCTGGAGGTCGACCTGGTCCGGCAGGAGGCGGACACCGTCGCCGAGGTGCCCGAGCACCTGCTGGAGGTCGTCGCCCGCTTCACCCGGGCGGTGCGCGAGTCCCCGGCCGTCGACCCCGCCTCCGGGGTCTCGGCCCGCTTCTCGATCGCGGCCGCGGAGACGGTGGCGGCCGCGGCGCTGCGCCGGCACGCCCTGTCCGGGGAGCAGCACGAGCCGGTCGCGCGGGTGGGCGACCTGCACACCGTCGTCACGGTGCTGGGCGGCAAGGTGGAGTTCGAGCAGGGCGAGGAGGGTCGCGAGGTCGAGGTGCTGGAGCACCTGCTGCGCACGGCCGTCGCCGAGACGTACCGGGCGCGCCTGGGCGGGGCGGAGCTGTCCGGGTTCGCCGAGCTGGTCACCGAGGGCCGCACCATCGAGACCGGCGACCTGGTGCCCGCCGAGGAGCTGCTGCGCCAGGTCGGCACGGTGCCGGGCCTCGGGCGCGTGCTGGACCGCCTGGGCCTGGGCGACGACCCGTCGCCGGGCCGCGCGGCCTCCGGGGTGGAGTTCGTGCTGGAGGCGCTGCACCTGACCCGGCGGCTGGACAAGGTGGTGCTGGAGGACGGGCGGACCGTCTACGGCAGCTGACCGCGCCGCTTCGCGGGTTTGCCGCGCCAGCGCAGGGAGCGGTCGTCGAGGGCGCGCACGAGCGGCTCGCCCTCGGTCAGCAGCCGCTCGGCGGTGCGCACGGCGCGGGCGAGGCGCTCGTCGTCCAGCTGGCGGAACGCCGGCCCGGCGCGCCGGTCGAGCACGTCGTACCAGCGCCCGCCCACGGCGTCGTCGAGCAGGACGCGGCCGAAGCAGTGGTCGGCGCGCAGCGACCAGCCCCCGTCGGCCGCGGCGGCCGGCAGCTCGTGCCGCACCAGCCGCGCGTAGCGGGCCAGGAGCTCCTCCCGGCCCCCGGCGCCGTCCCCCTCGTGCGGGCCGCTCACGCCGTCAGCCGACCCGGGCGCGGACGGCGGCGGCGACCTCCCGCAGGTCCTCGTCGGTGCGCGCGGGCGCCCCGGCGGCGGTGGCGGCCCGGTCCAGCGGGGGCTCCAGCGGCAGGTCCAGCCAGCTGAAGCAGCCGACCTGCCCGGGCCGGCGCGGCAGGCGCAGGGGCTGGGCCAGCGGTGCGGCCCGCACGACGAGCGCGGTCAGCAGGTGCCGGGGGCGGAAGTCCACGCGGCTGCGGCGCACCGAGTCCGTCGTCCACACGTGCAGGTCCTCCAGCTCCCCGACCCGCTCGGGGCGGGTCACCGGCACGACCTCGACGACCTCCAGGAGCGCGCGCACGACGACGGCGTCGTCGCTCACGTCGGCCGCGCCGCGCGCGAGCAGGTCGCGGTGCTCGGGGCGCACCGCCTCCGCGTGGCTGTGCGCGACGGTCGGGAACAGCAGGAAGCGGTCCGCGCCGACGGCGAACCGCTTCTCGCCGATGCCGCCCTTGCGCAGCAGCAACGCCTGGCGGCCCTGGAGGAGGGCGTGCGCGACGGCGCCCCACTCCTTCAGCGCGGGCACGGTCGCGGTGGTCGGGGCGGGGGTGGCGGCGGAGGTCGTGGACGTCGTCACCCGGGCAGCATGACCGGTGGGCGGCGGCACCCACCACCCCCGAGCACGAGCGCCCCGCACCGGGTGCCGGTGCGGGGCGCTCGCGGACGCGCTCAGTCGTTCTGGGGGAAGCCGAGGTTCAGGCCGCCGTGAGAGGGGTCCAGCCAGCGCTCGGTGACGACCTTGCCGCGGGTGAAGAAGTGCACGCCCTCGCTGCCGTGGGCGTGGGTGTCGCCGAACAGGGACTGCTTCCAGCCGCCGAAGGAGTAGTAGGCCACCGGGACCGGGACGGGCACGTTGACGCCGATCATGCCGACCTGCACCTCGTTGCGGAAGCGGCGCGCGGCGCCGCCGTCGTTGGTGAAGATGGCCACGCCGTTGCCGTACCGGTTGGCGTTGATCAGCTGCAGACCCTCGTCGTAGGAGGTCACCCGGAGGACGGACAGGACGGGCCCGAAGATCTCCTCGGTGTAGATCGACATGCCGGTGCCGACGTGGTCGAAGAGGGTGGGGCCCAGCCAGAAGCCGTCGGCGGCGGCCTGCTCGTCGGCGGCGTCCGGGACCACCTGGCGCCCGTCGATCACCAGCTCGGCGCCCTCGCGCACACCGGCCTCGACGTAGCCGGCCACCTTGTCGCGGTGGGCGCCGGTGACCAGGGGGCCCATGTCGGCGCCGCGGCGCCCGTCGCCGGTGCGCAGGGTCGCGACCCTGTCCTTGATCTTGGCGATGAGCTCGTCGGCGATCGAGTCCACGGCCACCAGGGCCGAGACGGCCATGCACCGCTCGCCGGCGGAGCCGAAGCCGGCGTTGACGGCGGCGTCGGCGGCCAGGTCCAGGTCGGCGTCGGGCAGGACGAGCATGTGGTTCTTGGCCCCGCCCAGGGCTTGGACGCGCTTGCCGTGCGCGGTGCCGGTCTCGTACACGTACTTGGCGATGGGGGTGGAGCCGACGAAGGAGACCGACGCCACGTCGGGGTGGGTCAGCAGGCCGTCGACGGCGACCTTGTCGCCGTGCAGGACGTTGAAGACGCCGTCGGGCAGGCCGGCGTCCTTCCACAGCTGGGCGATGAACAGCGCCGCGGAAGGGTCCTTCTCGCTGGGCTTGAGGACCACGGTGTTGCCGGCGGCGATGGCGATGGGGAAGAACCACATCGGGACCATCGCGGGGAAGTTGAACGGGGAGATGACGCTGACCACGCCCAGGGGCTGGCGGATGGAGTAGACGTCGACCTTGGTGGAGGCGTTCTCGCTCATGCCGCCCTTGAGCAGGTGGTTGATGCCGCAGGCCAGTTCCACGACCTCCTGCCCGCGGGCCACCTCGCCCAGGGCGTCGGAGAGGACCTTGCCGTGCTCGGCGGTGATGATCTCTGCCAGTTCGCCCTTGCGGGCGTTCAGCAGCTCGCGGAAGGCGAACAGGACGGCGGTGCGCCGGGCCAGGGAGGTGTCGCGCCAGGCGCCGAACGCGGCCTTCGCGGCGGCTACCGCGTCCTGGACGTCGCCCGGCTCGGCCAGGGCGACCCGCTTGGTCACGCGGCCGGTGGCCGGGTCGTACACGTCACCGAGCCGGTCCCCGGCACCGGTGGTGGGCGCACCGGCGATCCAGTGCGCCACGACGGGCAGGTCGGCCGTGCCAGCGGCGGCGGTGGAGCTGGCGGTGGTGGTGGTCAACGGAGCCTCCTCGGGCGTCTTCGGCGCGGGCGCGGGGCGGGCGGGCCGCCCGGCCGCCGGGCGCGCCCATCATGCCACCGGTCGACCCCTATTTGTCCAGACAAACTGTCATGCCGTCCAACGGCCGCCGACTCCCGGCGCCCGCCGAGGCGTGGCGCCCCGCCCGCGGCGGACGTAGCGTCGCGGCGTGGCCGAGGCAGGAGGACGCAGGCGCCGTCTGGAGCGCTACCGCTACGGCGAGTGGTCCGGGGGCGCCGACCCGCTGGCCCCGCCGTACGACGTGCGGGGGGCGCTGGACCAGGTGGGGCGCGAGGTGCTGCGCGGCGGGTCGCTGCGCGAGGCCCTGCGCGACCTCCTGCACCGCGGGCCCGACGGCGGCTCCGGCCTGGACCAGCTGCGGGCGCGCGCCGCCCGGCTGCGCCGCGAGGCCGCCCGCCGCGGCGACCTCGACGGCGCCCTGACCCGGGCCCGCGCCCAGCTCGACCAGGCCCTGGCCGCCGAGCGCGAGGAGCTCGCCGGGCGCGAGGGCGACGACGCCCGCTTCGCCGAGACGCGCCTGGACGCCCTGCCCCGCTCCACCGCGCAGGCGGTGCGCGAGCTGGAGGACTACGACTGGACCAGCGACCGGGCCCGCGAGGCCTACCGGCAGCTGCTCGACGGGCTGCGCGGCGATGTCGTGGACCAGCAGTTCCGCGGCATGAAGCAGGCCCTGCAGGGCGGCGGCGCCGAGGGGGCTGCGCAGGCGCTGAAGGACATGCTGGCCGACCTCAACGACCTGCTGGCCAAGAAGGCCCGCGGCGAGGACACCGAGGAGGACTTCCAGCGGTTCCTCGACCGCCACCGCGACGCCCTCGGCCCCGACGCCGAGGACGTGCGCGACCTCGACGACCTCGTCGACACCCTCGCCCGCCGGGCGGCGGCCGCCTCGCGCCTGATGCGCTCGCTGTCGCCGCAGCAGCGCGAGGAGCTGCAGCAGCTCGTCGACGCGGCCTTCGGCGACGACGTCGACCTGCAGGCGCAGATGGCGCAGCTGTCGGACAACCTGCGCGCGCTGCGCCCCGACCTGGACTTCAGCCGCGGCGAGCGGGTGCGCGGCGCGCAGGGCGCCGAACCGCTCGGCTACGGGGAGGCCGCCGACGCGCTGCAGGACCTGTCCGAGCTGGACGACCTCGTCGACGCCCTGGGCCAGGACAGCCCCGGCGCCACCCTCGACGACGTCGACGTCGACGCCCTGGAGCGCCAGCTGGGCCGCGGCGCCGCCGACGACCTGCAGCGCCTGCGCGAGCTGGAGCGCGAGCTGCAGCGCCAGGGCTGGCTGTCCCGCTCCCCCGACGGGCTCGTCCTGTCCCCCAAGGCGCTGCGCCGGCTGGGTCAGACCGCCCTGCGCGAGGTGCTGCAGCGCGTGGACACCGGCGGCCGCGGCGACCACGAGAACCGCGACGCGGGCGCCGGCGGCGAGCCCACCGGCGCGACGCGGCGCTGGGCGTTCGGCGACGAGCAGCCGCTGGACGTCGTGCGCACCGTCTCGAACGCCGTGCGCCGCAACGCCTCCACGGGCCCCGGGCCGGTGCGGCTGTCGTGGGAGGACTTCGAGGTCGTCGAGACGGAGCGGCGCGCCTCGGCCGCCGTCGCGCTGTGCGTGGACCTGTCGTTCTCGATGGCGGCCGAGGGCCGCTGGGGACCGATGAAGGAGACGGCGCTGGCGCTGTCGCACCTCATCGCCACCAAGTTCCCCGGTGACGCCCTGCAGGTCGTCGGCTTCGGCCTGCACGCGCAGCCGATGACGCTGGGCGAGCTGGCGCAGGTGGAACCGGACTTCGTGCAGGGCACCAACCTGCAGCACGCGCTGAGCATCGCCCGCCGCCACCTGCGCCGGCACCCCGACGCCGAGCCCGTCGTCCTCGTCATCACCGACGGCGAGCCCACGGCCCACCTCGACGACTCCGGCGGGACGCCGGAGGCCGTGTTCCAGTGGCCCCCCACGTCCGCCACGATCCGCGCCACCGTCGCCGAGGTGGACCGGCTGACGCGGTTCGGAGCGACGATCAACCTGTTCATGCTGGGCGACGACCCCGGGCTGCGGCGGTTCGTGGACGCGGTCGCGCGCCGCAACGGCGGCCGGGTGCTGACCCCCAGCCCGGAGCGGCTGGGCCAGTTCGTCGTCGACGACTACCTGCGCTCGCGGACGGCGGGCGCGCGGGGCGGGGGCGGGCGGCGCGCGTCCTGAGCGCCGCGCGGGGCCCCGCGAGCCCCGCCGCTCAGGTGAACGCGGCCCGCACCACGTCGAGGACGGCGCCCACCGCCGCGAGCGCCCCCTCCTCGTCGGCGGCCACCGCCGTGGGCAGCGCCGTGACCGCCACCTGCACGGCGCGCCCGTCCTCCGTGGCGCCGCCGCGCGTCTCGAACCCGGGGATGTCCCCGCCGTGCCCCCACAGCAGCGCCCCGTCCGGCAGCGGCGAGCTGGACAGCCCCAGGCCGTAGCGGGTGCCCGGCCACGGGTCCCCGGGCGAGGGCACGGTGGCGCGCAGCTGCTCCAGCTGCGCCGGCGGCAGCAGGTCCCCGCGCAGCAGCGCCAGGGTGAAGGCGTTCAGCTCGGACGGGGTGGTGACGAGGGCGCCCGCGGCCCAGCCCCAGGACGGGTCCAGGAGGGTCACGTCCTGCCACGGCAGGGCCGAGGAGTCCCGGTGGTGGGCGCGCGGGTGCGGGCCGCGGTAGCCCTGCTCGCCGGGGTGCGGGAAGAACGTCGCGCGCAGGCCCAGCGGCTCGGTGATCCGCGCGCGCACCAGCTCGGCCAGCGGCAGGCCCGCGACGCGCTGGGCGATCAGCCCGGCGACGACGTAGCCGGTGTTGCTGTACTCCCAGCGCTCGCCCGGGGCCGCCGTGGCGGGCACGTCGCGCACCAGGTCGAGCAGCTCGCGCGGCTCGTAGTAGCGGTCGCGCAGGAGGGTCCAGTCGGTCGTGCCGAAGTGCGCGGTGTAGTTGGGCAGGCCCGCGGTGTGCTGCAGCACCTGGCGCACGGTCACCGCGCGGCCGTCGCCGGAGGCGCCGCGCAGCACCCCCGGCAGGTGCTCGTCGACGGGCCCGTCGAGGTCGAGGCGGCCCTCGGCGGCCAGTTGCAGCAGCAGGACCGCCACGAACGTCTTGGTGTTGCTGCCGGCGCGCACCCGCCCGTCCACGGGGACGGGACCGACCCGGCTCGCGGTCAGGTCGCGGGTGCGGCCGTCGGCGTCGCGCACGGCGGCCAGCGCGGAGGGGAAGCCGACCTCGTGGACGAGGTGGTCCAGGTGCTCCTGCAGCGGGTGGGGGCGGCGGCGTCGGGCCGCGGGCGCCGCGGGGGCGGCGTGCGCGGCGCTCGCGGCACCGCCGGTCAGCAGCGCGCCGCCGAGGGCGCCGAGCACGGCGCGGCGGGACGCGGGGGCGGCGGCGGGAGCGGGCGTCGTGGCGGTCACGGGGGCCTCCGGGGCTCGGTGGGTTCTCACGAGCTCCAGCCGACCACCGCGCGCGGCCGCGTCCCAGGGTGCTGCCCCGCGTCCTCGCGGTGGGGCCTCCCCCACCCCCGACCTCTCCGCCCCGCCCCTCCCGGCGGGGTGTTTGGGGGGTTTCGCCGCAGGTGACCGGGGGGGGGGGGGGGG
>NZ_JBEUEI010000053.1:0-19367 GCF_041020755.1 Kineococcus terrestris | reverse complement strand
CGCCGCCGCGGCGGCGCGGGCGGTGTCCGGGTCGGCCACCGCGGGGACCACGGCGCCGCTGACGGACCGGTGCATCGTGCGGGGGGGGGGGGGGGGCGCCGGCCCCCCCGCCCCCCCCCCCCCCCGCGCGAGGAGGGTGAACCCCGTGACCCCGCCCAGCCCCCCGCCCGGCCCCCCGCCCGGCCCTGCGGCCTCGCGCACCGGCGGCCGGCGCACCAGCGTCCTGGCGCTGCTGGCCCGCGCCGGCTTCGACGACCCGCGCCGGGCCGTGCGCCTGCTGCGCGACCCCGCCCTGCGCGAGGTCGTGCCGCCGCTGGACGACGTGCCCGACGACGAGGCCCTCGTGCCCGACGAGCGCACCGCCGCCCTGCTGCGGGCGCTGGGACGCACCGCCGACCCCGACCAGGGGCTGCTGGGCCTGGTGCGCTTCGCCGAGGCCGTGCGCGCCGGCGGCGGGGACCCCGACCTGCTGCACCTGCTGCCCGGGCCGGGCGGCGGCGACGCCCGCCCGGGCGGGCGGGTCCCCGAGGACGTCGAGGGCACCCGGGAGCGGCTGCTGGCCGTCCTCGGCGGGTCCGTCGCCCTCACCGACCACCTCGTGCGCCACCCGGCGCACTGGCGCGCGCTGACCTCCGGCGCGCCCACCGGCGCCGCCGCCGCCCGCGCCGAGCTGCTGCGCGCCGTGGGCGCCGACCCGGACGCCGACGTGCCCGTCGCCGGCGAGGGCCCGGTCGACGCGGGCCTCGACGCGGGCGACGCCCTGCGGGTGGCCTACCGCCGCCGGCTGCTGGCCCTGGCCGGGCGCGACCTGGCCGCGCCCGAGCCGACGGCCGTGCTGCACTCGGTGGCCGCCGAGCTGGCCGACCTGGCCGCCGCCGCCCTGGACGCCGCCCTGGCCGTCACGCGAGCCGGCCTGCCCGGCCAGGGACGCGCCGCCCGCCTGGCCGTCATCGGCATGGGCAAGACCGGCGGCCGGGAGCTGAACTACCTGTCCGACGTCGACGTCGTGCACGTCGTCGAGCCCGCCGACGGCGCCACCGAGGCCGAGGCGCTGGAGGTGGGCACCCGGCTGGCCGCCGGCCTGGCCAAGGTGTGCTCGGCGCCCACCGGCGAGGGCGCCCTGTGGGAGGTCGACGCCGCCCTGCGCCCGGAGGGCAAGGCCGGCCCGCTCGTGCGCACCCTGGCCAGCCACCTGGAGTACTACCGGCGCTGGGCCCGCACCTGGGAGTTCCAGGCCCTGCTCAAGGCCCGTCCCGTCGCCGGCGACGCGGCCCTGGGGCGCGCCTACCTGGAGGGTGTCGCGGGCTTCGTGTGGGCCGCGCCCGGGCGCGAGGGGTTCGTCGAGGACGTGCAGGCCATGCGCCGGCGCGTGGAGGCGCACATCCCCGCCCGCGACGCCGACCGCCAGCTGAAGCTGGGCAGCGGCGGCCTGCGCGACGTGGAGTTCTCCATCCAGCTGCTGCAGATGGTCCACGGCCGCACCGACGAGCGGTTGCGCCAGAGCTCGAACACCCTGGAGGCCCTCGACGCCCTGGCCGCGTTCGGCTACGTCGGCCGGCACGACGCCGGCGAGCTGGACCGCGACTACCGCCTGCTGCGCTCCCTGGAGCACCGCATCCAGGTCCACCGGCTGCGCCGCACCCACGTCGTGCCCACCGCGAGCGCCGACCGCCGCCGGCTGGGGCGCGCGCTGCGGCTGCCCGGCGACCCCGAGGAGGGCCTGGACCGCCTGTGGCGGGCCACCCGCCGCGACGTGCGGCGCCTGCACGAGAAGCTCTTCTACCGCCCGCTGGTCTCCGCGGTGGCGCGCCTGGCGCCCGAGGACGCCCGCCTGGACGCCCGCCTGAGCCCGGAGGCGGCCCGCGAGCGCCTGGCCGCCCTCGGCTACCGCGACCCGGCCGGTGCGCTGCGCCACCTGGAGGCGCTGACCGCCGGCGTCAGCCGCCGCGCCAGCATCCAGAAGACCCTGCTGCCGGTCATGCTCGCCTGGCTGGCCGACGGCGCCGACCCCGACGCCGGGCTGCTGGCCTTCCGGCAGGTCTCCGAGGCGCTGGCCGGCGCCCACTGGTACCTGACGATGCTGCGCGACAGCGGTGCGGCCGCCGAGCGCCTGGCCTACGTGCTGTCGGCGGCGCGCACGCCCGCGGACCTGCTGCTCCGCAGCCCCGAGGCCGTCGCCGTCCTCGCCGACGACGAGCGCCTGGCCCCCTACGACGTCGCCGACGTCCTGGAGGCCGCCGAGGCCGCCGCGCAGCGCCGCCCCGACGCCGGGTCGGCGGTGGCCGCCGCGCGCGGCGTGCGCCGGCGCGAGCTGTTCCGCACCGTCGTGGCCGACCTCGTCGGCGTGCGGGACCTGGCCGGGGTGGGTGCCGCGCTCGCCGACGCCGACCAGGCCGTGCTGGAGGTGGCGCTGCGGGTCGCGGTCGCCGAGGTCCGGCGCCGCAGCGGGCAGGACGTGCCCACCCGTCTGCTCGTCGTCGGGATGGGCCGCCTGGGCGGGCGCGAGACCGGCTACGGCAGCGACGCCGACGTGCTGTGCGTGCACCGGCCGCTGCCGGGCGCCGACGCCACGCGGGCGCAGAAGGCGGCGCTGGAGGTCGTGGGGGAGCTGCGCCGCCAGCTGGCCGCGGCCGGCCCGGAACCGGCGCTGGAGGTGGACGCCGACCTGCGCCCGGAGGGCCGCAACGGGCCGCTGGTGCGCTCGCTGGACTCCTACCGCGCCTACTACGCCCGCTGGTCGCAGCCGTGGGAGGCGCAGGCGCTGCTGCGCGCGCGCCCCGTGGCCGGCGACATGGACCTCGGCGAGGAGTTCCTCGCGCTGGTCGACCCGCTGCGCTGGCCCGCCGGCGGGCTGTCGGAGGCCGACGTGCGCGAGGTGCGCCGGGTCAAGGCGCGGGTGGAGTCCGAGCGGCTGCCGCGCGGCGCCGACCCGCACCGGCACCTGAAGCTGGGCCGCGGCGGCACCTCCGACGTGGAGTGGACCGCGCAGCTGCTGCAGCTGCGCGGCGCGGGCGAGCACGAGGCGCTGCGCACCACCTCCACCCGCGCCGCCCTGGCCGGGGCGGTCCGCGCCGGGCTGCTGGAGGCCGAGGACCACGAGGTGCTGCTGAGCGCGTGGGAGCTGGCCACCCGGGCGCGCAACGCCGTGGCCCTGTGGCGGGGCAAGCCGGGCGACTCGCTGCCCACCACGCGCCGCGACCTGGACGGCGTGGCCCGGCTGTTCGGCTTCGAGCCGGGCGCGGCCGCGGAGTTCGAGGAGCTGTACCTGCGCACCACGCGGCGGGCGCGGGGGGTCGTCGAGCGCGTCCTGTACGGGCGCTGAGACGGGTCCCGCGGGAGCGCCGGCGACGGGCGGGGCGCGCTCGTCCCCGCCGCCACCTCGGCGCGCGGGGTGCCGGACCTGAGCGTCGACGACGGAACGTCACCGGTTCGTGACCGGTCCGAGGCGCGGGCGTAACGCGCGGGGCCCGCGCGGCGATGGAGCCACCGCGTGCCGCGGCCGGCGGCGCGCGCGGGACAGACCCGCCGACCGCGAGGAGACCTGCATGGGCCGCACCCGCCGATCCGCCCGACGGGCGTCCGCCGCCGCCGTCCTGACCGCCGCCGTCCTCGGGAGCGGCCTGCTGGGCGCCGCCCCCGCGGGAGCGGCGACCCGCGACTACCCGTGCGGGGCGGGCACCTGCACCGTGCGCGGTGCCGTGCTCGACAAGTACGACTCGCTGGGCGCCGAGCGCAGCCGCCTGGGCCCGCCCGTGACGAGCGAGGCGCTGCTGCCCGCCGGCGCGTTCAGCGTCTTCCGCGGCGGCTCGATCTACTGGACGCCGGGCACCGGCGCGCACGTCGTCGAGGGCCGGATCCGCGACCGCTGGGGGTCGCTGGGCTGGGAGGGCGGCGTCCTGGGCTGGCCGACCACCGACGAGATCCCGATCCGCGGCGGCGTCGTGCAGAAGTTCACCGGCGGGCTGGTCTACTTCAGCCCCGCCACGGGCGCCCGCGAGGTGCGCGGCGCGATCCTGGAGCGCTACGGCGCCACCCGCAACGAGAACGGCGAGCTCGGCTACCCCGTCAGCGGCGAGAACACCCTGCCCGGCGGCGCGTTCACCGAGTTCCAGGGCGGGTCGATCTACTGGTCGCCGCGCACCGGCGCGCACGTCGTCAAGGGCTTCATCCGCGAGTGGTGGGTCTTCGGGGCGGGCGCCGAGGGCGGCTGGCTGGGCTACCCGCGCACCGGCGAGTACCCCGTCCCGGGCGGCGTGCAGCAGGACTTCGAGGGCGGGCAGGTGCGCTACATCCTCGGCGACGACCGGATCCAGTTCCGCCGCTGGTGAGCCCCGCCGGTGCGACCCCCCGGGTCGCCCACGGACCGCTCACGGGCCGGCGAGGTGGACCTCGCCGAGCGCCGTGCGGTCCGGGGCGCCCGCCGGGGCGGCGCTGGTGCCCGTGAGCACCAGCGTCACCTCGCGCACCTCGACCGGCGCCAGCGCGAGCAGCTGCACCCCGCGCTCGCCGTCGACGAGCTCCTGCCGGACGGCGGGGCCGCCGTCGAAGGACCACGCGACCTCCAGCACGCGCCGGTTCTGCGGGTAGCGGTCGGTGCCGTCGTGCGGGTCGGTCTTGGCCAGGCCGTTGACGAGGCCGACCTCGCTCAGGCGCCGCGGGCTGTCGAAGCGGAACGTCAGCGCCTCGCCGGCGGCGTCGCCGTCCGCGCGCCAGGCGGTCGAGGGGTCGCCGTCCAGGAGGTTGGCCGCCGCGTAGCGCGTGCGGGCGCCGCCCGCGTCGACGCTGTCGGGCGAGGTGCGCGGCGCCGCGGCCACCGCCAGCTCGCGCAGGGGGGCGGCCGGGCCCGGCGGGGCTGGCGCGGCGGGCGCCGTCGCCACCCGCGCGGGGGCCGTCGCGGGGGCCTTCGCGGGGGCCGTCCCGGGGGCCGTCGTCGGGGTGGTCCCCGCCGCGGCGGGTGGTGCGACGGGGGCGCCTGACTCGGCCGCGGTGGCGTCGGCGCCCGCCCGGGCCAGCGACCACAGCGACACGACCGCCGCCGCGGCGACCGCCGTGGCGGCCAGCACCAGCACCGGCCCGGCCCCCGGACGCCGGCGCTCCGCGGGTCCGGGCGCGGCCGGTGCGGGGGTCCCGAGGGCGCCGCCGGTGCCGGTCCGGGTGCGCCCGGGGGCGTGGCCGCACGTCCAGCAGAACCGGTCGCCGGGGCGCATCGCGGCCCGGCAGGCCCGGCAGGTGCGCGCGCGGGCGCGCCGCGGCCCGGACCCGGTGGGCTCGGGAGACCCGGGAGGTCCGGTGGGACCCGGGGACCCGGGAGGGGGCGGGGACGTCGGCACGGGGCACCACCGGGTTCGGCAGGGGGCGGGTGCGCCGCACAGTAGCGGCGGTGATCGCCGCGCGGCGAGGGCGGCTGCCCGGGCGCGCGGGTGGACCGGCGCGGTAGGAAGGGGCTCCCGAGCGGTCCTGGAGGTGCCGTGGACGTCGTGAGCGTCGAGCCGACCCCCGAGCAGTACGCCTGGACGTTCGGCGGCGCGCCGCCGCTGCGCACGGTCCGGCCGGGCACCGTGCTGGACCTGTGGAGCGACGACGCCTTCTGCGGGCGGCTGCGCTCGACCGCGGACCTGGCCTCCGCCCGCCTGGACATGCCGTACGTCAACCCGCAGACCGGTCCGTTCGCCGTCGAGGGCGCCGAGCCGGGCGACACCCTCGTGCTGCACCTCGTCTCGGTCGAGCCGGCCCGCTCCTGGGGCGCCTCGGCGCTCATCCCGTCCTTCGGCGGGCTGACGAGCACCGACCGCACCGCGACCCTGCAGGACCCGCTGCCGGAGCGGACGTGGATCTACCAGGTGGACAGCGCCGCCCGCGCGGTCGCCTTCGAGTCCGCCGACGGCCGCGTCAGCGTCCCGCTGCCGCTGGAGCCGATGCTGGGCACGGTCGGCGTCGCCCCGGCCGCCGGGGAGGTCCGCAGCTCGCTGGTGCCGGACGTGTTCGGCGGCAACATGGACTGCCCCGACGTGCGCGCCGGCACGACGGTGTACCTGCGGGTCAACGTGCCCGGGGCGCTGTTCTCGGTCGGGGACGGGCACTACCGCCAGGGCGAGGGTGAGTCGTGCGGCACCGCCGTGGAGGGTGCCGTGCGCACCCGCCTCGTCGTGGAGCTGCTGAAGGGCGGCGGCCCGGCGTGGCCGCGCCTGGAGGACGACGAGCACCTCGCGGTCGTCGGCAGCGGCCGGCCCCTCGAGGACGCCTGGCGCGCCGGGCAGGTGGACGCCGTGCACTGGCTGGCGCAGCTGACCGGCCTGGACCGCCTGGACGCCTACCAGCTGCTGTCGCAGACCAGCCGGGTGCCGCTGGCCAACGTCGTCGACGCCGCCTACAGCGTCCAGACGAGGCTGCCCAAGCGGCTGCTGCCGCCCGTGGAGGCCTACGGCGGGGTGCACCGGCACCTGCGGGCGCTGGCCGCCGGTCTCTGAGCCGCCCGGGCGCGGCGGGTGTGCCGTCCACGCCCGCCTGCGCCACCATGGGCCAGTCCCACGATCACCGGCTCGACGGAGAGCGAGGACCCGAGGATGAGCACCGAGGACGCCGCCCGGCCGGCCACCGGCCGCAGCGCGGGCACCGGCGCGCGCGAGGACCTGCCCCGCGTGGAGCGCTCCGGCCCGGGGGCCTCCCCGCCGCCGGGCGAGCGCGGCGAGGAGGTCGCCGGTGCCGGGCCCGGCGAGCAGGAGGCCCCGCGGGCGCCGGGGCGGGCGCGCCGGCAGTGGATCGGCCTGGCGCTGGGCCCGCTGCTGGGGGCGCTGCTGTTCGCCGTCCTGCCCGACGGCGGCGGCCTGACGCCAGAGGCGCGGATCACCGCCGCGCTGGTGGTGCTCGTGGCCGTGTGGTGGATGACGGAGGCGCTGCCGCTGGCGGCCACCGCCCTCGTCCCGATCGTCGTCTTCCCCCTGGCCGGGGTCGTCGAGATCGGCACCGCCACGGCCGCCTACGGCGAGCCGACGGTGTTCCTGTTCCTCGGCGGGTTCGCCATCGCCCTGGCGATGCAGCGCTGGAACCTGCACCAGCGCATCGCGCTGGTCACGGTGCGCGCCATCGGGACCAAGCCGACCCGCCTGGTGCTGGGCATCATGGTGGCCACGGCGTTCCTGTCGATGTGGGTGTCCAACACCGCCACCGCGCTGATGATGGTCCCGATCGGGGTCAGCGTCCTGGCGCTCATCGACCGCGAGGCCGGCGGCACCCTCTCGCGCGAGGACGTGCAGCACTTCGGGGCCGGGCTGATGCTGGCGATCGCGTACGCGGCCACGATCGGCGGCCTGGGCACGCTGGTGGGCAGCCCGCCGAACCTCATCATGGCCGGTCTGGTGCAGTCGACGCTGGACGTGGAGGTCAGCTTCGCCGGCTGGATGGCCGTGGGCGTGCCCGTGGCCGCCGTCCTGCTGGTGCTCGCCTGGCTGCTGCTGACCCGGGTGCAGTACCGGCCGCGGATCGGTGAGATCGCCGGCGGCAAGGAGACCATCAGCGCCGAGCTGGGCAAGCTGGGGCGCATGTCGGCGGGGGAGTGGACCGTCGCGGTCGTCTTCGCGGTCACGGCGCTGCTGTGGGTGTTCCGCCAGCCGCTGGGCGACTGGACGGCGCTGACGGGGGCCCTGCCGTTCGTGGGGCGCCTGTCCGACGCGGGCATCGCGATCGCCGCGCTGGTGGCGCTGTTCCTGGTGCCGGTGCGCGGGCAGCGCGGTCGCGCCGCGCTGGACTGGAGCACCCTGCAGAAGGGCGTGCCCTGGGGCGTGCTGCTGCTGTTCGGCGGCGGGCTGTCGATGGCCGCGGCCATCCAGGAGAGCGGTCTGGACGAGTACATCGGCCAGCGGTTCAGCGGGCTGTCGGCGCTGCCGGTCGTCCTGCTCGTCGCCGCCGTCGCCCTGGGCATCCTCGCCCTGACCGAGCTGACGTCGAACACGGCCACCGCCGCCACGTTCCTGCCGGTGCTGGCCGGGATCGCGGGGGGCGTCGGGATCGACCCGCTGCTGCTGCTGGTGCCCGCCGCGATGGCCGCCACCTGCGCGTTCATGCTGCCGGTGGGGACCCCGCCCAACGCCATCGTCTTCGGCACCGGCCGGGTGACGATGGGGCAGATGATCCGCAGCGGCGTCTGGCTCAACCTGGCCGCCGTCGTGGTGCTCACCGCGGGCGTCTACGCCCTCGGCCCCTGGGCGCTGGGCATCGCCTTCTGAGGCGGCGCCCCGCGGACGCCCCGCACGACGCGGGCCGCCGGCACCACCGCCCGTGGGGCGGGGTGCCGGCGGCCCGCGTCGTGCGGTCGGCGACCGTCAGATGTCGTAGTACAGCTCGAACTCGTGCGGGTGCGGGCGCAGGCGGATCGGGTCCACCTCGTTGGTGCGCTTGTAGTCGATCCACGTCTCGATGAGGTCGGGCGTGAACACGCCGCCGTCGAGCAGGTACTCGTGGTCGGCCTCGAGCGCGTCGAGGACCGCGGGCAGCGAGTACGGGACCGTCTTGATGTTCGCGTGCTCCTCGGGCGGGAGCTCGTAGAGGTCCTTGTCGATCGGGTCGGCCGGCTCGATGCGGTTCTTGATGCCGTCCAGGCCCGCCATGAGCTGCGCGGCGAACGCCAGGTACGGGTTCGCCGACGGGTCCGGCACGCGGAACTCGATGCGCTTGGCCTTCGGCGAGCTGCCCGTGATCGGGATGCGGATGCACGCCGAGCGGTTGCGGGCCGAGTAGACCAGGTTGACCGGCGCCTCGAAGCCCGGCACCAGGCGGTGGAAGGAGTTCACCGTCGGGTTGGTGAAGGCCAGCAGCGACGGGGCGTGGTGCAGCAGGCCGCCGATGTACCAGCGGGCGAGGTCGGACAGGCCGCCGTAGCCCTTCTCGTCGTAGAAGAGCGGCTCGCCGTCCTTCCACAGCGACTGGTGGCAGTGCATGCCGGAGCCGTTGTCGCCGAACAGCGGCTTGGGCATGAACGTCACCGTGCGGCCGTTGCGCATCGCGACGTTCTTGATGATGTACTTGAAGAGCAGCAGCTGGTCGCCGGCGTTCTTCAGCGTGTCGAACCTGTAGTTGATCTCCGCCTGGCCGGCGGTGCCGACCTCGTGGTGGGCGCGCTCGACCTTCAGGCCCGCCTTCTCCAGCTCCACGACCATCTCGTCGCGCAGGTCGGCGAAGTGGTCGATCGGCGGCACGGGGAAGTACCCGCCCTTGTAGCGGGTCTTGTACCCGAGGTTGCCGCCGTCCTCCTTGCGGCCGGTGTTCCACGCCGCCTCGACGGAGTCGATGTGGTAGTACGACTCGCGCTGGTTCGTCTCGAACCGCACGTCGTCGAAGATGTAGAACTCGGCCTCGGGGCCGAAGAAGACGGTGTCGGCGATGCCGGTCGTCTTCAGGTGCGCCTCCGCCTTGGCGGCGATGTTGCGCGGGTCGCGGCTGTACGGCTCGTCCGTGAACGGGTCCACGATCGAGTGGTTGATGACCAGCGTCTTCTCGGCCCGGAAGGGGTCGAGGAAGGCCGACGTCGGGTCCGCGATGAGCTTCATGTCCGACTCGTGGATGGCCTGGAAGCCGCGGATCGACGAGCCGTCGAACATCTGGCCCTCGGTGAGGGCGTCCGCGTCCACCGTGGAGGCCGGCACCGTGAAGTGCTGCATCACGCCGGGGAGGTCGCAGAAGCGGATGTCGACGAACTTGACGTCGTTGTCGCTGATGAACTTCAGGACCTCTTCGGAGTTGCTGAACATCCAACCTCCAGGAACGGGTCGGGGGCCCGTGCTCGGGCCGCCGCGGACGCGCCGACGGTAGGCGGACGCCGTTTCGCGTCCGTGTCGGCGATGTTTCGGCGACGTTACCGGGCCGACCCCGCGGTGGGCGAGCGCCCGTCCCGCGGGTCGCGGCGGCCGCCCGCGCCCACCGCCACCCGGCCACCGCCACCTGCCCGCCGGTGCCGCGCGGGCGCGACGTAGCCTGCCCGGGTGAGTGCGCGCGCGACCGACGCCGGCGGGACCGGGCCGCGGGAGCCGGTGCCCGGCGTCCGGCTCGGCCTGCCCGCCTCCGGGCCCGGCTCGGTGCCCGGCTGGGGCCGGCGGATCGCCGGTCTGGCCGTCGACTGGGCGGTGGCCACCCTCATCGCCCGCACGTTCCTGGCCGACAGCGTCGGCACCGACTTCGGGCCGCTGCTGGTGTGGGCGCTGATGCACCTGCTGCTCGTGTCCACGACCGGCACCACCGTCGGGCACGCCGTGGCCGGCACGGCCGTGCGGCGCCTGGACGGGCGCGCCGTGGGGCTGGCCCGGGGCCTGGCCCGCGCGGTCCTGCTCGTGCTCGTCGTCCCCGCCGTGGTCACCGACCCCGACCGGCGGGGCCTGCACGACCGCGCCGCCGGCACCGTCGTCGTCCGCCGCTGAACGCGGTCCGCCCCCGGCCGTGGGCCGGGGGCGGGCTCGGGGAGCGCGTCAGCGCCCGCGCATCGCGCGGCGGTCCGGCCGCGCGCGCAGCGGGTCGATGCCCTGCGGCACCGGCGGGCGGATCCCGCCCAGGGCCCGCAGGCGCTTGATCACCGCGGAGACCTCCTGCTTGGTCAGGACCGGCTTCAGCCGCTGGACCTTGGAGGCGACCTTGCGCAGCGGCACCTCGTCGGCGCCGCCGCCGTTGCCGACCGTGAAGGTGTGCACGGTCACGTTGGGCAGCACGCGGGCCACCTTGCGCCGCTCGGCCTCGAGCAGCTTGCGCACCCGCTGCGGCGGGCCGTCGCCGACGAGCACGACCCCGGCGCGGCCCACCGCGCGGAAGACCATGTCCTGCGAGCGCGGGTCGATCGCCACCGGCTCCTGCTCGACGTTCCAGCCGCGGCGGATGGAGCTCAGCGCCGCACCCGTGGCGCCCTTCTGGCCCTCGAGGTTCATGTACGCCGCGCGCTCGGCCCGCCGGGCCAGCACGATCATCGCCGCCAGCACGCCCAGGCCCAGGCCGATGACGGCCCAGTAGATCCAGAAGCCCACCGAGGAGGTGCCGAAGGCGAAGCCCAGCCCGATCGCCAGGACGAAGGGCACCGCCAGCGCCAGGAGCATCCACCAGCGGGTCACCGGGTCGACCCGCACGGTCATGTCGTAGACCTGCTTGAGCTGGCGCGTCCGCTTGAACCGCTGCTTCTTCGGCTTCGGAGCGGTGTCGGGTCCCGTGCGGCGTGCCATGGCGCCAGGATACGGCGGCGCGGCGGCCCCCGGTGTCAGCGGGCGAGCAGGCTGGCGGCCTCCTGCGCGGCGGGGGTGTCGCGGTCCAGGTGCGCCAGCTGCTCGGGGATCGCGGTGCCGCGGTGGCGCATCGCCTGCGCCCACAGCCGGCCCGCCCGGTAGGAGGAGCGCACCAGCGGCCCGGCCATCACGCCCGCGAAGCCCAGCCGCTCGGCCTCGGCGGAGAACTCCACGAACCGCTCGGGCTTGACCCAGCGCTCCACCGGGTGGTGCCGCGGGCTGGGCCGCAGGTACTGGGTGATCGTCACGATGTCGCAGCCGGCGCCGCGCAGGTCGGCCAGGGCCTCCACGACCTCCTCGTCGGTCTCGCCCATCCCGAGGATGAGGTTGGACTTCGTCACCAGGCCCGCGTCGCGGCCCTGGGTGATGACGTCCAGCGAGCGCTCGTACCGGAAGGCCGGCCGGATCCGCTTGAAGATGCGCGGCACCGTCTCGACGTTGTGCGCGAAGACCTCCGGGGCGGCGTCGAAGACCTGCTGGAGCAGCTCCGGCTTGCCGTTGAAGTCCGGCACGAGGATCTCCACGCCGGTGCCCTCGTTGAGGGCGTGCACCTGGCGGATCGTCTCCGCGTACAGCCACGCGCCGCCGTCGGCCAGGTCGTCGCGCGCCACCCCGGTGATCGTGGCGTAGCGCAGGCCCATCGTGCGGATGCTCTCGGCCACGCGCCGCGGCTCGTCGCGGTCCAGCGGGGACGGCTTGCCGGTGTCGATCTGGCAGAAGTCGCAGCGGCGGGTGCACTCGGAGCCGCCGATGAGGAAGGTCGCCTCGCGGTCCTCCCAGCACTCGTAGATGTTCGGGCAGCCGGCCTCCTCGCACACCGTGTGCAGGCCGCCCGAGCGCACCAGGCCCTTCAGCTCGGTGTACTCCGGGCCGGTGCGGGCCTTGGTGCGGATCCACGACGGCTTGCGCTCGATGGGCGTCTCGGCGTTGCGCGCCTCGACACGCAGCAGGCGCCGCCCCTCCGGTGCGATGGTCACGGGGTCCAGCCTACGTGCCGCTGCGCGGGCCGCCGCCGGGGCGCCAGCCGCCCGGGTCCACCCCGCCCGGCACGTCGCCGTCCGGGTCGTACGGCGCGCGCGTCAGGCGGAAGCTGGCCAGGTCCAGGTGGCCGACGGACCCGTCCGCGGCGCGCACCACCCGCAGCCGCTCCCCGGCGTAGTAGCCGTCCAGCCCCACCCAGCCGTCCTGCTCGCGCGCGAAGCGGGAGGCGCGCGCCCGCCCCTGCAGGGCCGCCAGCTCGAAGCCGCCGTCGCCGCGCGCGCGCACCGCCAGCGCCGCCGGACCCCAGTACCAGGGGCCCACCAGCTCCAGCACGTCCGCCGGCACCGCCGCCGGCGCCCACGGCGCCGGGAGCGCCGGCTCCAGGCGGTCCAGCACCTCCTGCAGCGAGCGCGCGAGGTCGCCGAAGCCGGTCGTGGAGTTGGTCAGCGCCACCAGGCCCTCGCCGGTGGCCGGGTCCACGCGCAGCAGCGCGACGAACCCCGGCATCGACCCCGAGTGCCCCGCCCAGCGGCGCGCGCCGTCGCTCCACACCTGCAGGCCCAGCCCGTACCCGCTGCTCCAGCCCGCGCCGCGCAGGTCGTCCACGGCGTGCGGGCGGCTCATCTCCGCCACCGAGGCGGCCGCCAGCACGTCCGTGCGCCCGGCCAGGACGCCCGCCCAGCGGGCCAGGTCCTCCACCGTCGACCACAGCTGCCCGGCCGGGGCCATCGCGCCCGCGTCGTGCTCCGGCTCGGGCAGGACGACGTCGGCCCACGGGTGCACGGCCAGCCCCTGCGCGTGCGGGTGCCGCGGGCGCGGGGTCGTGCGGTCCATGCCCAGCGGGCGCAGGAACTGCTCGTCGACCACCTGCGACCACGTCGCGCCGCGCACCCGCCCCAGCAGCTCGCCCAGCACGCCGAAGCCCACGTTGGAGTAGTGGAAGCGGGTGCCGGCGCGGTGGCGCAGCGCCCCCGCGCCCAGGCTCGGGGCCAGCTCCTCCCAGCCGCCGCCGGGCGTGCGCTCCCACCACGGCCCGTCGGTCTCGGCCTGCACGCCGGCCGACTGCGCCAGCAGGTGCCCGACCGTGCGCCCGCCCACCCCGGCCGCGTCCAGCTCCGGCAGGTGGGCGCGCACCGGGTCCTCCAGGGCCAGCAGCCCGTCGTCGCGGGCGCGGACCACCCCGGCGGCGACGAACGTCTTGGTGATCGAGCCGATCCGGTACTGCGTGCCCGGCCCGGCGGCCGGCCCGCCGCCGTCGGCGGCCGTCGTCGCGCCCGCCGCGCCCGTCCAGACCAGCCGCCCGCCGCGCACCACCCCGGCCACCACCGACGGCAGCCGGGAGGAGACCTGCTCGCGGGCCAGGACGCCGTCCAGGGCGCGGGCCGTGGCCGGCAGCAGGTCCGGCGCGCCGGCCGGGCCGGGGGCGGGCGCGGGGGAGGGGTCGGGCGCCGTGGCGGTCATGGACCCGAGGCTGCCAGAGGACCGGCGCGCGGGCGCCGCCCGGCGCGTCCGGGCCGCCCGGCACGATGGGGGCGTGGACTTCCGCATCTTCACCGAGCCCCAGCAGGGCGCGACCTACGAGACGCTGCGACGCGTGGCCGTCGCCGCCGAGGACGCCGGCTACGACGGCTTCTTCCGCTCCGACCACTACCTCGCGATGGGCTCCGAGGGCCTGCCCGGGCCCACCGACGCCTGGACCACCCTGGCCGCGCTGGCCCGCGACACCCGGCGCGTGCGGCTGGGCACCCTCGTCAGCTCCGCCACCTTCCGCCACCCCGGTGTCCTCGCCGTCCAGGTCGCCCAGGTCGACGAGATGTCCGGCGGCCGCGTGGAGCTGGGCCTGGGCACCGGCTGGTACGAGGAGGAGCACCGCGCCTACGGCATCCCCTTCCCGCCGCTGCGCGAGCGCTTCGACCGCCTGGCCGAGCAGCTGGAGGTCGTCACCGGGATGTGGGCCACGCCCGTCGGGTCGACGTTCGACTTCACCGGCGAGCACTACCGGCTGGAGGGCTCCCCGGCGCTGCCCAAGCCCGTGCAGGAGCGGGTGCCCGTCATCGTCGGCGGCGCCGGCAAGCGCCGCACGCCCGCGCTGACCGCCCGCCACGCCACCGAGTACAACGCCGCCTTCGCCGGCGTCGAGGACGCCGCCGCGGCCTACGAGCGGGTGCGCGCCGCCTGCGCCGAGACCGGCCGCGACGCCGGCGAGCTGACGTTCTCCATCGCCCTGCCGGTGTGCGCCGGCCGCGACGACGCCGAGGTGGCCCGCCGCGCCGCGGCCATCGGCCGCACGCCCGAGCAGGCCCGCGCCGGCGGCTTCGCCGGGACGCCGGGGGAGGTCGTCGAGAAGATCAGCCGCTACGCGCAGGTGGGGGCGACGCGCTTCTACCTGCAGGTGCTGGACCTCGACGACCTCGACCACGTCGCCTTCGTGGCCGAGCACGTCCTGCCGCAGCTGTGACGCCGCCGCGCTGAGCGCCGACCCGCCGCGCCCGCGGCGGGTCAGCGCCCGCGCCGGCCGGCCAGGTCCGCGCCGGGCAGCAGCTCCTCGACGACGGCGGCCGCGTCCAGCACGCCCACCCGCGCGCCCGCCTCGGCGCTCAGCGACGTGACCCCCGCGTCCCGCAGGCCGCACGGCACGATCGTCCCGAACCCCAGCAGGTCGGTGTCGCAGTTGAGCGCGAACCCGTGCATGGTCACCCCGCGCGCCACCCGCACGCCGATGGCGGCCACCTTGCGCTCCGGGCGCCGCCCGTCCGCCGGCGACGGCGCGGCGGGGGTCACCCAGACGCCCGTGCGGTCCTCCACGCGGTGCCCGCGCACCCCGAAGCGCGCGGCCGCGTCGATGAGCAGCTGCTCCAGGCGGCGCACGTAGGCGACGACGTCCAGACCGTGCGCCAGGCGCACCAGCGGGTACCCGACGAGCTGACCCGGACCGTGCCAGGTGATGCGCCCGCCGCGGTCGACGTCGACGACGGGCGTGCCGTCGACGGGCCGCTCCCAGGAGTTGGTGCGCTTGCCGGCGGTGTAGACGGGGCGGTGCTCCAGCAGGAGCAGCGTGTCGGGGCGCTCGCCGGCGACGACCTCGGCGTGCAGGCGCCGCTGCAGCTCCCACGCCTCGCCGTACTCGACGAGGTCCTCGCCCAGCCGCACGCGCAGGACCCGCGGCGCCCCGTCCGCCCGCGGGCCCGGGCCGCCGCCCGCTGCGGTGGCCGGGCTGCTGACGACCGGGCTGCTCACGGCGGCGAGCCTACGCCCGTCGCCACGTCCCGTCGGGCGGCAGCAGCCGCGGCTCCAGGCGGGTCTCCACGACCCCGCCGGCCTCGCGGCGCACCACGTACGCCCCGCGGCCGGGGACCTCGGCGACCGCCTCCGCCAGCTCCGTCCCCTCGTACACCAGGCCGACGCCGTCGTCGGTGCAGTGCGTCTCGCCGAGGGTGCCGTCGCCGACCAGGGCGTGCACCAGGGGGCGGCGCCGCTCCTCGCTGTCGTAGTGGACGCCGTTGCCGTACGGCAGGAAGCCCAGGCCGTCGGTGACGGCGCGCAGCTGCGGCCCGTAGGAGTCCGTCGTGCCGCCGGCGTACCAGCAGATCGAGCCGGCGCTCACCCCGCCGAGGACGACCCCGGCCTCCCACGCCTCGCGCAGCGGCCCCTCCAGCCCGTGCGCGCGCCAGACCGCCAGCAGGTTCACCACCGAGCCGCCGCCCACCCACACGACGTCCTGGGCCAGCAGGTGCGCGCGCACGTCGCCCACCGAGGGCATGGGAAACAGGTCCAGCACCGACACGTCCACCCCGGCGCGCCACCCGGCGTCGTGGACGTCGGCGCTGCGGGCGCGCTGGTCGCCGCCGGCGGTGCCCAGCCAGCACAGCCGCGGGCGGCGGCCGGCGGGCACCCGCGCGCGGTCGACCGCGTGGTGCACCAGGCCGGCCAGGTCGAGGCCGCCGCGCTCGGCGCGGCGGAACCCGCCCGAGGTCGCCACGACCGTCGGCCGCTCAGCCGGCACGGCGGCGGCCCAGCCCCAGCCCGTCGAGCACCGCGTCCGCGGCGCGGCGGCCGGAGACCAGCGCGCCCTGCTGGGAGGGGTTCTCGCGGTGGTCGCCGGCCAGGTAGACGCCCTCGCCCAGCTCCACCGGCTTCGGGCCGTCGAACGGCGCCGGCAGCTGCGGCAGCGCGTGCGGCACGACGTGCCGGGCCGCCAGCGTCCAGGAGCGGGTGCTGGTGCCGTAGACCCGGGCCAGCTGCGCGCGCACGGCGGCCTCCTCGTCGGCGCCGCCGCCGGCGCCGTGCACGAGCGCCGACACCAGGGCGCGGCGGCCGTCGGCGGGCTCGAGCACGTACGAGGGGGCCACCGCCGAGACGACCGCGGTGTTGACCACGGGGCCGCTGCGGTCGCCGTCCAGGTGCAGCAGGCGGTCCCGGTCGCCCGGGGCGGGGGAGGAGCCGGACGTGAACCAGTACGTCGTCAGCGCGTGCGAGGCGACCTCCGGCGCGCCGGGGGCGAGGTGCGCCGCGGCGGCGCCCTCGGTGGCCACGACGACCGAGCGGACCGCCACCGCCCCGGCGACCGTCTCCACCAGCAGCGTGCGGGGACCGAAGCCGACGTGCTCGACCTCGGTGCCCAGCACGAGGCTGCCGGCCGGCAGGCCCGCGGCCAGCTGGTCGGGCACGGCCTGCACCCCGCCCGCGGGCAGGCCCGGCGTGCCGCGCAGGAAGCTGCGCACCAGCAGGTCCACGAAGCGGCGCGACGTCGTGCCGTCCACCTCGCCGAGCACGCCCGCCAGGAACGGCTCGACGACCGACCAGCGCAGGTCCCCGTGCACCTCCAGGGCGTCCAGCGCCTCCGCCCAGCCGGAGTCGCGGCGCTTGAGGTCCCCCGGGGAGGTCGCCGCCGCCAGCCAGCGCACGAGCGCCGCCTTCTCCCGCGCCGTGCCCAGCGGGAAGCGCAGCGCCTGCAGCGCCCCCGTCAGGTGGCGGCGGGGGTCGCGCACGGCGTGCACGCGGCCGTGGCGGTGCACCGCGACACCGGCGTCGAAGGGCCGCAGGTCCAGGGCGTCGACGTCCAGGAGGGCCTGCACCTCGGGGTAGGCCGGGTTGAGCAGCTGGAACCCGCGGTCGACCCGGACGCCGTCGACGACCTCCGAGCGCGTCCGGCCGCCGACCCCGTCCTGGGCCTCGACGACGACGACGTCCACCCCGGCGGCGGCCAGGTGCCGCGCGCAGGCGAGCCCGGCCAGGCCGGCTCCCACGACGACGACGTCCGCGGACGAGGGCAACGGGCCGGCGGCGCTCGGGATCACCCGCTGAGCGTATCGGGAGGCTCCCGCGGACGCCGCGCAGCCGCCCGCGCGCGGGCGGTGCCCGCTCTGGGCGCGACGGGTGGTCCCGGACGCCTCGCGCGTCCCGCCCGCACCACCGGCCACGGCGGTGCGGCGTCCCGCGCCCTCGCCGCGGTCCGCGCCCGGGCCGCCGGCCTGTGGACGACGGCCCGGGGAGGTCGCGGGCGTGCGGTTCAGTGGCGCCGTGCACGAGGACGGGGCGGGACGCGGGGAGCCGGACGCCGGGACGGGGCGGCACACCGCCGCGCCCGGCGGCGACGGGCCGGGCGGCGACGGGCCGGGCGGTGGCGGGCCGGGCGGTGGCGAGCTGCCGGAGGTGGTCCTGGCCCGCGGGGCGCGCCGCGCGGCGCTGGCCCGCCTGGCCGACGAGCTGGCCGTGCGGGCGCCCGTCGTCGACGGCTACGCCGTGGGCGAGCTCATCGGCGCCGGGGCGACCAGCGCGGTGTGGTCCGGCACGGGCCCCGACGGCGTGCCGCGCGCCCTGAAGGTCCTGCAGCCGGCGTCCGCCGCGGGCGCCGAGCCGCTGCGGGAGCTGGCCCTGCTGCGGCGGGTGCGCCACCCGCGCCTCGTGGCCGTCCACGACATCTCCCGCGACGGCGAGGGCCACCCCGTGCTGGTGCTCGACCTCGCCGCCGGTGGCGGCCTGGCCGGCGTCCTGGCCGCCCGGCGGCGCCTCGGCGTGGGGGAGGTGGCCGGGCTGGTGTCCGTGCTGGGGCCCGCCCTCGACGACCTGCACGCCGCCGGCGTGGTCCACGGCGACCTGTCCCCGGGCAACGTGCTGCTCGACGCGCGCGGTGAGCCGCTGCTGGCCGACCTCGGCGTCGCCCGCGCGCTCGGCCACCGGCCCGGGCGCCTGCTGGGCACCCCCGGCTACGCCGACCCCTCCGCGGCCGAGGCCCCCGGGGCCGCCGCGGACGTCTACGGGCTGGCCGCGGTGGCCTGGTGCGCGCTGACCGGGGCGCCGCCGCCGGAGGCGGGCGCCTCCCGCGCGGCCGTGCGGCGCGCGGGCGCCGACCTGCCCCCGGGGACCTCGCAGGAGCTCCTGGAGGCGCTGCGGGAGGGGCTGCACCGCCGTCCCGCGCGCCGCCCGACCGCCGGTGAGCTCGCGGAAGCCGTCCTGACGTGCGCCCGGCCGCGGCCCGTGCGGCTGCCGCAGCGCGCGCCCGCGACGGTCCCGCCGCCGCCGGCGGCCGGCGCCACCACCGGTGCCGGGCTCGCGGCAGCGCCCGCGGAGCAGCTGCTCGCGCCCACGCTGACCCCCGTGCCCGCCGCCCTCGCGGCCGCGGTGACCCGCGACCTGGCACCGCCGGCGGACGCGCAGCACGCCGCGGCCGTGCCCCGCGCCCGGGCGGACGGGACGGTCCCGGCGCGGCCGCGGAGCCCGGGGGCGCCGTCCCCGGCCGGTCGCGCACCCGGGCGGCGTGGTGCACCGCCCCGCGCCCCGCGCGCCCGCCGGCCCGTCCTCGTGGGCGCCGGCGCCCTGGCGGCCCTGCTGGTGGGCGCCGTCGCCACGACCGCGGCGGGGGGCGGGGACCGCGACGGGGACCCGGCCGCTCCCGCGGCGCTCGCCCCGGCGTCGGGTGCCCCGGCGCAGGCGGCCGCCGCGGTCGAGCTGGTGGGCGACCCCGCCGCCGTCCCGGACGCGCCCGCCGGGCCCGCGCGGGCCCCGGCCACCGCCCCCGCGCCCCCCCCCCCCCCGGGGGCGGGCGGGGGGGGGCCCCGCGCCCCCCCCCCCCCCCGCGCGCGCCACCGGGGTGGCGACCGAGCCCACGCTGCGCGACTACTTCCGGCTGCGCCC